>JAVHRY010000113.1:0-30387 GCA_036171915.1 Elusimicrobiales bacterium | reverse complement strand
CCGCGGCCCCTTTCTCTGCCGGCTTGTTGAGCAACGCCCTACTTTTCCTCTTTGTTTTCAGTAAGCATGCCGCGTATGATGTCGTGGGCGATGTCTTTGGTGCCCAGGCCCACCGCTATGGCGAAAGCCAGCCCCATAGCGGCGAAAAGGATATTTACCCCGTTGCGGATCATCTTCATTTCTATCCCCAGCTGCTCTATCGCCGCTATAAGGGTAAAGAGAATGATGATGAAGTTGACTATCTTGGAAAGCGAGCGCCCGCCCTTAAGATTATTCGAAGTGGCCGAATTCAGCACCACATCGCCCATAAAGCGCGCGAACATAAGCCCGCCGAAACCGATAAAGATAGCCGCCACCAGGTGCGGAAGGAAAACAAGGATGAACCGTTCCAGGATATCGGAGATGACGGTAAGGCCCAGGATCTTGGCGGCCGTAACGAAAAAGACCAGCAGCAGCGCCCAGTAAGCGATAAAGGCCAGCATGCGGGAGAAGGACTTGCCGAACCCGAACCTTATAAGGATTTCATTTATGCCGACACTGCTGGTATAAGTGTCCAGCTTTATTTTGCGCAGGAACTGTTCCAGCAGCGAACTTAAGACACGGGCGATAAAAAGCCCGAAAAGCACAAAAGTAAAAGCCGCAACGAGCTTGGGGACATAGAGGGAAAAAAGCGCCCAGATGTCAAGTATCGGCTGCATGAAAGGTTCGATTATTTCATTCATCATTAAGCCCTCCGCCAGTTAGTTCCGTACTATTTTATGATTTATAAACACGGCAAAGCAAAAAACCGCCTGCCGGGCGGGCTTTTTTACCGGCCGAAAACGCGGCCTACAGGATATTCTTTGCCTTAACGGGATCGGAGTGAACGGGCTTTTTTCCCCGCACTTTCTTTACGGCGGGGCTGCCGCCGGCGGGGACCGCTCCGGGAACCTTCTTTGAAACAGGGGCGTCGCGCAGCGCCGGTTTAGGCACGCTCTTCACCGCGGGCTTGGCGGCCTCCTGCTTTGAGATCTGTTCAAGCAATTCTTTGGAGCCCTCGCGGTAAAGCGGGTCGTTAACGCTGAGCGCGTCAAAATCGCTGTCCTCCCCCCCCGTCATAATTTGGGAGGTAGTAGGCGCCGGAAGCCGGGGAGTTGAAATATTTATTCCGCTTTTGACCGGGAGGTTAAGCGCGACAAGCACTTTCTCTGCGGCGCCGGCGGAGCCGCTGAAAACGAACACGGCGCAGGCCGCCATAATAAACATGCTTGATCTGTTCATTGAACTCTCCCTGTTGCAGGCTGCCATATCTATAGTATGGGATAAAAAGTTATACTTTGTAAGTGGCCAACGGCCCAAAGCCTGCTAGGCCGAAAGTCCCTGAAATCCGCCGAAGGTCCCGGTTGCCGCGCCGGCTTAAATTAAAATTTGCCTGTTTCGTTATTTTTTGATATCATATACATACTATGTACGCAATAATTGAAACAGGCGGCAAGCAGTACTGGGTAGTCCCCGGCGAAATTCTCCACGTTGAAAAGCTGACGGCCAAGGAAGGCGAAGAAGTTACCTTCAAGGCGCTCTGGTCGGCTTCACAGGAAGAAAAAAACGCTACGGCCTCAAAGTCTCCGGCCGCCAAAGTAACAGCCCGGATAATCCGGCACCTACAGGGCCACAAAATAATAGTTTTCAGGAAGAAAACTAAGAAAGCTTACGAAAAAGCTTCGGGCCACCGCCAGGAACTTACTGAGATAGAAGTGAAGGATATCCAGTTGGCATAGTTCCTGGTTCCGGGTCGTACGGCAAATTTACAGGCCGGACGCCGCTTGTTTTATTACAGAGGTCACTATGGCGCATACTAAAGCACAGGGTTCAAGCACTAACGGGCGCGACAGCCACGGCCAGCGACTGGGCGTAAAACGCTACGGCTGCCAGACCGTGAACGCCGGGGAAGTCCTGGTCCGCCAGCGCGGCACCAAGTTCCTGCCCGGGGAAAACGTCAGGCGGGCCTCGGATGACACGCTGTTCACCATCGTCACCGGCGTAGTTAAGTTCGAGTGGGCCAAACGCGGCAAGAAGCAGATTAGCGTTTACCCCGCAGCTAAATAACCTTTCTAAAAGGAAAAAGCCTCCTGGGCGCGCACGCTTTCAGGAGGTTTTTTATTACCATATCTTATGCAAAGAACAAGGGACCGGCGCAATGTTTCGGGTTTTATCGACATAGCCCGCGTATATCTTAAGGCGGGCGACGGAGGGAGAGGCGCCTGCTCTTTCCGCAGGGAAAAATATATCCCGTACGGCGGCCCGGACGGCGGCCACGGCGGCCACGGCGGGAGCATCTGGTTCGAAGCCACTTCGAACGTCACCACCCTATCCGAGATAGCCTGCCACCCCCACATTACCGCGCATGACGGCACTCCCGGCGGAGGCAAGCGCATGGACGGGGCCAAAGGCGAAGACGTTACTGTTTACGTGCCCTGCGGGACGGTAATAAGGCGCGACGGAACGGTGCTGTCCGACCTTAAAGAGATAGGCCAGCGCTTCCAGGTGGCCAAAGGCGGGCGGGGCGGCAGGGGCAACACCGCTTTTAAAACCCGGTTCAACACGGCGCCTAAGATTTCGGAGATGGGAGAACCCGGTGACGATTTTGAGGCAAGGCTGGAACTCAGCGTCCTTGCCGACGTAGGCCTGATAGGCTTTCCCAACGCCGGCAAATCAACCCTGCTGGCCGCCATTTCATCCGCCCGCCCCAAGATAGCGGGCTATCCTTTCACCACGCTGAACCCCAATATAGGCATGGTAACCCACAAAGGGAAAAGTTTCGCGGCGGCGGACATCCCGGGCATCATTGAAGGGGCCCACGAAGGCCGCGGCCTGGGAGTCACGTTCCTTAAGCATATACTGAGGACAAAGCTGCTGGTGCACCTTGTGGACCCCTGCGGCTTTGAAGGCATGAAGCCGGAAAAAGCCGTACGGGTAATAGAAAAGGAACTTAAGAGCTACCATCCGCTGCTGGGGAAAAAACTGACGCTCCTGGTGGTAAATAAATCCGATCTCCCGGAAGCCGCCGGGGTCTTTGAAACCCTGAAAAAAAAGTTCAAGAAACGCGGGGTCTTTCTTATTTCGGCGGCCACCGTAAAGGGAGTTTCCCACCTGCTGGACCAGATAATAAAATTGCTGCCGTCCATTAAGGAGACGGAACTTTACCAGGCCGCCGCCGAGCCGGGCCCCCATGACATGAAGCCGGTAGGCACCGGCTTCAAGATCAACGTTAACGCCGACGGTATTTACGTGATAACAGGCCTGAGGATAGAGAAACTCATCTCTATGACCAACTTCACCCAGGTTGATTCCTGGGACCGCGTGCGCCGCATATTCAAGATCATCGGCCTGGATAAAGCCCTTAAGAAGGCGGGAGCCCAGCCCAGGGACCTGGTACGCATAGGTAAAATGGAATTCGAATGGAGCGACGAGAGCCTGCCCCACGGGCAACCCGGTAAATTCGCTTATAAGTACAGGAGATTGGAACAGGAATACGACAAGGAGTAGGCCGGCTGCTGAACGGCGCTTGGAGAAAAACCCCGGGAGACCGGGGTTTTTTTCTTTATTACAGGCTACTAAACTATCAAATTCCGGGACTGTCTAATAGACGCTTTCCCAGTCCCTGGTAGTGATGCGGAATTCTACGCGCCTGTTAAGAGCGCGGGCTTTTTCCGATTTTTCGTTCAAAACCGGGAGCTTTGCCCCGAAACCGTAAACCCGGACGTAATCCGGATAAACTCCCTTGGTAGCCAGGTACATTTTTACGGCGCCGGCACGCTGAAGAGCGAGCGTTTCGTTAAACTCATCGGAACCTGTGTCGTCAGTGTGCCCCGACACGATAAGCTTAAGTTGATTGTGTTTCAGCAGGATGTCTGCCACCCTGTCTAAAAGAGGCCGGGAAGACTCCAACAGTTTGGCAGAGCCCAGCTCGAACTCCACCGGCGGTACCTGCCTGGAAGCCGCCATATCCATTATCGACTGCAGTTCAAGCCCGGCCCGGCGCGCCTCTTCCTTTTCGGCCGGCAGCAAGGGCCGCGCGCAGCCTCCCGCCAGGAGCAGGCCCGCGCAAACCGCAGCGGCTATTTTCATAAGGTTTTCCCCTCGTAATTACCGCCGGTTATGGAACCTATAAGCGTCTCGCGCCGGAAGCGGTAACCGCGGGCGAAAGCGGTATTGCTGAGCAACAGCGGCGGGGTAGCCGCTATGGTAGCGTAAATACGGTTGCGGCTGACGCGCGGGCGGTCCGCCGGGTCAAGCAGGTTGGAATGGGCGGCTTCCTCAAGCGTGTCCATCGCCCAGTAAACAGGCCAGATAACCGCTGCGCGCAGGGCCAGTTCGGTTTTGGGAACGGCGGAAACAAAAGCCTCGCACTGGTCAAGGCGGTCCACCGCCCAGGAGAGCCATTTAACAACTATTTCCCGCAGCCTGCCCATGTTTTCAGGATCGAGAAGGTCCGCCGGCCTGAGATTTTTAGAATCCAGGTCGTCCTGCGGAATATAGCAGCGGCCCAGCTTGAGGTCGGCGGCCATGTCTTTAAGGATGTTGGTCATCTGCAGGGCGGAACCGATCATCTCGGCGTCTTTTTCCGACGGAAAATTCAGGACAGACCTGCTTGAGCACCGCATGGCTTTCCGGTAGAGCCGGGCCCAGAAAATCCCGGGCCCGCCGCCTATGAGAAAGCAGTAGCGTTCCAGGTCAAGCGCGGTTTTAAAAGCCCGGGGCGCTCCCGGCGCGAAACATTTAACGTCCATTTCCATCCCCGCGGCCACGCCGCCTATAAGCTCGGAAAAAAGCTCGCGGTCATCCGCGGGGAAAGTCCCGTAAAGCGAAAGTATCTTGCCGAACCTGAGCAGCAGCTCGTGCTCGGCGCGGGCCGCCGGCGCCGAGGAAAGGGCGCTGATACGGCGGAGCAGTTCGTCCGGATTCCCCGGCTTGTCCAGGCCGCGCATCAGCGCCAGGATCTCAAGCTTTTGCGCCCCGGAGACCGCCGCGCAGTCCACAA
Organism: Elusimicrobiales bacterium; assembly: GCA_036171915.1. Lineage (GTDB taxonomy): Bacteria > Elusimicrobiota > Elusimicrobia > Elusimicrobiales > UBA9959 > UBA9959. The sequence goes on along the minus strand of JAVHRY010000113.1, from coordinate 25,367 downwards.
CCGTATCCATCACGCGGCACAGCAGGTAGCCCATCCCCATGGAGGTCTTTACCGGTTCGGGCAGTATGTTCACGCTCAGGTAAAGCGTGCGCGAAACGTTCTTCAGAATGGTTTTAATATCCGAGGAAAGTATAACCCTGTTACGTTTTTCCATAACATCTAAATTCTACAAAAAAATGCGGTCTACAGAGGTCTCTCCGCCCTTTCGGCTTCGCCCAGTTCCAGTGCCGCCTCAGCGCCCAGGGCTAGCCGCCCGTATACGGTGTCGGCGTGGGCGGTTATAACCTTCATGCGGGTGGCGAAAGCCGCCGATCCGGCCAGCACGAAAAGCCCGTTCAAAGACATGGTATGCGCCACGCCCAGGCGGCTGGCCGCCCACCCCGAAAGCAGGCTGCCGAAAGGGGCCATGCCCATGAAGGCCACCGAGTAGAGAGCCATCACGCGGCCGCGTTTATCCTCATCCACCAGCGTCTGTATTACGGTGTTCGCCGAGGCCATAAAACTTATAAGGCCGAAGCTGGCGATAAAAAGGAAAGCCGCAGACAGCGCGAAAGTGCCGGCCAGGGAGAATGCCGTAAGACCGGCTCCGAAAAGCCCGGTAAACAGCGGGATGCCGCGCTCCAGGCCCGCCGGGTTTCTGCGCCCCGCCAGCCTGAGCGCGCCCGCAAGCGCCCCCGCGCCGGAAGCAGCCATAAGAAAACCCAGCGTCTGGGGCCCGCCGTGCAGCACATCCTTGACATAAGCCGGCATCAGCACGGCGTAAGGCATGCCCAGGAGGCTCCCCAGGGCAAGCATCAGCATTATGTATTTGATCGGCGGGAAACCGAAGGAATATGAGACCCCCTCCAGGAAACCCGGGATAAAGCCGCTTCCGGCCCTGGCCGCGGGCCTGGGCTTAATGCGCATGGCGAGCAGCGCCGCGATAACGGCTATATAGGAAAGACCGTTGAGGAGGAAGCAGACCCCCTCGCCAAAAGCCGCAATACAGACGCCGGCGATGGAAGGGCCGATAAGCCTGGCCGAATTGAACATCGAGGAATTAAGGGCGATGGCATTGGCCAGATCCTCGCGCCTCTCCACCATCTCCACAATAAAGGCCTGCCGGGCCGGCATGTCAAAGGCATTTATTAACCCGGAAACGGCGGCCAGAGAGATTATCTGCCAGACCTGCGGCCGCCCGTAAAGCACCAGCAGCGCAAGCCCCAAAGCCTGCAGCATGGCTAGTGTTTGCGTGATCATTATGATCTTGCGCCGGTCAAAACGGTCGGCCGCGACCCCGGTCAGCGGCGCCAGCAGCAGGCTGGGGACCTGGCTGGCAAATCCGGTTATCCCCAGCAGCAGAGGCGAACCCGTCAGCCTGTACACCAGCCAGCTGAGCGCAACGGACTGCATCCAGGTGCCGACCAGGGAAATACACTGCCCGCCGAAAAAAAGCCGGTAGTTGCGGTACTTGAAAGCCCGGAGTATAAGTGAAATTTTAGAATTAAACGGGCGGGACTCTTGTTTATCGCTGTTCATAGGACAGTGTTGTATTCCGGAGACATAGCATTCAAATCCGGGAAGCGGATATTATCCCGCCGAATCATTTTTTTCGCCCTGGAAGTATTTTCCCGAGTACCCGCGGGGCGCGTGCGCCGGTGGCGGAGGGGCAGTGGTTTACGCGGCCTTGAAGGGCCAGCCAGGCCAGCAGCGCAAAGCAGGCCGGTTCTTTGGCGAGCGGGTGCAGGCCAAGCGCGGCGCAGGAGCGCACCCTTACGCCCGCAGGCATAAGTAAGGCCGCTATATTGTCCAGCAGAACAGGGTTAAGCGCGCCGCCGCCGCTTACAATAAGTTCGCGGGTTCCCCGCGGGGCGTACGTTTTAAACGCCAGGGCTATGGAGGCAGCGGTAAAAACGTTTAAGGTAGCCAGCAGGTCCCGGCCGCGGCGCTTATTGAGCAGGGCGGGGAAGTGCTCTTTAAGAAAGGCCGCGGAGAACTCGTTGCGGTCCAGCGACTTGGGCGGACGGCGCCGGAAGAAAGGAGCCTCCAGCAGGGAGCAAACTTTTACCAGGTCCGCGCCGCCGGCAGCAGCCCAGGCCCCGCCCCCGTCGTAAGACAGCCTGCCGCCGGAAAGCGTTACCATGGCGGTATCCATCAGCGAGTTGCCGGGGCCGGTGTCAAAGCCAAAAGTTTTAACGCCGCGGCCCACAAAAGCTATATTGCCCACCCCGCCGATATTCTGAAGCGCCACCGGCTCCCCGCCGCCATAAAGGTATTCGTCCATGAAAGGGATAAGGGGCGCGCCTTCGCCGCCGGCGGCCATGTCCGCCGGGCGGAAGTCGCAGACCACGGGGCGGCCTGTTTCCCAGGCGATAAAGGAGGCCTCCCCTACCTGGAGCGTATGCCCTTTTTTACCGGGGGCATGCCAGACCGTCTGGCCGTGGGAGCCTATAACAGCCAGGCTCCTGTAGGCTACTTTATGCGAGCGGCAAAAGCGCCGCACCATGCCTGCCCAAAGGCGGCCCAGCTCGAAATTAAGAGCCGACAGCCCTGGCGTCTTCAGGTATTGAGCCGCTATTATTCTGGCCTGGAGACCGGAGGAATAAGGATAGCTGGAATATTTCAAGACTTTAAGCGGCCTGCCGGAAGTTTCACAAAGGGCTATGGAAAGTCCGTCGGCGGAAGTGCCGCTCATCAGCCCCATGATCAAGCTCTTTTTCATATAGTTTTACGGACCGGAGAAAGTTTAACTCCCGAAGTTAAACCTCATAAATCAGAAACCCCGACAGGCGGCAGTTCTTCAAACAGCCAGGTGCTCAGGTAGCGCTCGCCGGTGTCGGGGAGGATAGCCACTATGGTTTTGCCTGCGTACTGCGGATTCAGCGCCAGGTCCACCGCGGCCTGCATGGCCGCCCCGGAGGAGATACCGGCCATTATGCCTTCTTCTTTCATCAGGCGGCGCGCCATAACCCCGGCGGCAGAATCTTCAATTTTAACCACGGCGTCTATCAAACCGCGTTCCAGCACTTGGGGCACGAAATTCGCCCCTATCCCCTGTATCCGGTGGGGGCCTGGTTTGCCGCCGGAAAGCACCGGCGAGGAGGCCGGCTCCACGGCTATGATCTTAACCCCGGGCCGGCGTTTTTTAAGCGCGCGCGCTACGCCTGTAATAGTGCCGCCTGTGCCTACTCCGGCGACCACGGCGTCTATCGTTCCGTCCGTGTCTGCCCAGATCTCCTCGCCGGTGGTGCGTTCGTGGATGGCGGGGTTGGCGGGGTTGGAAAACTGCTGCGGCATAAAGGTCCCCGGGGTGGCGGCCCGGATCGCTTCTGCCTTTGCCACGGCGCCGGCCATGCCCAAAGCCCCGGGGGTAAGCACAATTTGCGCTCCGAAGGCGTGCAGGATCTTGCGGCGTTCAACGCTCATGGTATCCGGCATGGTAAGCACAAGTTTGTAGCCCTTTATGGCGCAAAGCCAGGCCAGGCCTATGCCGGTATTTCCGCTGGTGGGTTCCACCACCCCTCCTCCGGGTTTCAGGAGCCCGCGCTCTTCGGCGTCCCGGAGCATGCCGTAAGCCGCCCTGTCCTTTACGCTGGAGGACGGGTTAAAGAATTCAAGCTTGGCCAGCAGCAGAGCGGAACTCCCGGCGGCCAGGCGGTTTATTTTAACAAGCGGAGTGCGGCCTATAAGGCCGCTCATATCTGGCACGTATTTCATTTTTTTGCCAACTCCTTTTTAAGCTCTTCCAGTTCAACCCGTACGCGGCGCATTTCTTCGCCGCAATAGTCCGGCAGCCGGTTATGTTCAAGCTGGGCGCCTTTCGCCCCGCCGCGCGCGTTGTGCGCCGGCACCCCGAACACTGTGGTATCAGCGGGGACTTCCTGCAGCACCACGGAGCCGGCGCCTATGCGCGAGCGGTCGCCTATTTTAATGGCGCCGAGTATGGTGACGCCGGAGCCCACTACCACGCCGTCGCCCAGCGTGGGATGGCGTTTTTTATGTTCAAGGGAGATCCCCCCCAACACCACGCCCTGGTAGAGGAGCACGTCGTCGCCTATCTCGGTAGTTTCGCCTATTACAACGCCCATGCCGTGGTCTATAAAAAAGCGCCTGCCTATTTTGGCTCCGGGGTGTATCTCTACGCCGGTAAGGAACCGCGCGATATGAGACAGCAGCCGCGCCGGGAAATACAACCCTAGCTCCCAAAGCCAGTGCGCGGGGCGATACAGCCAGACGGCGTGCAGGCCGGGGTAGCAGAATAGCACCTCGGCAAAACCGCGCGCCGCGGGGTCCTTGGCAAAAACCGTCTTGATATCTTCAATAAAGCGCATTAGGTCTCCGGGTATACGGCCATTTGTTTTTTAAGAGCGGCTTATCCGCCCCAGACTTTTTTCTCAAGCAGGGAGCGGCCCTTTGCAGCAAGCTCCGCTCTTTTCGGGCTTTACCGGACGGCAGGCAAACCCTGCCTCATTACCGGCGCTGAAAGCCGCCACCGGGGGCCCCCGCGCGCAGGAAGTAAAAATCCTCTTGCTCCGGCAGCCCCGGGATATCCGCCGGATCATTGCGGCGGTTCCCGATGTAACCGGGGACAATACCAGCCAAATTCTCGTCAACCTTGATTATGTATTTTTCGGGCATTTAAGCGTGCTGGTATAACTGTTGCCCCGGCAAAGTATTATATAATTTTTAATAAGTAGGGAATCTTCCCCAAGAACGCCAAGGAGAATTAAAATGGGATTAAATCTAAACAACCGCCACTTCCTGAAGGAAAATGATTTTACAAAAGAGGAACTGGTGTTCCTGCTGAAATTAGCCAAAGACCTTAAAGCCGCTAAATACTCCGGCACCGAACAGCCCAGGCTGACCGGCAAGAACATAGCCCTTATCTTTGAAAAGAATTCCACCCGCACGCGCTGCGCTTTTGAAGTAGCCGCGCACGACCAGGGAGCTCACGTAACCTACCTTGGGCCTACAGGCAGCCAGATGGGGCACAAGGAGACAGTTAAGGACACCGCCCGCGTCCTTGGCCGGATGTACGACGGGATAGAATACCGCGGTTACGGCCAGGAAATTGTCGAAGAACTGGCCGAATTTGCCGGCGTCCCCGTATGGAACGGCCTTACGAACGAATGGCACCCTACGCAAATGCTGGCGGACGTGCTGACCATGACGGAGCACTCCACTAAACCTTTAGAGCGGATTTCTTACGCCTATCTAGGCGACGCCAGGTTCAATATGGGCCGTTCCCTTTTAATGACAGGCTCCATCCTGGGCATGGACGTCAGGATAGGCGCCCCGACAGGCCTGCAGCCGGACGCGGAGCTGGTAAAAACCTGCAAGAAAATAGCCGGGCTATCCGGCGCCCGTATTACCATTACGGACAAAGCCGCCGAAGCGGTTAAAGGCGCGGACTACGTACATACCGACGTCTGGGTTTCCATGGGCGAGCCCAAAGAGGTCTGGGCGGAAAGGATCAAGCTGCTGAAACCTTACCAGGTAAACGCCGAGATCATGAAGAGAGCAGGCAACCCTGAAGTTAAATTCATGCACTGCCTGCCGGCTTTTCACAACGCAGACACCAAGGTGGGCAAAGAGGTGTCCGAGCAGTTCGGGCTGAAGAACGGCATAGAGGTTACCGAAGAAGTTTTTGAATCAAAAGCCTGCATCGCTTTTGACCAGGCGGAAAACCGCATGCACACCATCAAAGCCGTAATGGTGGCGACTCTCGGCCGCTGATACGCAAGCCGGCAGGACCGACCTATTCACGTGAACACTTTAACCGGTTTTTTACCGCCTTCAGGGGCTAAAGTGGGAACAATCGCGGTCTTTGCGGAAAAAAAGCCTTTTTTCGGGGCGACCCTGGTGAATATTCCGTTCCTGCACTCCCTGCGTGGCATATACCCCGGCGCGGAGATAATAGTGCTCTCCCCCGCTCCGGAAGCCGGGCTGCTGGCCAAAGCCGGGGTCGCGGACAGGTTCATTTCATACAAATGGAGTTTTAACGGCATAAGGCGCACGCTGCGCGGCATATCTCCTGAACTGGTGTTCGTGCTGCGCCCGGCCTCCGTTGGGCTGGATATCGCGGTGGCCTCCTGCCTTGTGCCGGAGTCCGCCGGTTTTTATTCCCGGCTGGGCCGGTTGCTGTATTCGCGCGTAGTTCCGCAGAACAGCGTCATCTACCGGGCCCGCAAATACCTTACCCTGATACTTGGACAGGCGGCAGCAAGGACCGTTCCGCTTGACGGGTGGTTCCGCGGGGCGGCGGCCCGCTCAGGGCTTTCCACCGCCGCGTGGGGCCGCGCGCTGGCCCTGCTGCCCGGCGGCGGCGCCGGGGACTTCAAGCGCTGGGGAGAGGAGAACTATCTTAAGCTGTGCGGGGAACTGGCCGCGCGCGACCGGGACCTTGGTTTTATCTGGATACTAGGGCCGCAGGAAGCCGGACTGGAGAAAAAGATAGCCGCCTGCGCCCTGGCCTCAAGATCGCTTATTTTATCGAACGCCAGCCTGCCGGACCTGGCGGCCGCGGCTTTCGCCGCGGCAGGGGCCGTAGGCAATGACTGCGGGCCGGCGCACCTTTTCCAGATGTGCGGCTGCCCTTTTACCTGCGTTATGAGCGACAAGAACGGGCGCGGCGCGCGCTGCGCCGACGAATGGGTAGACGCCCCGAACCGGGGCTTTGTAGCCTTTGGCCGCCCCGGGGAGCACATTTCAACCGTTACGGTAGGGACCGTGCTGGACCTGGTGCTGAAAAGACTGCCTGCCCGTTAACCTGAATCCTGCAGTTCAAGATAGTTCTCATTTGAAAAGGCAGCGAAAAGAAACATTCTGCAGGATTCCCCGCGAAGCGGGCCGAGGGCCCAGCGCTATACGCGCCCGGCCCGAGGAGGTGTATGCCTCCCGAAGGGCGTCCGCTATGCGGACGGAAAGTTGCAACCGCAACTTTCAGGCTAAGGTCACGGGGTAAGGGGTTTAAATCCGGACATAAACAGCAGCAAGTCAAGCGGCCCGGCGGCGCGTACCGCGCGCACTTCGCGCACCATCAAAAACAGCGGGATGACGGCCAGGGCCCGCAGTAAAGCGGAAACGAACAGCAGGAAAACGAAGGCGCTCCCCCAGACTGCCGGCAGATGGACGTAAAGCCAGCCGCCCGCGAGCGCCCCCCCGAACTGCGCTATGCCGTTGGTGAAACTAAAAAAAGCGTTGTAGCCGGCGCGGGAATGGGACGGGATGGTTTCGTAAATAAAATTATTCATGCCTATAAGGTACGCTCCCCAGATAACTCCGGAATAAGTTTCCACCGCGGCCAGGTAGTAAAAATTGCGGCTGAAAGTCCAAAGCAGCGGCACCGTGGGAATAAGCAGGAAAGCCGCCTTCAGGATCTTGACGCTGCCATAAGCGTCGGCGGCCTGCCCCCAGCGCTTCATAAGCAGGTAGGTCATAAGCGGCCCTATGCTCATAAGCACCATGTAGCGGGGATAGTCGCACTTCAGTTCCTTAAGCGAGTACACGCTGAAATACGGAGCGGCCAGGTAAGTGGAGAACAGCAGGATGAAGACCGAGAAAAACAGGGCCGGCACCCGCCCCCTCCTGAAATCCAGCGAAGCCAGGAAGTTAACGCCCCGCCCGCCGCGCGGCATGTGAAAACTGTGGCTGGGCTCGTACATGAGCGTAAGATAGTAAAAAGAAACCAGCCGGAAAAATCCCGCGGCCGCGAAGACGGCAAAAAATCCCCAGAGCGCGGTTTTATCCCAGAAGCCCAGTACCTTCGAAGCCGCGAAGCTGGCGGCAAAAAAAGTTAAGCCCAGTATCTGGTACCTGGAACCGAAAAAACCGCCCCTTTTTGCTGGCGGGATATACTCCCCCATAAGCACCGCCCACGGCGGCCCGGCCATATTGCCCGCCACGGCATAAAGCACGGCCATAGCCACGAATACCGGCAGCGCCAGCGCCGCGGGCAGAAACACGGCGGCGGCGGAAGCGAAGAGCGAGATCGCCTGCGTAAAAACCGCCAGCAGCATGGTTTTTTTGCAGCGCCCCAGGAAGAGAACCAGCCGCTCGGTAAAAAGCTGGAAGAACGAAGAAACCAGCGCGGGCAGTGAGCGCAGCAGGCCCACCGCCATAGTGGAGGCGCCCAGCGCCATGGCGAAAGGCACGGCGTAAGTATCGGCAAAACCGCTCATGGCGGCCCATGCGATACCGTCCTTTATAGACGCTTGCACGCTTCTTTTAATACATTTTCTTTGCATTTCTCACTTCAATTATATAAATTATGCTTTGGTTTAATATTTCAGGGGGGCAAATGGCTGATAATAACTTGATAAAAACTCTGACGGGGCATACCGACGGCGTGCTGGGGCTGGCTTTCTCGCCCTGCGGCAAATTCCTGGCCACGGCGGGAGAAGATAACGCCATAAAACTCTGGTCCATCCCCGACGGCATAGAGATACGGACCATAAAAGCCCACGAGGGCGACGTAAAGGCCGTAGCCTTTAACCCCGTAGGAGACATGTTCGCTTCGGCCTCCTGGGACAAGAGCGTAAAGATCTGGCGCACCTCGGACTGCTCTACCGTGGCCTCGGCCTTAAAGCATACCGCGCCGGTAAACTGTCTGGCGTTCTCACCGGACGGTAAATCCCTTTACTCCGGCTCGGACGACGCCACTATTCGGGTTTTCTCCGCCGCGGAATGCGCTTTAAGAGACACTATAACCCCGAACATCGGCGACATAAAAGCGCTGGCGGCCGCTCCCGGCGGCATGCTTGCCGCCGGCGGGGTGGAGCTACAGTTCCTTGACCCCTCCGGGAAACTTATAAAAGATAACGATTCCTATATTTACGGCGTGCGCGCCCTGGCCTTCTCGCCGGACGGCAAAATACTGGCCGCGGGCACCGGCATGGAAAAGCGTATAGAGCTTTGGGACGCCGAAAAACTTGAGCTGAGAGGGTCTACAAAAGACACCGACTGGGTAAACTGCTTAACCTTCACCCCGGACGGCAAGCGGCTTGTAACCGGCGGCACCGCGGTAAAGCTCTGGGACGCGGTTTCCGGCGCCTGCCTTAAGACACTGGAAGGGCACTCGGACGAGATCTACGGCGTGGACGTTTCGCCGGACGGCAAGTTTATAGCCTCAGCCTCCAATGATAAAACCATAAAACTCTGGGCCATTTAACAAAAACCGTTCTAAAATGGGCATTGACCGCCGTCACCCGGGTGACGGCGGTCTTTTTAGTATAATTGACCTGTTGTTTAAATCGCATCAGGAGGAATAAATGGTTAATATAATAGTCCTAGCGCTGGTGGGACTCATGGCGATGGCAAGTGGTGTCAACGCCGCGGGTTTCCGCCTTTCGGAGCAGGACGCTAAAGCCAACGGCATGGGCAATTCGTTCGTAGCCGTGGCCGATAACGCGTCGGCAGTGTGGTACAACCCCGCCGCCATGACCGACTTGGAGAAGACCAATCTTTCCATGGGCTCGGTTATGGTCTACCCGACCATGAAGCACGAGTATACCGGCGGTTCAGATAAAATAAAGAACACCCTGCACGTCCCCCCCTACTTATACGCGACCCACAAGCTCAACGAGAAATGGGCGCTTGGCTTTGGTTTCAATGCTCCCTTCGGGTTGTCCACCGACTGGGAAAAGACGAGCCATACCAGCGCTGTAGCCACGCTTTCCGACATTAAGGCTTTCAACTACAACCTTAACGGGGCGTACAAGGTTAACGACAAGTTGTCGTTCGGCCTGGGCGCGGACTACGTCTCGCTCGATGCCAAGCTCTACCAGAAAGCCGGCGCGACCACCGAGATGCGCCTTGCCGGAGACGGCACCGGCTGGGGCTACAATGCCGCCGCCTTCTACAAGTTCAACGACAAGTGGAACTTCGGCGCCAGCTACCGCAGCCCGGTGAAGATCCTTATCGAAGGCACTGCCAAGATAGATCCTACCGCCATTTCAAACCGGGCCACCACCAAGCTGACCCTGCCCGACACCTTCCAGGTTGGCGCAGGCTACAAGGTTAACGAGAAGTGGCTGGTCAGCGCCACGGCCGACTATACCGACTGGGCCACCTACCATGCCCTGGTCATTCACTCGGCCACCTTACCCGGCGGCGTCAACACCGCCTATAAAGGCTGGGAGAGCGTCTGGGCTTTCCGCCTGGGCACCGAGTACAAGTACTCCGACAAGTGGAACTTCCGCGCCGGCACCTTCTACGACTATAACCCGGTCAAGGAAAAGTACTTCGAGACCCGCGTGCCGGATTCCGACCGCATGGCCTTCTCCATTGGCGCCGGCTATGCCGTTGCCAAGAACATATCGGTAGACGTGTCATACACCTACCTGATGTTCATGGAACGGACCATACACGACAGCATACAGGACGGAGCGAGCACCATGCTCAACGGGAAGTACAAAGCTTCCGCGCACCTCCCGTCCATAGGCGTAAGCTACAAGTTCTAAAAGAACTTAATTCAGGGGATAAAAAAACCCCGCGTCCGGAAGGGCGCGGGGTTTTGCTTTGCGGCCCGGCTTTAAAGGCCGCGCTTGGCTCTTTCTTTTTCGCCGAACTCCAGGCCTTTAATAACCTGGTCTAACAGGTCCTTAGCCTCAAACGGTTTGGTAATGTAGGCAAAAGCCCCGGCGGCCAGCGATTTACCGGCGGTTTCAATGGTGTCGTCCCCGGTAAGCATTATTACCACCGGCTTATACGGCATCAGCGCCAGCTTTTCCATAATATCCACGCCGCTCATGTCCGGCAGGTGCACGTCAAGTATTACAAGGTCCGGTTTCTCCGAAGCCGCCGCCTCAAGGGCGGTCTTGCCGTCCCGCGCGTCCAGCAAATCGCAGGACCGCAGCAGCCGGTGCAGCGAGACCAGGATATCTTCCAGATCGTCTACGATTAATATTTTAGGTTTCATGGCGGCCTCACTAATCTTTACACAGAATTTACAAGCGTTCTTTTAGCAAATTTATATAATTAATTATACCTTTCTTGGATAGGAGCTTAAACAATGTCAGAAGCCCCCTCGCACTCAGCCGAATACCGCCGCCGCCGTTTCATGAACTGGTTCCCCCTTGGCCTCACCTACGCCACTTTTTACATGGGCCGCTACAACCTGAACGTGGCGTCCAAGACCATGATGGACATGTTCCACCTGAGCAAGGCGGAATTCGGCATGATAGCTACGGCCGGTTTCTGGACCTACGCCCTCTCGGTTATGTTCAACGGCCCGCTGGCCGACCGCATAGGCGGCAAGAAAGCCATCCTCTTCGGCGCGCTCGGCGCGGCGCTGCTCAACCTGGTGATAGGGCTGCTGTTCCTGAACGGCTGGACCACCAAGCTGGTCGTAGGCATGTCGCTGCTGTACGCGGTGAACCAGTACTTCCAGTCCTTCGGCGCCCTGTCAGTAGTTAAAGTCAATGCCCCCTGGTTCCACGTAAAGGAACGCGGCGTGTTCGGCGGCATCTTCGGCATCATGATCTCCGGCGGCTATTTCCTGGCCATGACGGTAGGCGGCTGGATCCTGTCCACCATGAACTGGTACATGGTCTTCCTGATCCCGTCGGCGGCCATCCTCGTCATGTTCGTCGTGGACCTGCTCCTGGTAAAGGACACGCCTAAGGAAGCCGGCTTCGACAATTTCAACACCGGCGACGCCTCGTCCCACGAGAAAGACAACGCCATCCCGCTTAAGTTCGGCGAGCTGATGCGCCGCGTCTTCACCAACCCGATCATCGTTACGCTGGCCGTCTCGGAGTTCTGCACCGGCTTCGTGCGCCAGGGGCTGCTACTCTGGTTCGTTCCTTTCCTGAGCGAGGTGCACAAGATAGAGCACGGCTCGGCGCTGTTCACCATAGCTACCTCCGGCATAACCGTGGGCGGCATTATCGGCGGAGTCCTGTGCGGCTATATGTCGGACAAGCTGTTCCAGTCGCGCCGCCCGCCGGTGGCCTTCATCTTCTATCTGCTCCAGATCGTTTCGCTGTTCATCCTCGGCCGGACCGCCAGCCCCGTGGTGGCGTCGTTCATGATAGGCGTCTGCTGCATGTGGATCTTCGGCGTGCACGGCATGCTCACCGGCACGGCGTCCATGGACTTCGGCGGCACACGCGCTGCCTCCACGGTAGCGGGCTTGCTCGACGGCGTGCAATACCTGGCCAGCGGGCTGACCGGCTTTCTGATGGGCAGCCTGCTGGACAAATGGGGCTGGGGCTCCTGGACCTATATGATAATGCCTTTTTCACTTATAGGCGCCCTGCTGATGACCCGCCTATGGAACGAAACGCCCCTGGCGAAAAAGTCGGAAGCGCTGGTGGAAGAGCACCGGCCGCTGGCAGAAGACGAAGCCTAGGAGCCTGTCCGACATAAGCGATTTCGCCTGCAATTGCCGCTTTTGTCCTGCGCCTTCTCGACGCTCAGCTTACAACCTCCGTCGAGGGTGCTCGTTTCGCGTCGCTTCGGCTAGGCTCCAAAATCGGAAATTTCTCCATGAAAGCCTTATGTCGGACAGGCTCCTGGAAATAATTAATAGTTAATAAAAAACCGCGGGGAAACCCGCGGTTTTTTTATTTAAGGCCTTTCTGCCCCCTCATCTATCCGGCACATACGGCTGGTTGAGGCGGTATATATCCCAGCCGTCAGGCACAAGGTCATAGACGGTTTTGCCTTCAGAAAGGAGGATCTCGTGCAGAGACTGGTAAACCGCCGTGTCGGCGGGCCGGAAGCCGGTGATATCGGCAATTTCCCCCAGCGCGCGCCGCCCATCCTTTGTATCGCCTATGGTTAAGATAGCGGACATCAGCATGGTGCGCTTTTCCGGGCTTAAACTGCGCCTTACAATTACCGGCTCGTTGGGTACCTTGCCCGTAAACGCCAGTATTTTAAGCCCGGGGCCGCGCTCGGCCTGCCGGGCGTAAGTAGCCGCCGCGTAAACTTCCCCGCTGACCAGCTTTTTAAGATTCTCTTCGTGGCTTGATGAGAACTCCGGCACCACTTTTATCCCGGCTTTTTCAAGGTAAATGGCCGGCAGGGTAAAACCGCTCACCGAATAGGGCCCGACAAAACCGACTTTTTTCCCGGCAAGGTCGCCCACGGTCTTCGCCCCGCCGGCGGATTTTGTCAGCAGGACGCCCTCGTAGTCGGTCAGTTTGTCGCCGCGCAGCGCCTGCAGCGCCGCGTGCACCCCGTACTCTTCCCTGGCCACCAGGTACTCCTCCAGCGTCACAAGGCCGGCGTCCGCAAGCCCGGTATCGAACTGCCTGATAGTTTCACCCGGAGACTGCGCCACCTTAAGCGTAACGGACATGGCGGTTGCGTCTTCAAGATGTTTTTTAATTAAAGCCAGCGCGTTAAAATTTGCCGCCGGCGCGTGGGCCGGGGATAATATAACCACCAGCGGGTTGGCAGGCGTCCCCACCGTGGCCTCGTCCCGTTTTGAACAGCCAGCCAGTAAAAAAGACGCGGCCGCGCCTGCGATCAGAAACCAGCCTGAAGACTTTATTTTCATAATCCCCCCTTAGTCTCCCCTAATTCCACAAAATATGAACCTGAATTTCAAGCAGGTTTATAGTACCAGCGGCGGCCTATCCACAGCGATACGTTCACAAGCCCTATCAGCACCGGGACTTCCACCAGCGGACCGATAACGGCCGCGAAAGCCGCGCCGTGCCCGATGCCGAAGGTAGCTATGGCTACCGCTATGGCCAGCTCGAAATTATTGGAAGCCGCGGTAAAAGACAAGGTAGCGGATTGCTCGTATGACGCGCCCGCTTTTTTGCTCATATAAAAAGAAGCGAAGAACATGATAGTAAAATAGAACAACAGCGGTATTGCCACGCGCACCACGTCCAGCGGCACTTTAACTATGTTTTCGCCCTTAATAGAGAACATCACAATTATGGTAAACAGCAGCGCCACCAGCGTGAGCGGGCTTATTACAGGGATGAATTTCTGAGCGTACCACTCCCGGCCCTTAGAAGCTATCAGCGAGAAGCGGGTTACGACGCCGGCAATGAACGGGATACCCAGGTAGATGAATACGCTTTCGGCTATTTCACCCATAGTGATATTCACCACAGCGCCTTCAAGCCCAAGCCAGCGCGGCACAGCAGTGATAAAGAACCACGCGTACACAGGGAACAGCAGCACCTGGAATAGCGAGTTAAAAGCCACAAGCCCGGCGCAGTATTCGCGGTCGCCGCGGGCCAGGTCGTTCCAGACTATCACCATGGCTATGCAGCGCGCGAGGCCTATCATTATAAGTCCCACCATGTATTCCGGTTTGTCCCGGAGGAAAATTACAGCCAGCGCCGTCATAAGCACCGGCCCCACCAGCCAGTTCTGCACAAGGGAAAGCGCGAGCACTTTCTTATTCGCGAAAACCCGGTGCATCTCCTCGTATTTCACCTTGGCCAGCGGCGGATACATCATCAGGATCAGCCCGATGGCTATAGGGATGGAAGTGGTGCCCACGCTGGACGCGGCGTTAAACTGCGCCACGGCGGCAGGCCACAGCCAGCCCGCGCCCACGCCCGCGGCCATGGCCAGGAAGATCCACAAGGTTAGGTAGCGGTCCAGGAAAGAAAGTTTAGCGATTATCCCGTTCATTTCGAGTCCTCCATTATTGCAGGCAGTGTTTTAATAAAGCCCCGTATTTCGTCGCGCACCCGGCGGTAATGGGCCAGCGCTTCTTCCTCGCTCTTTGCCTCTTTCGCCAGGAACGGCGGGTCCTCAAAGCTTTTATGTAGTTTCTCCGCCTTGCCGAACCAGGTGGGGCAGGTTTCCCGTGCGTTATCGCAGACCGTCACTACCAGGTCAAAGGCCGCGTCCTTGAACTCCTCCGCGCCCTTCGCCCTGTGCCCTGAAATATCCACACCCGCTTCGGCCATAACCTTTACAGCCCTGGGGTCCAGGGTGCCCGGTTTTGTGCCGGCGGAGAAAGCCTTATAGTTGGGCCTCAAAAGAAGGTTGGCCCAGCCCTCGGCCATCTGGCTGCGGCAGGAATTACCGGTGCAAAGGAACAGGATATTTTTCATATCAGTGGCAGCCGCAGCCGCCGCCGCTCTTGGGCATACCTTTTATTATTATCCCGCCTGCTTTGTCGCAGTCCAGGGTGGCGGTCACAAGCTGCGCCGCGGCGTCCTTGTGCACGTAAACCTTCAGACCGTCTTTGACTATCTCTATGTCTTCCTTCTCGGGCTTTCCGGCTATGTCCATGGCCACGGTAGCGCCGCAGCAGCCGCCCTGCATGAAAATGCGCAGGCAGGAGCCTTTCTTCTCTTCGGCCAGTATCTCTTTGAGTTTTATTACCGCGGAATCAGTGATCTCCATTATTTTTTCCCTCCGTTGGTCTTATGTTTTTTAGCCCAGACAGTTATGCTCGAAGCCGCGCCTTCCAGCGCCTTGCCCGCTTTGTCCGTTATAGGGTCGGAGCAGGTGCCCGACGCGGAGTAGAGCCGGTCGGAGAGCAGTTTTATCCCCGTAAAACCGGCGGCTTGTATGGCGCCCAGGTAATCTTTGCGCACCAGCGCACCGGCCACGCAGCCCGCGTAAAGCCCGGCGTGTTTTTTAAGCGCGGGCGGCAGGGCGCGGTTGAGCACGATGTCGCTAACCACTATGGCCCCGCCCGGTTTCAGCGCGCGGAAGGCCTCGCGGAAGACTTTTGGTTTGTCCGGAGAGAGGTTTATCACGCAGTTGGAGATTATCATATCCGCTTCGCCGTCCTTCACAGGCAGCTTTTCTATAACGCCCTTGCGGAACTCCACGTTTTTAAGGCCGGTGCGCCGGGTGAACTTTTCCGTATTCTTCGCGGCCAGTTTCAGCATCCCCGGAGTCATATCCACGCCGATGGAAAGCCCTTTCGGGCCTATCTTTTCGGCCGCCAGGAAAACGTCCTTCCCCGCGCCGCTGCCCAGATCCACCACGGTCATGCCCTTTTTCAACTTGGTAAAAGCCACCGGGTCGCCGCAGGAGAGGCCCATATCTCCTTCCGCCGCCGAAGTGGGCGCACCGCCGCAGCAGGACGAGCCCGGGCAGCAGGAAGAAGAATTCGCGGCGACCTTACCGTAAGCTCGCCGCACCAGCAGATGGGTAGCGGAATGTTTTTTAATAGTCATGAGGTTTCTCCTTACAGGATCGTTCAGCACTTGCAGCCGATAACGCAG
Source organism: Elusimicrobiales bacterium (assembly GCA_036171915.1). Lineage (GTDB taxonomy): Bacteria > Elusimicrobiota > Elusimicrobia > Elusimicrobiales > UBA9959 > UBA9959. Next base: position 9,225 of record JAVHRY010000113.1, on the reverse strand, counting down.
ACGCCTTTCTGGCGCAGGCCCAGCCGTTTTTCAAGGCGGGCAATATCGGCGGCCACCACCTGGCAGCAGGGCGCGGGTCTCACCAGGAGCCGCACATATTCAGCCAGCGGCCCCGCCGCCGAGGTCAGCGAATACATGGCCCAGCGGCCGCTCTTCTGCTTTTTCACCAGCCCTGCGGCGCAAAGAGCGCCCAGGCAGCGCGAGATATTGTACTGGCTCTCGCCGGTAGCGTCCGTCAGCTCGCAGACGCAGAGCTGGCGCCCGGCGTAGGCCAGCAGCGCGGCCACCCGCAGGCGCTTGGCCTCCGCCAGCGCCTTTAGCGCCTTCACCGAAACTTTTATATCGCGGCAGTCTTTCATATATGCAATTATACGCATATGTTCACAAAATGTCAAGCCAGACGGAAAAGAAAACTAAAAAGATAACCGCCCGCCACAGCCGTAAGGAATATAACTGCCACTATGGCCGCCACCAGGCGCTTGCGGAAAATTCCGGCCAGCATGCTCATTTCGGGGATGGCCATGCCCGCCCCGCCTATTATAAGCGCTACCACCGCGCCTATGTCCATACCTTTCTTAAGCAGCGCCACGCCTATTGGGATGGCCGTCTCCGCCCGGATGTAGAGCGGTATGCCTATTAGGGCCGCCACAGGGATGGCGAAAACGTTGCCGGGCCCCGCAAAACGCAGCACAAAGTCCTGCGGCAGGTAGCCGTAGATGGCCGCGCCTATAGCCACGCCTATAAGCAGGTAAAACAGAACGCCCCGGAAGTCTCCCCAGGCTTTGGCAAAGGCCAGTTTCACCTTGCCCCCGAATTGTTCGGGAACGGGCGGCTCTTCTTCCTGCCCGCCGCCGCCGAGCAGGCGGATCTTCCTTACATAAGCGGCCCCGCCTGCTTTTTCCAGCAGCAGGCCGAAAAGTATGGCCCCGCCGAAAACCACGACAAAATACGCGACCGCGGCCTTAACGCCCATTAGAGCCGCGAGCATGGTAAGGATTATGGGGTTCAGAAGCGGCGAGGCTATGATGAAAGACATGATAGCCCCGAAAGCTATGCCGGCTTTTATGAAACCAAGCGCCAGCGGTATGGTGGAGCAGGCGCAGAAAGGCGTAAGCGCCCCGAAGGCCGCGCCCAGAAAGTTTCCCCACAGTCCTTTGCCGGACATCCAGGCTTTCACTTTTTCCTGCGGCACATACATAAGCCCCAGCGCCACCAGCGCGCTGACGCCCACGAACAGCACAGTGAGTTCCGCGGTGATAAGAAAAAAATATTTGAGGGTAATCGCTAATGTGTTCATGCAGCCTCCGTATATATGCAATTTTACGCATATATGCGGAAGGCTGTCAAGCCGCCCGGAGTTAGAACAGCCCGAAGATGTCCCGGAGCCCCAGGTATACGCCGGCCGCGATGAACACCCAGGCGGTGGCGGGTTTGGCGTATTTTTCGAACTGCCCGGCCAGGCCGGTAACCGCGGAAAGCTTCTTAAGGCCGAAGTCCAGTGCTAAAGCTATGACTACCACGGGCAGGGCGGTGCCCAGGCCGTAGAGCAGCGGCAGGGCCAGCGGCGCGGAGTTGGCGGCGGCCAGCGGGATGATCACGCCGAAGTAAAGCGCGGCCGAGATGGGGCAGAAGGCCAGCGCGAACAGCCCGCCCATAGCCAGCGAGGATAGCCACCCGGCCCGGGCCTTGAACCTGGACATGTCGAAGAAATCTAAACCCTCGAAGCCGCGGCCGAACAGGCCCAGCATGTACATGCCGGCCAGCACCAGTATGGGCGCAAGAGCCTGCCCGCCGTACTTCTGCATGAAGAAGGAGAAGGCCGGCGCGGAAAGCAGGCTTTTTACCAGCAGGAAACCGATGATTACATAGACCAGCGCTCGCCCCAGCGCGTAGAGCAGGCCGTGGCCCAGCACCGCAAGCTTATGAGAACCTGAGTGTTTTGAAATATAGGTCAGCGCGGCTATGTTGGTGGCCAGCGGGCAGGGGCTTACCGAAGTGATGACCCCGGTCCACAAAGCCGTCAGGGCCGCGGCCCAGAGTTCAGCGTTCATTTTTCATCCAGCAGTTTGCGGGTCTCGCCGGTTATATAGGCCATGAACGCGTCTTTATCCCCCAGCAGCTGCCACACCTCTTCCAGCTTCGCCCATTTCAGGGCCTTGTCTCCGGAGAACTTCTGCACCACTACGGACTTGGCATTAAGCCAGTAGTCCTGCTTGAAATGCGCGTCGCCTTTCTCATCCAGGTTCACGCCCTTGAAAACCACGGTCCAGCCTTTATACGGAGAAGAAAAATCCTTCTCCACCGCGGCCTTGGTATAGGCTTCGATGGTCTTGCACGAGGAACAGCGCGTATTGGTATAGAAGTAATAGACCACGGCCGTTTTTGACTCAGCCGCCTTCTTTATCGCCGCGGCCGGGGCCTTGACCGAGGGCCGGGCCTCAGCCGGCAGGGCGGCCGTTGCCGCAGGGAGCTCCGCGGCCTTGCTTGCGGAGCAGCAAGGAGCCCCGCCGATTATCTTATACGCGGCGGCAGCCACGCTCAGGGCCACAAAGCCCAGCAGCACATATTTCAGCGCTTTCCCGGAGCTTTCAGATAAGTTCTTTTGCATGTTTGAATACCTTTTCTATATTAGCTTCGTTTACGGAGGTTTTGCCTTTCACAAAGCCGTGATCCGTCACCTTAAGATGTTTGAACTTCGCTACGCCGTGCGTTTCCAGGGTCTTCCTGGCGCAGCCGACCGGGCAGCCGTCTATAACGATGGTCAGGTCGGCGCCATTGGCCGAGGCGATAAAGCCGCTTATACCGCCGCCCACGCCGGCCAGGCAGCTCATCTTGACGCCGGTTTCTTTGGAGAGCTTCCGCGCCGCCCTGTCCGCCAGTTCGCCTACGTCCGCGGCGCCGGAACAGGTGAAGACCAGCATGGTTTTACCGCCGCAGGCGCAGTCCCCGGCCATCTTATTTCGCCTCCGAGATGACCTTCTTAAGGTCCTCGTGGCCGGGCACCCTGCCGGCGAACTTCACTTCGCCGTTCACCGCCAGGGCCGGGGTCATCATCACGCCCATCTCCGCTATCCGCTCGATATCGTTTATCTTTTCCATTTCGTACGCCGTCCCCAGCTCTTTGGCGGCGGCTTCCGCCGCGGCGTAGAGCCTGTTGCACTTGGCGCAGCCCATCCCCAGTATCTGTATCTTTTTCATATCGGAGGCTCCTTATTTCACCACGAAGTTAAATAGAAAACCGGTGAACATGATGCCTGCGCCAACTATACCGAAGAAGATGAAGAGCAGCTTCAGCTTCATCACGCGCCGGAGGATAAGGAATTCGGGCAGCGAAAGGCCGGTGACGGCCATCATGAAGGCGAGCGTGGTGCCGAGCGCCACGCCTTTCTCGGTAAGCGCGCTTACGAGCGGGATGACCCCTGCCGCGTTGGAATAGAGCGGGATGCCCACCAGGGTGGCCAGCGGCACGGCGTACCATTTGTCCGCGCCGGCCCAGCGGGCCAGGAAATTCTCCGGCACGTAGCCGTGGATCCAGGCGCCAAGACCGATGCCTATAAAGACGTAAGGCCACACCGTCTTAAGGATATCCAGGGTGTATTCCCGGGCGAAGGCGAGGCGTTCCGGCCACGGCATGTCGGTGCCGAAAGCCACGTTCTGGATCCTCTTGGAAAGATCGAAGCCTTCCAGCAAGTGTTCCAGGTTGAGCCTGCCTATGATCAACCCGGAAACCACGGCGATGACAAAACCGCTGAAAGCGTAAAGCAGGGCTATCTTGAAGCCGAACATGCCGAACAGCATCACCAGCGCCACCTCGTTTATCATGGGCGAGGCCACCAGGAAGGAGAAGGTGACGCCCAGCGGGATGCCGGTCTGCACGAAGCCCAGGAACAGCGGGATGGCGCTGCAGGTACAGAACGGGGTTATGATGCCGAGAGCCGCGGCCCATAAATGCCCGGAGAAACGGCTTTTCTTAAGAATTATTTCACGTATCTTCGAAGGCGGCAGGAAGGAGCGGATAATGGAGACGGCGAAGATGATACCGGCCAGCAGGAGGAAGATTTTTATAGTGTCGAACACGAAGAAGTTAAGCGAGGAGCCCGCGAGCGTTTCCCGCCCGAGGCCGAAAGCGCCGTAGATCAGCCAGTCCGCGAAGAGCTGCACAGGTTTGAACATATTATTTTCCCAGCCCCGCTATGCAGCCGGTAAAATCCAGCACGCAGGGGCAGAGCAGGCGGTAACGCAGCCAGTTCCCCTCGCGGCGCGCGGCCACCAGGCCCGCGTTCTTAAGCACCAGCAAATGTTTGGACACGGTGGACATGTCGTCCCCCACCAGCTTTTGCAGTTCGCACACACAGAGCTCCTTATGCTTAAGGGAATTAAGGATCAGAAGCCGGGTAGGGTGCCCCATAGCCCTGATGATAGAGGCCTGCGCGGCATAATGGTCTTTTGGGCTGATTTTCATATTACTATTTTACCAAATGGCCAAATAGATGTCAAGGCGCAAGCCGGCCCGGCCCTTGAAAAGCGGGGGATCCTCTGCTATGCTATCCGGTAGCGGGAGACCTGATTCATGAAGTTTATAACGGCGGCGCTTATTGCCTTAATACTGCTCCCCGCGGCCGGCGCCGCGGCCGGGCAGACCGGGGGCTGCCCTTGGGGTTCCCCCCTGGAAACCCCCTACCGGTCCTGGGCCTGGATCTCCGAGTTCACCGAGGAGGACCAGAACACCTGGGCTGAGCTCTCCGGAGCCCAGCAGAGTTCTCTGCTGAAAAAAGCCGGCAACGCCTGCCTGCAGGCGGATAAAACCGCAGGCGTGACCGAAGCAAAATCCCTGGCGGCCATTTCCGACGAAACACTGCGCGCCCTGGCGGTCTGCACGGGGGACGGCGAGACCCGCGCCCTGGCCCTGCAGAAAAAAAGAGATAATCTTAAAACTGTCATGGCGCGGGCCAAAACCGGGCCGCTTTCACCGGCGGACCTTGCCTGGCTGAAAGGGAATTCCATAGATTTTGAAGGCGGGGAGGCGGCCGGCGCCGCCCTGAAAGAGCAGCAGCAGAAGCAGGAGAAAAACAATAAGAAGTCGCTGGCTAAACTGAACACAAAGTTATCGCCGCTGAAGGGTGCTGGATCCGCGGATAAAATTTCCGCGTTCTACGACGGCGGGAAAACGGGGAAGGGGGCCGCCGGCGCGGATAGTTCCGTAAGGCTTAAAGCCGGTGCGGGCTCTAAGATACCGGAGCCACAGGCGCGCGGCCCGAAAAAAGCCCTCACCTACACGCCCCCCCCGGAAATACAGCTTTCACAAGAGTTCAAGGGAATGGAGGGGTACAAGGATATCAGGAAAAAGGACCCCTTCACCGCCGTGATGAACGAAGTGGACAAAGATGGAGCCTCCGGAGGGAAGGCCAACGCCGCAAAAGCCGCCACACTGAAGGCGGTTTACCAGGTTTCAAAGGATTTCAACGAGACCTTTATCAACAACCCGTCCCCGAATGATACGGACGTGAGGCTGGTCATCGACAAGATCAAAAATAAAGCTAAAAACCCGAATGACGCCTGGGAAATAGCGCTCCAAATGCGCAAGCAGAAGGATTTTCCGGCTTTAAGGGACGCCGAGCATTATCTCTGGTCCTGCACGCGCACAAATGAAAGCAAATGGAACGGCGCCGCAACCATGGTCTCCACCCCCCTGTACTCGCTCGCTAAAATGCCGGGCCTTAGAAAAATATTTTTTGACGATGACACTTCCCCGCCTTCAATAAGCGAAGTAAAATGGGGCGCCAAAGGCGTAACGGAGTGCTGGAAGAAATAAGGATGTAAATTCTCGCCCCCTTATCGTCGTCAGGGGCATCTTGAACTTATTAACGGCCATAAACGCGCGTAGCTTGCCCGCGGGCGTTATTATAGATCTTCCCGCCGTTAATTTAACGTCTGCCTGAACCGCTTGTAAGCCAGCGTCACCGTGCCCGCGGCCATCAGCAGCAGCACCCCGGTATTCTGCCAGAAGACCAGCGGATCCCCGCCCTTGAGCATGATGTTGCGGATCAGCCTCACGAAATACATAAGCGGGTTCAGGTAGGCGGCCGCGATCACCGCGGAAGGCATGTTCTCAACGGGGTACATCACGCCGCTCATCAGTATCGCCGGGAACAGGAACATGAAGCCGCCGAGCATGGCCTGCTGCTGGTTCTTCGAGATGGTGGAGATAAAAGTGCCGATGCTGACCGTGTTCAGCACGAAAACCAGCGCGGCCAGCGCCAGCTGCCACAAGTGCCCGCGTACCGGCACGCCGAAGAGCAGGTAGCCGGCCAGCACCACCAGGCAGGCGTCCAGCAGGCCCAGGATCACGTAAGGCACCGTCTTGCCCAGCAGCACCTCGGCGTCGGACAGCGGGGCCGAGACGATGGTCTCGAAGGTGCCCATTTCCCGCTCGCGGGTAATGGACATGGCGGTAAGCAGGATGGTGATCAGGCAGACCAGCATGCCCATAACGCCCGGCACCAGGAAAAGGGAAGACTCCATAGCCGGGTTATACAGCACCCGCACGTCGAAAGCGATGGGCGGTGGGCCGCCGCCGGGATACTCCCGGGCCGCCGCCTCTGCGAAGATGCTTTTGGCGTAAGCCTCCACCGCGCGCGCCTTGGTGGCGTTGGAAGCGTCCACCAGCAGCTGCGCCTTGCCGTCGCCGCGCTGCGCGGAACGTGCCAGCCCGTAGGCAGGGGTTATCAGCACCGCGTCGGCCCGCCCGGAGGCTATCAGTTCCACAGGGTCTTCGCCGGGAGCGAAGCTGACCGGTTTGAACCAGCCGGAGGAGTAGAACCTCCCGGCGAGCCTTTCGCTTATGGCGTCGGCCGGCGCGGAAACAACCGCCAGCTTTATATTCTTGATCTCGGTGGAGAGCGCCAGTCCGAAGATGGTCAGTTGCAGGATCGGCGCGCCGAACAGCAGCATGCGCATGCGCGTGTCGCGCAGCGTCTGCGTCAGTTCCTTGCGGATAAAAGCCTTAAGAGTGCTGTTCATATCATTACCGCTAACTTACTCCAGGTCCGTCTTGAATTTTACCAGCGCCAGGCCCAGCATGCCGGCGCTCAGCACGGCCAGCGCCAGGAAAGGCAGCGCCAGCTCCTCCAGCCCCGCGCCCTTAAGCGCTATGCCGCGCGCCGCCGCCATGAACCAGCGCGGCGGCAGAAGCATGGTGAAATACTGGAAGAATTTAGGCATGCTCTCCACAGGGAAGATGAACCCCGACAGCAGCAGCGACGGCAGCAGCCCCGTGATGATACCGAACTGCATGGCGATCTGCTGCTGACGCGTTATCACGGAGATCACCAGCCCCTGCGAAAGTGCGGCCACTATAAAAAGCAGGCAGGCAAACAGGTAGAGCAGGTGGCTGCCGGCGAAAGGAACGCCGAAGACGAGCCGGGAAACCAAGTAGACGAAAAACACCCCGGCCAGCACCAGCGCCCCGTAAGGCGCCAGCTTGCCTATCATGATCTCGAGCGGCCGCACCGGAGTGGAGAGCAGCAGTTCCATCGAGCCGTTCTCCCATTCGCGCGCTACGGTAAGGGCGGTGAGCAGGATGGAAAGGAGACCGATTATGATGACCGCCAGCCCCGGCACCGTGAACCAGCGGCTGTTAAGCTCCGGGTTATAAAGGAACCTCGTCTCCACCGAGAACGGTTCTTTCGGTTCCGCCCCTGCAAGTTTGCGGATAGCCGCCCGCTGTATCCCCGGGAGATAGCCCATTACCGCGGCGGCCTTGGAGTTATCGCTGCCGTCCAGCACGAACTGCGCGGAAGAAGCCCCGCCGCCTTTTACTTTCTTGGAAAAATCCGGTTCAATGAACAGCGCGGCGCCTGCCCGGTTGGAATCCAGCATCTGCACCGGCCCGCCGGCGCCGGCGTCCACAAGGCGGAAGTAGCCCGAAGAGGAGAAGATCTCCTTAAGCCGGCGCGCGCCGGGCCCGTTGTCGCGGTCGGAGACGGCCAATTGTATATTCTTAACCTCGAAATCTATAGCGTAGCCGAAGAAGGTTACCAGCATTACAGGCAAACCCAGCGCCAGCGTCAGCGTAAAGGGATCGCGCAGGATATGCATCACTTCTTTGCGCGCTATGGCGTAAGCCCGGTGGAAGTTGAAGGCGTTCATCGTTCGCCCCCTTCCACCAGCCTGATGAAGACGTCTTCGAGCGAGGGTCTAATCAGGGCGGAGGAGGCCGTTGGGGGCAGGCCGGCCAGCGCGGAGTCCATGCCCCGCTTGTCCCTGAACGCCGCGTGCCAGCGCATGCCGTGCGGCGAAAGTTCCAGCAGGCCTGTAGCGCTTTCCAGTTCTTTGATGAAGGCGCCGGGGCCGGCCTCTTTAAAATCCAGTTCCGCCATAGGTCCTGGGAAAGCCGAAGCTTTAAGTTCCGCCGGCGTGCCCAGGGCTATCAGCTTTCCGGTGCGCATCAGGGCTATGCGGCCGCACTGTTCGGCCTCGTCCATGTAATGGGTGGTGACTATCACGGTCTTGCCCAGCCCGGTGATCTTCCGGATCAGCGCCCAGAAACGGGCCCGCGAGGCCGGGGCCACGCCTGAAGTGGGCTCGTCCAGGAACACGATCTCCGGATCGTGCAGCATGGCCGCAGCGAGGGAGAGTTCCTGCTTGATGCCGCCGGGCAGGGAGGCCACCATGGTGGAAAGCGGGCGGTCGAAACCTATCAGTTCGAAAAGTTCCTGCCGGCGTTTCTTCGCGTACGCCGGGGAAAGTTTCCGCAGGCCCGCGGCGAAGTCCAGGTTCTCCCCCACCGTCAGGTCGTTGTACAGCGTGAACTTCTGGGACATGTAGCCCACTATCTTCTTTATGCCCCGGCCGCCGTCCGCGAAGCCTAAGCCCCCGACAATGGCCGTGCCAGAAGTGGGCACCAGCAGGCCGCAGAGCATGCGGATGGTGGTGGTCTTACCGGCGCCGTTGGCGCCCAGGAAACCGAAGATCTCGCCGCGGTGAACGCAGAAGGAAATGTCGTCCACGGCGGTAAAATCCCCGAACTTTATGGAGAGGCTTTTAATCTCAAGGGCACAGGCGGTCTCGGTGTTCATTTATGCGTCCCCTGCTTCACAAAAAGCTCCTCAAAATTGGCCGCCCCGGCCCGGGCTAGTACGGATCGCGGCTCCCCGGAGGCCAACAGCAGGCCGGCATCCAGCAGGTGCACCCTGGTGCAGCGCTCGGCCTCGTCCATGTAAGCCG
>JAVHRY010000112.1:0-8490 GCA_036171915.1 Elusimicrobiales bacterium | reverse complement strand
ACATGAAAAAGCTAAATGCGATGGAGAAACAGCTCGAAGCTATCGTAGCCGCGAAGCGCCTGAAGTACCCGCTGGCGAAGATAGAAGTGACTTTCAGTGAGCAGTACCGGAACATGAAGGAAGTTATCGTTAAGCACCCCGCCGTTATGGGCAACCTTAAGGCGGCGGTAAAGCAGGCCGGACTTGAGCCGCACGTGAAGCCGGTGCGGGGCGGCACTGACGGAGCCAGGCTGTCTTTCATGGGCCTGCCGACGCCCAACGTTTTTACCGGCGGCTACAACTACCACGGCCGCTACGAATGGGTCTCGCTGGACGGCATGAACAAATCCGCCGAAGTCCTTATCAACCTCGCCCGCAAGTGGGCCGAGTAAAATATGATGGCGAGCAGAAGATTGATAGAGCTTTTCTCCGGGCTGGCGCGCCTGGACGGCCTGCCGGGCAAGGAAGCCGCCGTAGCGAATTACGCCTTATCATTCTTCAGGGGCCTGGGCCTGCCGGTCAAAGTGGACGGTTCAGCCGCGGCGGCGCTTTCCAATACCGGCAATGTTCTCTGCGAAGTGGGCGGGGGAGGGGAGTTCGTCCTGGCGGCCCACATGGACACCCTGTACCCCACGTCCAGGACGGAACCCGTGGTAACGTCCGACCGCATAACCTCCGCCGGGAAGGGCCCCCTGGGCCTGGACGGCCGCGCCGGTATGGCGGCCATCTTCTACGCGCTGGAGCGCGCGGTTAACAGTTCGCTCCCGCTCAAGCCTTTCACTATAGCCCTGACCACACGCGCTAAAGGAAATATGGCGGGCGTGAAACAGCTGTCCCTGCCGCCCAGAGTGCGCTGCGCTTTTGTCTTCGGTTCTGAAACGGACCCGGGGACTTACACCTCGTCTTCTCCGGGGGTAGCCCTTTTCTCTGCGGATATCCTCGGCAGAACCTCCGACGCCGCCGCCGATCCCGAAAGCGGGATCTCAGCCATCGTCATAGCCGCGAAGGCTATCGCAGCCCTGGCTCTGGGCCGCCACGACGCCGACACGACTTCGAATATAGGCACTATAGCCGGCGGGGTAAACACGGGCCTGGTCCCGCTGGCCGCCCTGGTAAGAGGCCAGGTGCGGGTCCTGGAAGCCGCGAAAGCGCCGCCGCTGCTGGACCAGTATAAAGCCGAATTTGAAAAAGCCGCCGGCGCCGCGGGGGGGGCGGTCGCCTTCAAGTGGTCCTGGGACTATCCGCCCTACCGCCACGCCGCCGGCTCGGAAATCGTGCGCCTGGCCGAACAGGCGCTCAGGGACGCCGGGCTGACCCCGGCCCCGGCCGCGGCTTCCGGAGGCAGCGAAGCCAACGCTCTTAACGCCAAAGGACTGGCCGCGGTCAGTTTCGGCATCGGGGCCCGCGCCCAGAAGCAGAACGACGAGTATATCCTCCTGGAACACTTCGCCAAAGCCGCGGAAATAGTCACGCAGCTGATAAAAGCATAGTTTGCTGAACCGCCTGCGGACCAGGTCCCGGGAGCGGGACCTCGCTTTGTTGTGCCGGCATGTGCTTTTTAGTAAGATAATGACTATCCGGTCATTATACCGTCTTTATGAAAGCTTTAACGGACCTACAAAAAAAAGGAAAAGAGCGGGAGATCCTCAGGGCGGCCACGCGCGTCCTTGCGGCAGCCGGGTTCGACGGCCTAACCATGGAGAAGGTGGCGAGGGAGGCCCGCGTCGCGAAAGGGACTCTCTTCCTTTATTACCGCCACAAGGACGAACTCATCCTCTCCGTCTTCTCCGCCATGGCCGAAAACCATGGTAAAAACCTGGCGGCCATAGCCGCCGCGGGCCTGCCGCCGGAGGAGCTGCTTCAGAAGACCGTACTCGCGCTGCTGGAGCATTTCGATAATAAGCGCGATATCACCGGGTATTCGGGCGGCCTTCCGCTCGCCGGCCCTAATAAAGAAATCCTGCGCGCACGCTTCGCCTCGAATATGAGCATCATAGCCGCGGTCCTGGGAACCTGCGCCGAAAGGGGGCTCCTGGAGTTGGAAGATCCCATATTCTCCGCCTCCGCTCTTTTCGGCCTCTGCCGCGGTTCCAACAGCTATGCCCGCGCAGCGGGGAGAAAACTCCCTGTGCAGGAGCGCGCCCGGCGTATAACTGGAATATTTTTAGACGGAACAAGGAAAAAGAAATGAAATATATTCTGATGGCGGCATTGCTCGCGCTGTTTCCCTGCAAGCTCCCCGCGCAGGAATTCTCCACCGCCACGATGCGTCCTATCAGTTTGGGCGAAGCCTATTCGCTGTCCCTGGCCAAGAGCGAACAGCTGGCCCTGCAGGGGGAAGGCATAAAGCAGCTTGAGGCGGCCGAACGCTTTATAAACGCCAGCTTCCGTCCCTCATTCGACCTGAACGCCTCGCAAGCCAAACAACAGAACGCGCCTTCCGCGACAAAAGGCTTCCTCTCGGGCAGCTATTCCATATTCTCCGGCATGCGCGACTATATCTCCCTTAAGGCCGCCTCAGCTAAAACCAAAGCCGCGGAACTGGACCTCGTACGCGCCAGGCAGCAACTTTATCTCGCTGTCGCGCAGGCTTACCTTAACCTGCTTTCCGCGCAGAGGGAAGTGCTTATCCGCCGCGAACAGCTTGACGTCACCGCAAACCGCATAACCGAGCTTGAAGCGCGGGTAGAGATAGGCCGGTCCCGCAAAAGCGAAGCTATCGCGATAAAAACCCAGCTTGCGCAGGACAAAGCCAGCTATCTGAACGCCTCCGCCGGCGAGCGCCTGGCCCAGCAGGCGCTGATGTTCCTTACCGGGCTTGACGCCGATCTTCTGCCTGACGGCATACCGGCCAGGCAGGAGGCCGCTATCGAGACATACCTGAAATCCGCGCTTCTGCGCCCGGACCTCGCGGCAAGGCGTAAAGCCCTCGAAGCCTCCGGCTACCTCCTGGACGTGCAGGACAGGAACCTCTGGCCCACGCTTACGGTTTCGGCCGACTATTATGTCGTGCGAAACCCCATGCCGGCCCCGGTGAACCGCTGGGACGGGACGCTGGCGCTGAAGATACCGCTTTACGACGGCGGCGCAGCCCCGGCGCTGAGGCAGGCCGCCTATTCCGGCAAGCGCTCGGCCGCGCTGTCTTTACAGCAGGCGGAGAGGCAGGCCATCACCGAAGTACGGTCGGCTTACGAGGAGTTCAAGTATTCGTCTTTGCAGGCCGCCAGCCTCGAGGACGCGCTGCTGCTGGCCTCGGACAATAAGAACTACCAGGAAGAGGATTACAAAATGGGACTGGTCACCAACCTCGACGTGCTCAGCGCCCTTAATACGGTGCAGCAGACGCGCCTCGCCCTCTCGCAGGCGCATATACAGGAAATCTGGACCCTGCTTAAACTTGAAACCGCCGCCGGGCTGGAGACTAAATAATGACTCTTTCAGATTTTTCGATCAAAAACCCGGTTTTCGCGTGGATGCTGATGCTGGGCCTGATTGTTTTCGGCGGCATCGGCTTCCGCAATATGGGCATAAGCCAGATGCCCGACGTGGACTCGCCGGTTGTTAATGTGAACGTCTCGCTGGAAGGCGCCGCTCCGGAAGTGATGGAAACGCAGGTGGCGGACCTCATCGAAGGCGCGCTGATGGGCATACAGGGCATCAAGGAAGTCTCCTCCAAATCCAGCCGCGGCAGCTCGCGCATCACTATCGAATTCGAGATCGGGCGGGATATCGACGTGGCTATGCAGGAAGTGCAGGCCAAAATATCCCAGGTCCAGCGGGAGCTCCCCAAGGACATCGATCCGCCCACGATAACCAAGACCAACCCTGAGGACCAGCCCATAATCCGCGTGGCGCTCACGGGAGACAGGCCGCTTAAAGACCTGATGGCCTTCACCAACGATTTTCTGAAGGATAAATTCACCACCATCGCAGGCGTGGGCGACATCGACATGGGCGGCTTCGTGGACCCGGCGCTGCGCATCTGGCTGAATATCGACGAGCTTAACGCCAAGCAGCTTACCGTCAACGATGTGATCAGCACGGTACAGAACCAGCACGCGGAAACGCCGGCCGGCTACATAGACACGGGAAAAAAAGAGCTGAATGTCCGCGTTATGGGCGAGGCCTCCACCCCCGAGGATTTCTCGCGCCTGATAATCACCGGCCGCGGCGGCTCCGCCATCTGGAAGACCTACCGCATAAAAGACGTGGCCCAGGTCGAGGACGGCCTGAATGATATCCGCCGGGTCTCCCACGTGGGTGGAAAGCTCTCGGTCGGCCTCGGCATCATAAAACAGCGCGGCTCCAACGCCGTGGGCGTAGCCAAGGCCGTGCGCGCTAAAGTGGCTGAACTGCAGGCGTCCCTGCCGAAGGATATGCAGCTGACGATAGCCAACGATTCCACCCGCTTCATAGAGGAATCCACCAGCGAGCTGAACTTCACCCTGGTGCTTTCGGCCCTGCTTACCGGCGTGGTCTGCTGGATCTTCCTCGGCTCGTGGTCTTCCACTTTCAACGTGCTCCTCTCCATTCCCACCTCCATCATCGGCGCGTTCCTGATCCTTTACTTCATGGGCTTCACGCTCAACACCTTCACTCTGCTGGGCCTGTCGCTCGCGATAGGCATCGTCGTAGACGACGCCATCATGGTGATGGAGAACATAGTCCGGTATAACGAACAGGGCATGAGCCGGGTGAAGGCCGCCATAGTCGGCGCCAGGGAGATAACCTTTCCGGCCATGGCGTCCTCCGTCGCTATCCTAGCCATCTTCGTGCCTGTAATTTTCATGCAGGGCGTCATAGGCAGATACTTCTTCCAGTTCGGAGTGACGATGACGGCCGCGGTCCTGCTGTCTCTCCTGGAAGCACTCACGCTTTCGCCCATGCGCTGTTCCCAGTTCGTGGATTCCTCCCGCACGACTTCGTTCGGGCTCTGGATGGATGAGGCCTTTAAAAAGACCGCTGTCCTATACCGGAATGTCCTGGAGAGACTGTTACGGCACCGCTGGAAAACCCTGGGGGTCTCCGTCCTGATATTCACCGCTTCGCTTTTTATAGCTTTTAAGCTCCAGAGGGAATTCTCGCCGGCCCAGGACCAGAGCCAGTTCATGGTCAGCCTGCAGACCCCCATCGGTTCCTCCTTCGGCTATACCGCCGAGACCGTGGCGAAAGCCGAAAAGTGGGCTATGGGCCAGCCCAATATCAAGAACTATTTCGGCATGGTGGGCGGCGGCGGAGTGAACGGCGCGATGATGTTCATCACCATGCCTCCAAAAGCCGACCGCGTTCCCTTAAAGCCGGGCGGGAAAAAGCCAGCCAGCAGGATTTCATGCAGTATACCCGCAAGGCGCTTAAATCGGTGGAGGGGCTTGACCGCGTTTCCATCAGGGACCCGTCGCAGTCAGGTTTCGGCTCCAGCCGCGGCTTCCCTGTAGAGCTCAGCCTGCGGGGCCCGGACTGGGATAAGCTCGGAGAATTAAGCGCCGCTATAATGAAGCGCATGAACGATTCCGGCAAAATGGTGGACGTGGATACCGACTACCAGACCGGGATGCCGGAGATCCAGGTTTTCCCCGACCGCGAAAAAGCCGCGGCCCGCGGAGTGAACGTCGCCGTGATAGGCGAAGCCATTAATTCAATGATAGGGGGAGTACGGGTAGGGAAGTTCTCCAAGGGCGGCAAACGCTACGATATACGCCTGCGCCTGGTGGACAAGGACCGCAAAAGCCCCGGCGATATAACCAAGATCTGGGTGCGCAATAACCGCGGGGAGCTCATCCGGCTCTCGGAGATCGTAAACATCGTAGAGAAGCCTACGCTGCTCTCCATCTCGAGGCGCAACAGGGAGCGCGCCATAAGCGTGTTCGCCAACCCCGCGCCGGGCTCCTCGCAGGCGGAAGCCATCGCCGAAGTCCAGAAAGCCGCGAAGGAGCTGCTGCCCGAAGGCTACCGCGTCGTCCTGGCCGGCAGCTCTAAAACGTTCGACGAATCGACCAACAGCCTTTTAACAGCGCTTGTTTTCGGCATTTTCGTGGCCTACATGGTGCTGGCCTCGCAGTTCAACAGCTTCCTGCACCCGGTGATAGTGCTGCTCGCGCTGCCTTTCAGCGTAACCGGGGCTTTCCTCGCCCTTTACTTCGGGGGGCAGACGCTGAATATCTACAGCATGATAGGGATGATCCTGCTGATGGGGATCGTGAAAAAGAACTCCATCCTGCTGGTGGACTTTACGAACCACCGGCGGCGGGTCGACGGGATGGGCGTCACGGAGGCTCTTCTGGAGGCCTGCCCGATAAGGCTGCGCCCCATCCTGATGACTTCTTTCGCGACCATAGCCGCGGCCATCCCGCCGGCGCTGGGCATAGGCCCGGGCGCCGAGACGCGCATCCCTATGGCGCTGGTGGTCATCGGCGGCGTGCTGTTCTCCACTTTCCTCACGCTGCTGGTAGTGCCGTGCGCCTACAGCCTATTATCCCCGCTAGAAAGCCTCAAGCACCAGGAAGCTTTGAAGGTCGCTCTTAAAGAACTCGGGGAGGACGCGGCCTGATAGGAATTACCGGAATTATCATTTGCTATAATTTCATCATCGGGCGGGCGCCCGGGACAGGACTTTAAAGTTCAACTTGGCCGCCGGCCTAAAGCGAACACCGACCTTGGTCCAATGCGGCCAGGGTCGTTTATTTCAGGGGCGCAAGGAACGCATATGAATACCGTATTTTCCGACTCGGCCACCACGATTTTCGAGACCATGTCGCAGTTGGCCAAAGCCAACGACGCGGTAAACCTGGGTCAGGGCTTTCCCGACGACCCGGGGCCGGAGGGCGTAAGGCGCAGGGCGGCCGAAAGCGTTTTAGGCGGCTGGAATCAGTACGCGCCCATGATGGGGCTCCCCGAGCTGCGCCAGGCGGCGGCCGCGCACTACAAGCGTTTCCAGGGGCTCGATCTGGATTGGGAGCGGGAAGTTATGGTAACTTCGGGCGCCACCGAGGCGCTCGCCGGAGCGCTGCTGGCGATCCTGGAGCCGGGCGACGAGGTCGTCTTGTTTCATCCGATGTACGACGCCTACCTGCCGCTGGTGCGCAGGGCGGGGGGGATTCCGCGCTTCGTCACGCTGCGCTCTCCGGGCTGGCGGCTGAACGAAGAGGACCTCAGGCGCGCGTTCGGGCCGAAGACCCGAGCCGTGCTCTTCAACGACCCCCTTAATCCCGCGGGCACGGCTTTCCCGCGCGAGGACCTGGAGCTGCTCGGGAGCTATATACTCAAACACAACGCCGTGGCCATCTGCGACGAGGTTTGGGAACATACGGTCTTCGACGGGACGCAGCATACCCCGCTGATGGCGCTTCCCGGTTTGCGTGACCGCTGTGTCAAGATAGGTTCGGCCGGCAAAATTTTCTCCCTGACCGGCTGGAAAGTCGGCCTGGTCTGCGCGGCGCCGGAGCTCATGAAAGTCCTTTCAAAGGCGCACCAATACCTGACCTTCTGCACCCCGCCAAATCTGCAGTCGGCCGTCGCCTACGGCCTCGCGCTCGGCGACGATTACTACCAGGGCCTGAAAAACTCCCTGCGCGCCTCCCATGACCGCCTCGCCAAAGGCCTTACTGAAGCGGGCTACAAAGTGCTGCCGAGCCAGGCGACCTATTTCCTGAGCGTGGACCTCGGCCCCGCCGGTGACGACGGCGCCTTCTGCGCGCGCATGGTCAAGGAAGCGCGCGTAGCCGCCATCCCGGTCAGCGCTTTCTACGCCGAGAACCACCAGCGCGGCATCGTGCGCTTCTGCTTCGCCAAAAAAAACGCCACCCTAGACGAAGCCCTCCGCCGCCTCTCCGCCTGGAAATACTAATGTCAGAGAAGAGCCGCGAGATGCCCGGTCGGGGGCCTGGCAAGGATAGGGCCCGGCGGGCGCGCTATCGGCCACACCGTGGCCGCGCTCATCTCTCGGCCTCCGCTCTTACGTAAGCTCCGGCCTCCGAGAAGGCCCGCCGAACCCTACCCTTGCCACCCCTCCGCTCATGTTTTGCGGTAGCTCGCTTTCTCCTAAACGAGTAAACTGGCGGAGACCGTGGGGGCAGGGTTAGCAAAACCTTCCGAAGGCCGAGGCTTGCGTAAGCGCCGAGGCCTGAGGCAGAGTGAGGCCACGGTGTGGCCGAACGCGTTTTGCGTTCCTGCCCCCACGGTAGGCCGCCACGCATATGTGACAGGCCCCCGACTTCGCATCATGTTAGATACACTTGAATTGTGTCGCTTCGCTCAACTCGCGTAATATTTATAAAATAAAGAACCGGGAGAGGTCTCCCGGTTCTTTATTTGGCCGCTAAGTTTAAGCGGGGCGCTGCTGCGGCGGGCGCTGCGGGGGGAACTGGGTGTTCACCTGCGCGGCGGCCACGGGAACTTCCTGCGCGTTCTGCGCGCGGGTGGTCGTCAGGACTTTGCCTATCGAAGCGACCATGCCGGCTACGTCGCCGAGGTTGGACGGGATGATCATAGTGTTGTTGCGCTGCGCCAGCTTGC
>JAVHRY010000111.1:0-8536 GCA_036171915.1 Elusimicrobiales bacterium | reverse complement strand
CAAAACCTTCCGCAGGCCGAGGCTTGCGTAAGCGCCGAGGCCGAGGCAGAGTGAGCGCACGGTGTGCGCGAACGCGTTTTGCGTTCCGGTACCCCAGGCAGCCAGACCTAGAAACGGCGGAAAATTACGTGGCTGTTGGAGCCGAGAGAGAGGAGTTTGAACATCAGGAAGAAGACCAGGCCCCCGAGGATTATGAGGGGGATGCCGAGGATGGCGCCGATGATGGTGGAGGTGAGGAAGGCGCCGATGAGGATGAGGCCGAAGGCTAAAATGGCCAGGCCGCCGGCCAGAAGGAGTTTCAGGCGAGTGAGCAGGCCGGGTTGCTGGGGAGGGGGGAAGCCTGTGCGGGCTTCTTCCCTTTTTGCATGGAAGCCGTCAAAGGGCCCGTTGCTGAGCAGTTCGGGCTCAACGCACTCTTCCGTGACGGCAAGGTTCTTATCGGCCATAAAGTTATTCTACTAAACTATGTAATAAATCCGTAAAGGCCGGCTGGTATAATATATATGTCGCGAAACAGGGCAGAGTGAGGAAAGATGACCCGTACGATAAAGCTTCTGGCGGCGCTGTGCTTATTTTTTATCTGCTCCCGCGCGGGCGCGGTGGACGACAAGCAGGTTAACGCCATGCTGGTCCTGCCTTCGGGCCAGACGGCTTTCAACGGCAAATTCCAGGACTTCCTGGATAAGAAAGGGGCCAAGCTGCTGCATTCTTATCCTCCCAGCGTTTTTGTGGGCTATATCCCGGCCGCGCTGGACGCGGAGCTGGGCGAGATGTACGGGGCGCTGGTCTACCGCGACAGGGTGGAGGACTGGAGTTCTTTCGCGCGCTACGGCGAGAGCGCGGTCTTCGCCGTGAACGCCTGGAACAAGCGTTTCGTGGAAGACCCGCCCGAAGCTCCGCTGGTGGTAAGTTCCATGGTCCAGCGGTCCGGCAGGAAGGGGGAGGCCCTGAGCCTTACCTGGAACGAGGTTATAAAAGCCGCCTCCTACCACCTGCAGATAAGTTCCGACGAGGCGTTCAGCGCTTTTTCGCTGGACACCGTGCTGCCGCGCAATAATTACCGCCTCTTTCCCGCCTTCTGGAAGGACGGGGTTTACTACTGGCGTGTGGCCGGCATACTTACGCTTAATAACGGCGCCGCCAAAGAAGGCCCTTTTTCAGAGGCTAATTCTTTCGCCGTCTCCAAGCCCGCCCGGTCTGCCGGCCCCAAACCCGCGGCCCAGGCGCTGCCGGCTAAAGCCGGGTTCCCGACCGAAAAAATCACCTGGTACCCCGGAGCCGCCAGGTATTACCGGCTGCAGATTTCAAAAACAACGGATTTCGATTCTCCCCTGGCCGACGTTTTTACCGATACCTGCACTTATAAAGCCGCCGAACTGCCGGTAAAGGCGGGCAAGGCTTATTATATGCGGGTGATGGGGGCCGACACTTTCGGCCCCGGCGACTGGTCTAATATATCGGAGGTAACAATAGAGCCGCGGCCGGCCCGCAGGAAGGCGCGCAAGTGAGCCGCCTGCGCCGCTGTATGTCGATATGCCACTATGAATAACACCGCCACCCTGGTTACAAAATGCGCTTACGCGCTCCTCGCCGTCTGCTGGCTGTCCGGAGTTTCCTCGGCCACCGACCCTTCACGCCTGAACCCGGCCTTCCTAAAGTATATAGCGTCGCTGTCTTCCTCAACATCAACCTCCTCCTTCCATGTAATGTCAGCGGTCTCTACGGCCGGCGCGCAACCCTCCGTCCATCACTTTGGCTTGAGGCCTTCTCCTGTTGATATGTCGCACATGGCCGGGCAGGACGTCTCCGGGCTTATCCGGGGGCAGAAGACCGGGGTTGCTTCAGCGGGCGCAAGAACCACCTATGATCCTGCCTACGATCTGGGCACTGTCGGCAAACTTACCGCCGTACGCAATCAGAGCCCTTATGGTGATTGCTGGGCTTTTGCCACATACGCTTCAATGGAGTCCAACCTGCTTACCGCAGAGACCTGGGATTTCTCGGAGAACAACCTGGCTATGAACAGCGGCTTTGACTGGGGGATAGACGACGGGGGGAATGCCAGCATGTCAGCGGCTTATCTTGCCCGTTGGGACGGCCCCGTCGCGCAGGCTGACGATCCTAATAATGGCGGCTTGCGCACTGGCCTTACCGTGCGTAAGCATATGCAGGAAATGCTCTGGCTGCCGCAAACCGGCAGTACATACTGGACCACCGGTAGCGACCCGACGTTCATCAGTAATGTGAAGTCAGCCATATTAAGTTACGGGGCGGTATACTCCAGTGTGTATTGGGATGACAGCTCAACCGTGGTTGACGCCTCCGACAGCAATTTTTACAACAAAAACTGCACTAAACCTTTCAGCATCGGAGGTGAAACATATTGTACCTGTAAGTATTCGTGCAGCGGACATGCCATAGCCCTGGTGGGCTGGGACGATACATACCTGGCCTCTCATTTTAAGACCGCTCCCCCGGGCCCGGGCGCTTTTAAAGCAAGGAATAGTTGGGGGACAGGCGTAGGCGTCGCGGGCGGAAGCGACACCGGCGGCTATTTTTATATTTCATATTACGACACTTCCATCGGTGGCGAGAGTGCCGTTTTTAACGGGGATCAAGCCGTAACTAATTACAATTCTATTTATCAATACGATCCGCTCGGTTACTCCAATGATCTCGGGAACAGCGATGCTGGAGGCTCTGCCAGCTATACTGAGTGGATGTCTAATATCTTTACCGCTTCAGCTGCAGGCTATATAAAGGCGGCTGGGTTCTATACCACGGACATCAACACAGCGTATACCGTATATGTCTATACGGGTGTAACAGCAGCCAGCCCGCGCAGCGGTACCCTGGCTTATTCCGCCAGCGGGACTATTCCCATGGCCGGCTTTCACACCATAGCATTCGGCAGCAATGTCCCGGTGTCTTTCGGTCAGAAATTTTCCGTGGTGGTACGCCTTACCAACCCGTCTTACATCTATCCGGTAGCGGTGGAATATCCTGTTGCCGATTACAGCTCCCTGGCTGCCGCCTCGGTCGGACAGAGCTATTTTAGTCCCGATGGAACTTCCTGGACGGATATGACTAGTTTATGGGCCAAGACTAATGTCTGCCTTAAAGCCTACGCTTTCAACGATTCCACCCCGCCCGCGGATATCGTCACCGTAAACGACGGCTTTGGGCCCGATATTTCCCAGAGCGGGTCCGCCGTGGAGCTTTCCGCCAACTGGACGGCTTCGGCTGACGCTGAATCCGGCATAGCTTCGTACCTGTACGCTATCGGGACGTCGGCCGGGGATATCAGTGTAACCGGCGGCTGGGTCAATAACGGCCCTGCGCTTTTCGTCACCAAAACCGGCCTTAGCCTTATCAACGGGCATACTTACTATTTCGGCGTTAAGGCTGTGAACGGCGTGGGGCTTGCCTCTACCCCCAAGTGGTCCAACGGGCAGACGGTGGATACTACTTTGCCCACCGACATCGCCTACGTGCATGACGGCGCCGGCGCGGATATAAATTATGTCTCCTCGAAGCAGAACCTTTCAGCTAACTGGGGAAGTTCAAGCTTTTCCGGCGGCACTATAGACCACTACAAGTACGCCATAGGGACTACTCTGGGCGGAACTACTGTCACCGGCGGCTGGGTAGACCTTGGGCCGGCGGTGTACGGCGTGACAAAGACCGGGCTTGGCCTGACCGAAGGGCAGACTTATTATTTCTCCGTGCAAGCCTTCAGCAACACCGGCAAAGCCACCAATATAGCCACTTCCGACGGCCAGACCGTGGATGTTACCAGCCCGACAGCAGCTATCACCATGGCTACGCCGGTTCATAACAGTACTTTCTCGGCCACGCTCACTATCACCGAGGCGGGGGTAATAGCTTCCACCCCGTCCCTTTCCTTTGTTGCGCCGGACGGCGAGCTGGTGCCGATGACCGTGGCGCTGTTAAGCGGCCTCACCTGGCAGGGTAAAGGCTTTATGGAGTCCTATTACTCCACCGGTACCGCAACGTTCCGCTTTTCCGCCGTGGACGGGGCCGGTAATAAAGGCTCACTTATCGCTTCCGGCGGCTCCTTCCTTATTGACCAGTCCTTCTCCGGGGCCTCCGGGGGCGTCGTGGCCAACAGCGACGGCGCGTCCGTCACCTTCCCGCCCGGGGCTTATGGCGGCGGCGCGCTTTATGTCGGCATCTCGACGGTTCCCGCCTCAAGGACGAATGCCGCAGACTCCGCTTCTTATGATTCCACACAGATCCGCGGCACGGACCTGGTGCGGCAATTTACTGCGCACAACTCGGCGGAGACGCCCGTAACATTTTTCTCCAGCTCCGTTACCATCACGCTGTCCTACCCGGACGCCGACGGCGACGGGTATGTCGACGGTGATTTTATTAACGAAAATCTGCTCTCTTTGTACTACCTGGACGAATCTCCCGGTAAATGGGTCCCGTTAAGCGGCGTCACCAGGAACCCGGCCGCCAATACGGTTTCCGCGCCGGTTTCCCATTTTTCGGTTTATTCTATCAGGGTCTCCGGCAATTCCTCCAACGGGCTTTCAGGGATCAGGGTCTGGCCCAACCCCTGCGATTTCCGGAAACTCCACCCGCTTATAATAGACGGGATCCCGCCTGTCGCGCTGAGTCCTAAGATATACATCTACAACGAAGCCGGAGAGCTCGTGCGCACGCTGGCGCCCGGCGACGGGATAGACGGCGTGAACGTCGCCTCCTGGGACGGCAAACTGAAGAACGGCGCCAGGGCAGCCAGCGGGCTGTATATTTATTTCATTAAAACGGACAACTACGGTAAAGCCAGGGGGAAATTCTTTATTATCTGGTAATTATGAAAACCCTCAAGGCCGTATTGCTCCTGCTTGTATTTTCCTTCTCCGCCCTGCGCGCGGAGACGGGGAGCACGGCTTTGCCGTTCCTTAAGATGGACCAGGGGGCGCGCGCCGCCGCGCTCGGCGGGGCCTACTGCGCCGCCGGCGACGACGCGTGGGCGGTCTTCTCCAACCCGGCCGGGACGGCTTTGCCCTCCAGGCAGGAAATAGCGCTGGGGCATAACGAGTGGCTCGCGGGCCTCCGTAACGAGAGCCTGGCCTACGTGTACCCGCTGGCCTCCGGCGCGGCGCTGTTCGGCGGGGTCAACGCCCTGTTAAGCGGGGCCATGGACAATTATAATGCTTCGGGGCAGAAAACAGGTTCCTTTAATTCCCAGGAGGGGGCGCTGAGTTTTGGCGTTTCGGGGGCGCTGGGCGGCGGCTATTACGGCGGCGCGGCGCTAAAGGGCCTTTATCAGAGCGCCGCGGGTGCCGGCGCCGCGGCCTGGGCCGGGGACGCAGGCCTGCTTAAAAAATCCGGCGACTGGACCATAGGCGCTTCCGCCGCCAATTTCGGCGGCGCCATGAAGCTGGGCTCAACGTCCTTCCCGCTGCCGCTGATGCTGCGGGGCGGGCTGGCCTGGCGTTTTCTGGACTTGTACAGGCTTTCAGGTGAAGTTCTTAAAGCCGGCGAATCGGCGGCCGCCGCGGCCCTCGGGGCCGAGGCGGAGTTCCTCTCCGGGCCGCATGAGTCTTTCTTCGCGCGCGCCGGCTACAGGACAGGCCGCAGCCTCTACGCGGGTTCCGGCATCAGCGCGGGGCTTGGGTTTAAAAGCGGCGATCTGCGCGTTGATTACGCTTTTACTCCCTACGGGGAATTGGGGAACTCGCATCGGCTGACCCTGTCCTTGCGTTTCGGCAGGGAGCGGGCGGCGCCGGTCAAGCGGGCAGGCCCTTTGCGGCCGCAGCGCGAGATCATTAAAGAGGCGCCGGCTAAAAAGAAGGGAACAAAAAACAAAGATAAACAGGCGGAGAAAGCGGTTTACTTTATTTGGTAAGGATCTCTTTCCAGCGGGCCGCGGCTTTTGCCAGGCCGAAATCTCCGGCCCTTGCCGCGCCCGCGCGGGCGTAAGCTCCAAGCGCCGCTTTATCCTTCAAAAGTTCACGGATGCCGCCGGCCCAGGCCAGTTCCTCCGGCTCCAGCGGAGCTCCCGCCGGCAGCCGCCGGCCCGAGAGTACCGGCATGAGCAGGCCGTAAGGCGCTTTCTCCGGCGCTTCCGTCCGCTTCTGGAACGGCGTGTCCGGGGAAAGTATTTCGCGCGGGCCCGAGGCGCAGTCGGCCGCCATCACCGGCGCGCCGCAGGCCATGGCCTCTACAAGCGCGTTAGGGAAGCCTTCCCAGAGCGAAGTGAAAACAAACAGCCTGGCCGCCGCGATAAAATTATACGGGTTTTCACGGAAGCCGGTAAAATAAACGTCCGCGTCCGGCGGGGGGGCGCCCGCGCCGGAAAAAACCTTCAGGCCCAGTTCACGGCTTGCTCCCTCAAGATATGTTCTTAATTCTCCGTCGCCTACCAGTACCAGGGCGGCGCCGGGGAGATCTTTTTTTACTTCCCTGAAGATCCTCAGTAAATGCCACTGGCCTTTAGCGGCGGTCAGCCGGCCGCTGGTTACCAGCGCCGGCCTTTTAAACAGCTGCGTGTAGCCTTCGGGGAGCCGGGCCGCTCCCAGCAGGGCCGCCGCCGCGGTATCGCAGCCGTTATTGATAACGCGTATCTTTTCCGGGGGCACCGAGAAATTATCTTCCAGGTCCTTTTTTACGCCTTCCGAGTTCGCCACTATCATGTCCGCCCGGGGGTAGAAGCGCTTAATGAGCGGGCGCATCAGGGCGCCGCGCAGCCCGGAAAACTCGCCGGAAGGGCGGGTGCGCTCGCAGATGACGGCGCGGTAACCGGCCCGGCTTGCGGCTATTACGTTCACTATATTGGCGCGCTCCATAAAAGAGAGTACCGTGTCGCCCGGTCGCGCCAGTTCGGCCAGCCTGCGGGCGTAAAGAGGGATAAAGGCGGTCTTGACAAAAGAATTGGCGCGCGCGCCGGGGGCTGAGAGGATTTTTATTTTTGACAGATCGGCGGGCTGGGCTATTTCGTCTTCAAGCAGTATTATGGCGTCAGCCGGCAGCAGGGGGGCGAGCGCCGCGAACTGCTTTTCCGCGCCGCCCCTGAAGAGAGAATTGATAAGCAGCTTTAAGCCCATACGCCAATTTTAGAATATTTGCACGCTGTACTGCGGGGCTTTGCCGCGCGCCGGGAAATAAAAAACGCGGGCCCTAAGGTCCGCGTTTTTCTTGCGCTCACGCGTTTATATCAGGAACCCTGTTATGGCCGCCGACAGGAAACAGGCCAGCGAGCCGGCCAGCACGGCGTAGAGTCCCAGGCGGGCTATGTCGTGGCGGCGCTCCGGGGCAAGCGCCCCAAGGCCGCCTATCTGTATCGCTATGGAAAGGAAGTTGGAAAAACCCGCCAGCGCGTGCGCCCCTATTATAAGGGAACGCTGGCTTATGGCCGCGGGATTATCCTTCAGGAAGTTCGCCATGTTCATATAGGCTATAAACTCGTTAAGCACGGTCTTCTGGCCTATCCAGTTGGCTATTTGCGGCGCCTCTTTTATCGGTACGCCCATTATCCAGGCAAGGGGCGTAAATACCCAGCCGAAGATCTTTTCCAGCGAGAGCTGCGGGTAGTGCGCCAGGCCGCCGGCATGCCCCACCAGGAAGTTCAGCATGGCAAGCAGCGCCATGAAGGCCAGCAGGCAGCCGCCCACATTAAGGGCCATCTGCAGGCCGGTGGTGGCCCCGTTGGCCGCCGCGTCTATAACGTTCTTGTCCGGGAGCTCTAATTCCATTTTAAGCTTGCCGCTGGTCTGCGGCTCCCCGGTCTCTGGGATTATGAGCTTGGCTATAACCAGCGACCCGGTGGCCGACATGATGCAGGCCGCGAGCAGGTGCCCGCCTATGCCGGGGATATAGGGCATCAGCATGCCGGCGTAGGCCGCCATTACGCCGCCGGCCAGTGTGCCCATGCCGGCCGTCATTACTACGAAAAGTTCGGATTCCGTCAGGCCCGCCATGTACGGGCGTATGGCCAGCGGGGCCTCGGTCTGGCCCACGAAAATATTGGCGCTGGCTACCAGCGACTCCGCGCCGGAGGTGTTCATTACCCGCCTCATTATCCTGGCGAAGAACATTACGATCTTCTGCATGATGCCCAGGTAATAAAGCACCGACATCAGCGAAGAGAAGAAAATGATGGTGGGCAGCACCTGGAAAGCGAAAACGAAGCCGATAGACGCGTTGTTAATGAGGCCGCCGAAGAGGAACTTGGCGCCTTCGTCGGTAAACGAGAGGAGTTTAATTATTATGTCGTTCAGGAACAGGAAGAATCTCTGGCCCAGGGGGACTTTCATTACCAGCACTCCGAAAATTATCTGGAGGATGGTGCCGCCGGCCACGGCTTTGTAATTTATGGCCTTCTTGTTCTTGCTGAAAAGCCAGGCTATAGCCAGTATCGCGAACATCCCGAAAAAGCTTACTATTCTCATTAGTGTCTCCTTGGCGGCAAGTTAAAGTTTAGATAATTTAGGGTCTGGGCCTCAATAGACCCCGCGCACCTTGCCGGTTACGGCGGAGAGTTCCAGGAAGCGGGGGGGCT
>JAVHRY010000110.1:0-1807 GCA_036171915.1 Elusimicrobiales bacterium | reverse complement strand
GCGGGACCACCTACCAGGTGGCGCCTGACCTGAGCGCCCGCGGCTCCGAGCGGATCATCATCGGCGGCGGCGAGAAGATCTATTATACGCCCGACCATTACGCGCATTTCATACTGCTTACGGTGGTTTACTAGAACCGATGGGCCTGCCCGGGGAGGAAGGACTTTTCCTGGACTTCAGGGCCCGCGGGACGGCGGCGGAGGAAATAGGAAAACTATTCCCTCCGCCGTCTTTTTTTACCGCTTACGTGGACGGCGCGAAGATCGCGGATAAAGCCGGGCTGATGCCGGCCCTGGCCGCGGCCTTCAGGTTCCCGGCCTATTTCGGTGGCAACTGGGACGCCCTGCTTGACTGCCTCCGCTCCCTCCCCGGGGAGATCCCCGCGCAGGGCTATGTCCTGGCTGTGCGCAACTCGGGAGCCTTCCTTTCCTCCTCCCCGAAGGACCTGGAGGATTTTACCGATATCGCGGGCGAGGCCAGATCTTTCCTGGAAGACAAGTTTAAGGCCGTTTTTGTAGTGATCCTCCTCTGATTCCCCTGCTTCCCTCCCGGCATTGAAATATCCGGACTTTTCTGCTATGCTATATAGTAGATATCTATTAAAATGCAGGCGGGGAGAAACAGGCCGTTTTGAAAGTCCGGAGTTCGGTCCGCATGGGGGCTCTATGGAAACTATGGAAGAACTCAAAACAAAGATCAAATTCAGCCGGAAAAACACGCTTCCCCTGCTTGTTCTCTTTTTTCTTTGCTGGCACCCGGGCTTTATCGGCTCTGAAAGCCTCACTCTTACGACTTACTACCCGGCCCCGTACGGCGGCTATGTGAGCCTGCTTACGACACAGAACACTATTCTTACCCGCGACGGCGGCAATCTTTCGGTCGGCAACGGAGCGGCAACCAGCAAGCTCCATGTGTTCGGCAATTCCAACATTACGGGCAATGCGATAGTCGCCGGCAGTTCTTCCCAGGGGCAGACTTACCTTACAAACTCCGACATGTATTTCAACAATACCGGGCACAGTCACACCTCTATCGGCAATGCCTGGGGGAACGCGGCCATCGAGAACGCCTCTAATTTCAATACCCTGATGATACTCGGGCGCAGCGGCGGCCTGGGCGGCGTCCGCTCAGTGAGCATTTGGGACCGCCTGGATGTGAACGGCGACCTCTACGTGACGGGGAATATTATGAACGTCTGCAGCCGCGTCGGCTACAGCGTCGGCGGGACGGTTAACTGCCCGGCCGGGAAAAGCGTGGTCGGGTTTATGGGAGACGGCGTGGCCAGGGTGACGGGTTTCCTCCCCGGCGGCAGCACCACCAGCAATTGGGGTACATTCATAGTGTTAGGCGAAGATTGGGGCGGAACCATGGTTTGCTGCAAGTTCTGACCTTAAAATTTCCAGGCTCCCGCGCCTCAGGGCCGGCGGCCGCTTGAAGTCCAAGGAGTTACATTTGTCTAAAAACATTTCAATCCAGGTCAGCCTGAAAAAACACAGTCTTGATTCTATCCGCTACGCCGCCCATTCCCTGGGCGGCCTGGCTTACGCTTTTATCAAACCGCTGTCCGGTGGCAGGGTGCAGGTGGACCTGGCCCCCAAACCCGGCACCGCCGCGGCCAAAGCGGCGGGCCTGGCGCGGCTTTTCAGCGGGGAGCTGGAGGACGAGAAGCTGCGCGAGCGCGTTTCCTCCGAGAACAGGGAGCTGCGGGAGTTCCTGCTGCTCAAGGCCATGAACTACCAGCCGCAGCCCCCCGAAAAGGACGATTCCGGCCTTACGCCCCAGCAGGAAAAAGAGCTTAACGACCTGA
>JAVHRY010000109.1:0-8611 GCA_036171915.1 Elusimicrobiales bacterium | reverse complement strand
GCGATGCACAAAAAACTTTCCATCACCGCGGGGCTGGCCATAAGCGCCGCGCTGTTGTGGCTCGCCTGCAGGAGGGTGGATTTTAAAGCCCTGGCGGTAATACTTTCCGGTATAAGATCGGCGCCGCTCATACTTATATTTTTCACTGTTTTGTCCGAACTTGCCATCCGGGGGTTAAAGTGGAGCCTGCTGCTGTCACCGGCCGGGACGGCGCGCGCTTGGGACGCCCTGCGCCTTGAAACCGCCGGCCTGGCCCTGAACAACGTGCTGCCGCTGCGGCTGGGGGACCTGGCGCGCGCGGCCTTCGGGGCGGATTTTTTTAATATAAACATAGTTACCGTGTTTGCCACCATCCTGGCGGAGAAAGCGCTGGACCTGACGGCGCTTTTACTGCTGGCGGCCGCGGCCGCCAGAATAGCCGGCCTAGCCGGGGGCACTGCCGGGGCGGGCCTGCTCTGGCTATTGCTCGCGCTCTTTACGGCGGCCGGAACGGCGCTGTTTTACGGCATAAGGACCGGCCGCCCTCCGGCTTATATAAAAAAGGAGTCAGGCCTGAAGAAATTCACCGACAGCCTGGCGCTGGGTTTCAGGGCTTTTAAATCCCCGGCGGCCGCGGCGGGCATATTTGCGCTGGCCCTGGCGCAGTGGTTAATGAACGCGCTTAACTATTACTGGCTGGCGCGCGCCTTTAATATTGAAAACGCCGTCCCCCTGGCAAAAAGCGTCCTGCTCTCTTTTACCGGGGCCGCCGCTTCCTCCGCGCCCGGCATGCCGGGCTATTTCGGAAGTTTTGAGCTGGGCCTGAGCGCCGTGCTTTCGGCCTGGGGGGTGAACAAAGACGCGGCCTTCGCCTATGCCGCGGTCTCCCACCTGCTGAGCTACCTGATAATAACGGCGCTGGGGCTGCTCTTTGTTTACCAGATGGGCCAGTCGCTCGGCGCCGTCTGGGTTAAATTTTCAAAGAAGAAATTCAATACCGGCGAGGTGAAATCCCAGCTTTAGGCGAACTTCACCGCTATTGTTCAAAGCGGAGATTTTGCCGCGGCGAACTCAGGTTCAGTGTATAATAGTTACGTCAAGTGTCCGGATTGAAAGTAGAACGCGGGAACAATTACGGGCGGGGAAATAAGTAGTAAAATTATCGTCTTGGTTTTCCGCGGAGTTATATGCGCCCATCAGCTATTATAAAAATGCCCTCCAAAGCCATAGAGATAGTATCCGGGGCTTATCTTACAGGGCGGCGGCAAAAAACAAAGACTGAAACGAGGATATAATGGAAGATAACTGGCGTTTTCAGGATGAGCACATGGTGCGGGTCCTTACGGGCTTGAATGGGATATCCCCGCAGGCGATAGACAAATTCCGCGTTGAAAAACAAAAGTTCGTGTCCGACGCCTTGATCCGCTCCAATGCCGTAACCGGCGAACAGGTTATAAAAGCCGCCGAAGCGGTATTCAAGATCAAGTACGCGGCTCTCTCGCCGGAGTTGGTGGAGCGGTTCGCGCTTTCCCTGGTCCCCGAGAAGATCTGCCGCAAATACGGGCTGGTGCCGGTAAAGGTGCTGGAGAACGGCATCCAGGTGGCGATGTCTAATCCTTCCGATTTTAACGCGCAGGCGGACGTGGAGGCTGTAACCGGCCGCCGGGTTATCCCGTTTTTCAGCCTGCCGTTCGAGATGGATGTCTGTCTCGGCCAGCTCTTCAGTTCCGACGAGGTTATTTTTGACCTTCTGAAACGGGTGGAAGCTCCCGACGCCGTGGTGGTAGTCGGTGAAGTAAAGGAACTCCTGTCGGCGAATTCCGACATTACCTCCCCCATAATACAGCTGGTAAATTCCATAATTTCCCAGGCCTTTCGCAGACACAGCTCAGACATCCATATAGAGCACGACGAGCGGGAGAGCCACGTGCGTATACGCATTGACGGCGAGCTGATGACCATTATGAAGCTGCCGCGCCGCATATCCGTAGGCCCTGTGGTCTCGCGCATAAAGATCATGTCCAACCTTGACGTGTCCAACCATATGCGGCCCCAGGACGGCCGCGCGAAGCTGCGCATAGGCGCCGCCGAGGTCGGGCTGCGCGTTTCGACGCTGCCGACTTCCTACGGCGAGAAAATAGTGATACGCATCCTGGACCAGCGCTCGGCCGAAGTGCCGTTCGAGAAACTCGGGTTTTCCCCTGAGGTGACGCGGGGCCTTGATGCCTGCCTGTCCGCCTCCCAGGGCATAGTCCTTGTAACGGGTCCCACCGGCTCCGGTAAGACCACCACGCTTTATTCCGTGCTGAACAAGCTAAAGCAGGACACTACCAACATCGTGACGGTGGAAGACCCTATAGAATACAAACTGCCGGGGATAAACCAGGTACAGGTCAACGAAAAACAGGGGCTTACCTTCTCCGCCGTGCTCCGCTCCGTGCTGCGGCAGGACCCGGACATAATCATGTTAGGAGAGATCCGTGACCATGAAACGGCCGACATAGCCCTGCAATCGGCCATGACCGGCCACCTGGTACTTTCCACGCTGCACACTAACGACACTATATCCACCATCTCCCGCCTGATGGATATGGGGGTGGACCGCTTTAAGATCTCCCCCGGCCTGCTGGCGATCACAGCCCAGCGGCTGGTACGCCGCCTCTGCCCTCACTGCAGGGAGACGGTACCCGATGCCGAGGCTGACCCGGATATACAAACGGCGCTCTTAGAGCACGGCTTTCCTAAAAACTATTACCGCGGAGGCGGCTGCAAGAGCTGCAAGGGGTCCGGCTACAGCGGCCGGACGTCTATAGTGGAACTGCTGCAGGCCAACGCCAGACTGAAGGAACTAATAAACTCCGGGGCTCAGGGGGGGGAACTTAAAGCCGCGGCAACAGCGGCCGGTATTCTCCGCACCATTACCCATGACGCCCTCTGGCATCTTTCTGCCGGTGAGACCGACCTGGCGGAGATAGCTTCATACCTTGACTTAAAAAAGCCGGCGCAAGCTCCCCGGCGGGGACCTGCCGCGGCCCCCGCGGTTCCGCCTTCCCCTGCCGCCGCCCCGGCGGCAGCCTCCGGCAAACTGCGCGTAATGATAGCCGAGGACGACGCCACTATGCGCATGCTGCTTAGAAAGTTCATCGGCGCCGCCGGCTACGAAGTTGCGGAAGCGGTGGACGGGGAAGAGGCTCTTACGGCGATAGCCGCCGGCCCTGCGCCCGACCTGCTGGTCTCTGACATAAACATGCCCAGGCTCAACGGCCTGGACCTTGTAAAAGGCGTTAGGGAGACGCTCGGCCTACTGGACATGCCGGTGATCATGCTTACTACGGAGACCTCCGACAAGAGCCAGGAACTGGCCTTCAAGCTGGGCGCGGATGACTACATCATCAAGCCTTTTAAAGCCCCGCTCGTTATGGCCAGGATAAACGCCGCTTTGCGCAGGGCAGGGAAGATCAAGCTGTGAATATGCCCGAAGAAAAGAATGTTCGCACAATGTCCGCCTGCTGAAAAGGCGGACCCCGCTGAATTGAACTGCACCGGGCCCTCCCCGTGGGCTCTCCCCCGCTGACGGAAACACTTGACGGCATGCCCGGTTTTGCCCTTATCCTTAACCAGCAGCGCCAAGCTGTTTTCATAAACAGGCCCTTTATGGAATTTCTCTCTGCCCGCGGGGTGAGCGGCCCGATTGGACAGCGCCCCGATCGATAATACCGGCCAGAAAACCCGGATCACCTAAATAGCAATAAAATCCCCTTTCCGGACGTTAAGCTATAGGAAGTCACGCCTTGCGACATGGCCGCGACACTTTTAAGGCTTCGCGGTGTCTTATAATATAACGGCCTTAAAATTAAATGGAAGGTGCCTGTGTTTTTTTCCGAACTAAGCGATACGGAACTAATTAACAAAGTTATAAACGGAGATCCCGGCTCTTTTTCCGGCCTTGTGCTGCGGCATCAGCAGAAGGTGATCGGCTTTTGCCTGTCCATGCTCTCGAACAGGCAGGAAGCCGAAGACGCAGCGCAGGAAATCTTTATAAAAGCCTTTATCTCCCTGCCCGGCTTCCGTCAAGGTGCTTCCTTCTCGACTTGGATATATCGCATCGCCTTCAACCACTGCTGCAACATGCGCAGAAAGTCTTATAGGGCCCGGCAGGAAAGTTTTGACGCCATGCCCATACCGGCCCAGGAAAAAGCCATGCTCGCGGCCGTCCCTGAAACGACCGCTACAGATGCCCCGGAGGCTTCAGCTTTGGAAATGGCTCAACTGCCCGCAGGCTACAGGGCTGTAATGGCCCTGCGCCTGGAAGGGGAAAACTACGCGGAGATAGCCGCTTCACTGGGGATTTCCGTGGATTCAGTTAAAGCCAGACTGAAGCGGGCCAGGATAATACTGCGCGCCAGGCTGCGACACCTTTTGCCTGGGCAAGTGTCTAAATGTACGGAGAGAAAATGAACCCGGAACACTTTTGCGCTGAACTAGAGGCTTTTCACGACGGCGAACTGCCGGAGGCGCAAGCCCGCGCCGTCAGCGCTCACCTGGGCGGCTGCCCCTCCTGCCGCGAGAAGCTGGCGCTGCTGCGCGCCATGGAACAGGTCCTTAAGCCGCACTTTCCGGCCGCTGATATTTCTGCGGCCGTTATGGGGCGCATAACCGCTATGGATTCCGGCGAGCCGCTGCGCGCGCATATATTTGCGGGCTGGTGGAAAGTTCCGGCGCTGGCGCTGGCCTCATGCGCTATATACGCCCTGCGTGTGGAAACCGGTTTTTTACCCTTCAGGCATTCCCAACTGCCGGCCGCGGTAGCCGCGTATAAAGAGACCGAGGATTTTACAGCCATGATCTTCGGCAACAGGGAACCAGGCAGCGCACAACTTTTAACCATGCTGCTTGAAGGAGATGAAAAATGAATATCCGCTGGAACCAGGTGGCGATAGCCGCCGCGACAGGCTTTCTTCTGGGCGCATTCTTTTCCGATTTTTACCGCATGCACCGCATGCCCGGGCCGCCGCAGCACCTGGGCGGCCCCATGGAGATGTTCAACCGTGAATTGGACCTGACCGGACCTCAGCGGGAAAAAGTTTCAGCTATTTTCAAGAAGTACCAGCCGGAGATGGAAAAAGTAATGGACGAAAACCGGCCAAAAATGGAAGCGGTGAGGCTGCGGATCAAAGCCGAATTGAAGACCGCGCTTACCCCCAAGCAGATCGCCAAGTTTGAAGAAATGGAAAAAAATTTCGAAGCGCACGGTCCCGGCGGCCCGCACGGCCAGCATGGCGGTCCTCCCCCGGGCCCGCGCGGCCCTGGAGGATTCTAATGCCCAGGCGCATACTTATAGCCGACGACGACGTCTCGGTGCTTAAGCTCTGCGAGCGGTGCTTAGCCATGAATAATTACGAGGTAACATCCTGCGCGAGCCTGGCCGAAGCGGCCAGGAAGATAAACACCGGTGATTTTCAGATACTCCTGACCGATTTCAGCCTTGGCGACGGTTATGGCACGGAATTGATAGCGCTGATAAAGAACAAAAACCCGTCGGCAAAGACCCTGCTGATGACAGGGGATGAGATCCTGGCTGGAACCCGCGGCCCCGGCCCGTATTACGCGGATGCAGAAACGCTAATTAAGCCTTTCAACATGGACAGGCTTCTTGCCGAACTGGACGGCTTTGACAAGGCCTGACCGTTCCGGGCTCCCGCGCCCCTCCCGATTCCTAATGCGCAGGAGCCATACAATTTAATGCTCAACAACAAGAAACTGCTTTCCCTGACGCTTGCGGCCGCGGCCGCCGCAAGTTTAACAGTAACCGCCCGGGCGGGAGACGTATCAATTTACAGCAACAGCGACTCAGGCACCGGCAGCCTGCGCTGGGGGATAACGGCCTCCAACGCCGCCGGCGGCGCCAACACGATAAAATGGATATACGGCTCGGGCGGCTCACTGACCCTGCTCAGCAACCTGCCCGCTATAAACGGCAACACCACGCTGGACGCCTCCGATTCCATTACCGACGCCGTTATAGAGGCCTCCACTAACTCCATGTCCCTGGGCGGAGCGGTAACTTTCCGCAACAACAGCGTATCCAGCACCTGGACCATACACGAGGACATACTCGGCGCGGGCTCGCTTATAAAGACCGGCGACGGAGTGCTTGTGCTTACCGGTACCAACACCTATTCGGGTGGTACTTTTATAAACGGCGGGACCCTCTCCACCAATTGGGACAGCGCACTTGGGGCAGCGACGTCCGGTCTGTCGCTGGACGGCGGTACCCTGCAGATACTGCAGGCCTTTTCCTCGGCCCGGGCGATAACGCTGAACTCCGGGGGCGGAACTTTTAACACCAACTCCTATAAAATGACCCTTTCCGGGATAATAAGCGGCCCGGGCGGTCTGAAGAAAGAGGGCACGGGCACGCTTATCCTCGGCGGGATCAACGGGGCCAACACCTACCTGGGGACCACCACTATAAACGCCGGCACACTGCAATTGGGCGCCGACAATGCCATCCCGCGGGGAAGCACGGTAACACTGGCTTCCGGAGCCACGCTTAACCTGGCCGGCCATACCGATACGATAGCGGCATACTCAGGCTCCGGCACGTTGGCTATGAAACTTCAGCCAGGTGTTACGAACCTGACCGTAACCGGAAACGCCTCTATAGGCTCCAGCTACCTCTACGCTACTTTCAGCCCGCAACTTATAAAGAACGGGCAGACGTTCACCGTGCTGGCGGCCGATTCCATAACGGGCCAGTTTCTCGAAGTTTATTCCCCGGCGCTGGTCACTTTCACCCCCGACTACACCTCTATCTCCACCAACGTAATACTGACCGCGATTCTTGTGCCTTTCATAAATATAGCCGCTACCGCCGACCAGCGGGCCACAGGCGCTGCTCTTGAACCGCTGAGAGCAAGCGCCACCGGGGACCTGGCAACCGTGATAGGCAACCTATATGTGCTTGACGCCGCAGGCATACGCTCGGCGCTCGACCAGATAGGGCCTGTTTCGCTTTCAGCTATGCGGGGCCTGTCTATGCACGGTTCAGATCTGCGTTCCGGCGCGTTGCAGGCGCGCGCGGCAGATCTGGACTCCGGAACTGCGGGAAAATTCTCGACCTATTCCGGCCGCGCCGCAAAAACGGAGGAGATGAGTTTCAATGAGTTTACCAGGTTAAAAAAACAAATACAGAAGAAAGGCGGCACGGACAAGAACGCCAGCGCCGGCGCGGGGACGCCATGGGGTTTCTTTGCCTCCGCCTCCGGGCTCTCAGGCAGGAACATGCAGAACGACGAGGCCTCAAACACAGGGCCCGGTTATGAATTTTCAGAGGGGAACATGCTGCTGGGAGCGGACTATTCCATAACCGAAGGGCTGGCCGCCGGCCTGGCGGCAGGGTATAGCCTTGGGAAAGCGGACGTCTATTTTCCCGGCGCAGCCAAAGTGGATAGCCGCAGCGCGAACTATGGCGTATACGCGGCGGCGTCTCCCGGAGATCTACGCTTGAATCTTTATGCCGGGCGCAGCGCGGATTCCTTCAAAACCGAAAGGGAGATCTCTTTTGAAGGAATATCAAGGGCCGCCAAAGGTTCTCCGGATGGCAGGGAAACAAACCTGGAAGCGGGGCTGGCCTACCAGTTCCACACCGCAACTACCGGCGGCCGGATAGCTCCGTTCGTAACGACAAATTATGACCGCTTTAAAACCGACCCGTTCACCGAAACCGGAGCGGGCTCGCTCAACCTCGCAGTGCGCGAGATCGATTCCCGGTCGCTGCGCTCGTCTACGGGCTTGCGCTGGTCGGAAACCATAGAAACCGGCAGTTCGCAGATAAAAACTTTTGTGAGCGCGGCCTGGAACCATGAGTTTTACGACCAGAACCTGCCCATAACCGCTTCCCTGGCTTCAGGCAGTTCCCTTTTCACGGTTCAAGCAGAGGATCCCGTCAGGAACGCCTTAAACGCCGGCGCCCGGATTTCCGTAGATCTTGAAGGCGCTACCAGCTATCTGGAATATTCCGGCGACTTCCGTAAACGCCTTTATTCGCACTGTTTATCGCTGGGTTTCTCCGTAAAGTTCTGACAATATTGAACATTGGGAGGTTACAATGAAGAATCACATAAATCCGAAGGCGCGACCCGGCAGACTTTGGTCCACGTTTTGCGCCGCTGCAGGCCTTGCCGTAGTGCTGGCTTCCGCAGTCAGCGCGGGTCTTTTTGGCACTAAGGAAATACCAAGCGCCTGGAACGCCTCCACAATAGCCGTGGACGGTTCCGGCGGCGCAGGCAACTCCGCTCCCACCCTGCCTGACGCTATAAGTTTCTGGCTTAAAGTAAAATTGGCCTCAAAGCAGTAAGACGTTACCTGTACGGCACCTTTTACTCCAGGAGCCTGTCCGACATAAGCGATTTCGCCATACAAACGCGCAAACAGGAACTTCTTGAAGAACGGATAGAGCTATCTGAGAGACTTATAGCCAGGAAGAAACTTACCGAAACCGAAACAGAACTATCGAAGACCCTCTACCAGCACGGAGTTGACGACCAGGGCTTCGGCAGAATTCGCAGCAAAGGAGACCAGGCTCTTTTCGGCGGCAATACCACCATAGAGATGAAAAAGAAGATGGGCA
>JAVHRY010000108.1:0-1830 GCA_036171915.1 Elusimicrobiales bacterium | reverse complement strand
TGCTGTTGAGTATAGCTTATTGGCCGTCTGAGGCGCATAGCGCTTGATACGGCACGCCCATAGGTCAGTGCGGCACCCGGCATAGCCTTGGCATCATGTTGTATCCAAACCGGGAACGGCGGCGAATGGCGCTAACTTAAGGTTTTATGAGCATC
Organism: Elusimicrobiales bacterium; assembly: GCA_036171915.1. GTDB lineage: Bacteria > Elusimicrobiota > Elusimicrobia > Elusimicrobiales > UBA9959 > UBA9959. The sequence goes on along the minus strand of JAVHRY010000108.1, from coordinate 1,675 downwards.
AGCGAAGAATATAAAGCCACTAAAGAAAAACACGCGGACGGGATATTGCTTTTCCAAGCGGGGATTTTCTACAGGATAATGTTTGAAGATGCTAAAAAAGTTAGTGACGCGCTTGGCCTTAAACTGCGCGTTGAAGGCGACGCCGACGTGCCGCTGTGTTTTTGCGGTTTCCCCAAAAGCGGGCTGGATAAATATATCGGCAAACTTGTGCGAGCGGGCTTTTCAGTAGCGGTCTGCCACCAGATAAAACTGGAGGGCGGCGGAGTTAAAAGAGAAGTTTCGGAAACAATAAACCTCCACACCAAATCCGGGTTTTGCGAAACAAAAAATTCATAATATCTTCAGAATTTATTAATAAGAGTTCCTTATAATATATCCATGGCGTTCATGAAAAAATCGTTTTATCGCTTTTTTTTCAGCCCCGGTTCCTACGGAGAGGGTGGATTTTTGACAGACAGACAGACAGATACCTCCCCCCTATTAGAAAAAAATTTTTCAGACTCTCCTGATAATCCACCCTTCCCCTGGCACCCGTCGCGCCGGCATAGCCCTTTGGCCGCTTGTGGCACACCGTGCTTTGTTGCGGCACCTACGCAAGTATTGACCCTTTCGGGAAAAGTGCGGGGCGGGAGTTTGGCCTGTTCCCTTTTCCTGCTCGCCTTTTTTTCTGCGTCGCCGTTGACGGCGGCTGTGAATCTGCTTTCGCCTGCCGGCGGAGCGTCCGGCGTTTCCCAGAGTCCGGCGCTTGCCGCGGCGGATCTTACGCTTGGCGCCTCCGTGCAGTACTGGTTCCAGGTGGACACCGTCCAGACCATGGACTCGCAGGGCGGCAATCCGCAGGGCAGTTTTGACCAGACTGTGGCGCAGTTGTTCGCGTCCTCGGGTGCGTTTTCCGGGCAGGATTCAACCGTTACCGTTACGGGCGACGCTTATTCGGCAGTAAGCACGGCTACATTCGCGTTTTACGCGGGCAGCATTAAACTTAACCCTAATACACCATATTATTGGCGCGCGCGGGCCAAGCCTTTTCCGCCCGGCACCGCGTACGGCGCGTGGTCCAGTACGGCAATCTTTACCACGGGGCGTTTTGCCGCGCAAAGCCCTGTAAACCACCTGGCTGTAACCGGCGTGAATCTGTATGGCGCCACCAGTGCTGGTTTGGTCAGCGTGGGCTTTACCGTAGCCGAGAACAATGTAACGACCGGCACGTCATTGGGCGGCGGTGCGTATAACACGGCTGACTGGGTATTCGTTAAGTTTTCAACGCAGGCGGGCGCTGACGGTAGTTGGAACCATGCCACGCTTACGGGCGGCGTGGTGGGAACCGGCGCAACGCTTACAGCGGCGACCGATAGTAAGGGTGTTTTTCTTGACCACACGGCAAATTCGGCCTATTGGACCGCGGGTACTACGGTAACCTGGAATTTCGGGGCCGACGGCGTGGACGGGAAAAGCGCTATGGTTAAAATCTTCGCCATCTCGATGGTCCATGTTCCTCTGGGGAGCTTCGTCTATAATGCGGGTAACGCGGGTGGCAACACATTCAATAACTACGGCAATAACGCGCAAGCGACGGTCACCGGCCCCGGTGTAGCGCTGGGAACGGGCCTGAACAATCTGCCCCTTAACGCCCCGGTAGGTTGGCCGAACGGCTACAACGGTTTTTATATGGGCC
>JAVHRY010000107.1:0-31689 GCA_036171915.1 Elusimicrobiales bacterium | reverse complement strand
GCCATCAGCTGGGCCGGTTATTTCAACGATTTTTTGAGCAGCGCGTTCGGCATCAATATGCCCCTTTGGCTGCGGGTGGACTACAGGACTTTTTTCGCCAAGGCGTCGCAGCTCGCCGCGGCGGTGCAAAGCGGGAACACCGCGTTGGCCGACACCCTCAGGCTTTTTGATCCCGCCCTGATCCCCCATGTGTTCGGCGTGCCGATAATCTTCAACCTGCCGGCGATGCTGATAGTGCTGGCGCTCACGGCGCTGCTTGTAGTCGGGATAAAGAAAAGCACCAACTTCAACGATTTTCTGGTTGTTATAAAACTTTTAGTGATCGCCCTTTTCGTAGGCGTGGGTTTCTATTATTTCGATAAACGCAACTGGACGCCGTTCATGCCGGGCGGCTGGAAAGGCGTCCAGGTCGGCGCGGCCACCATTTTCTTCGCCTATATCGGTTTCGACGCGGTTTCCACCGTCGCCGAGGAGACCCGCGATCCCAAGCGGGATATGCCTATAGGCATCATAGGGTCGCTTATCATCTGCACTATCGTCTATATACTGGTAACGGTGGCGCTTACCGGGATGATGCCGTTCATGGAGCTGAAGAACAAGATAGCCGAGCCGCTGATAGCGGGGCTGGATTACAACCACGCGGCCCGCTGGATAATAGTTATAGTGTCCCTGGGGTCGGTGGTGGCGCACACGGCCGTGCTCCTGGTCTTCCAGATGGGGCAGCCGAGGATATTCTTTTCCATGAGCCGCGACGGGCTGCTGCCTCCCTATTTCGCCGCTATCCATAAAAAATTCAAGACGCCTTACATTACCACCATCTGGACCGGGGTTATTGTGGGGGTGCTCGCGGCCTTCTGCAATATAGACGAGATGGCCAACCTTTGCAACATCGGCACGCTTTTCGCTTTCGTGCTTGTCTGCGCCGGGGTCATCATTCTGCGGATAAAAGACCCCGGCCGCGCACGGCCCTTCAGGGCCCCGGGCGGTTATGCCACGCCGCTGCTGGGGATAGGGTTCTGCCTGTTTTTAATGCTGGGGCTGGATAAGATTACCTGGCTGAGGTTTTTTGTGTGGCTTATCATAGGGCTTGTGATCTACTTCCTGTACGGCTACAAACATTCGCGCCTCCGCACCGGCGCCCTGGCGCTCCAGCCGCGGTCGGTATGCGAATAGGGAGGCTTAACAGTCTGCTGAAAAACCCCCCTCGGTAATATTTCGAGGCGCTTTCGAGCCGAGGCAAGGCGCGAGAAACGAGCAGGCCCGTCGGGCCTGTAAGCGACGGGCAACGAAGCCGCAGCCCGAAAGCGGCCAAAAGAAACCGAAAAGGGCTTTTTCAGCAGACTGCTAAGTTTTTATGCTTAGCGGTATGCGGTTTCAATAAGGAGACGACATGCTGGATAAAATGAAGCAGCTTTGGGAGATGAAGCGGAAAATGGACGAGATAAAAAAAGAACTGGACGGCATGAAGCTGGAGAGCGAGGATAATTTAGTAAAGATTAGCATAACGGGATCACAGGAAGTGAAAGCCGTAACTATAAAGTGCGACCTGGCCGCCTGCGACAAGGCCAGGCTGGAAGCCTCACTTACCGAAACCATCAACAGGGCTGTGCGGGAATCTCAAAAGGCGGCTGCGCAGAAAATGAGCGCGCTGGGCGGCCTGCCTGGGATGGGGTGAGGAACGTAAAGCGGTTTGTCTTTATTTATTCCGCCTGAGCCAGTGCCCCAGTTCAACCATGCCCTGCTCTATGGTGAGCGTGGGCGCGTACCCCAGATCGCGCCGGGCCGCGGAAATATCGAACCAGTGGGCGGTGGTAAGCTGCTGCAGGACAAAACGGGTAAGCGGCGGTTCGCTTTTAATGCGGGCCAGGCGCCAGGCGGGCTCCAGGACGGCCGCTGCGGCGCGGGCCACGCCGTACGGGATGGTTTTCACTACCGGCCCGGTCCCGGCGGCCGCAAGTATCATGTTGATTATATCCCAGTTGGGGCGGGGGGCCCCCTGCGTTATAAAATAGGGTTTGCCGGCGCAGGCGGCGCCCGGCGCGAGTTTCGCGGCAGCCAGCCAGTGGGCCATCGCCGCGTCGGCTATATAAGTGGTATCTACGGACTTATTGAATCTCCCTATGCGCCGCAGCCTGCCGGCCCGGCCCTGTGCGACTATCCTGGAGATAAGATGGTCGTGCCCCGGGCCCCATACCAGGTGCGGCCTGAGGGCCGCGGTAGAGAACAGGGGGGAGTCGGCCTTAAGTACCAGCCGCTCGGCCTCCGCTTTGGTTTCGGCGTAAAAGGAATCGAATTTCTCCGGGTAGGGGGCCGTTTCATCCCAGCCTTCCACGTCGCCGCCGTTAAAGACCACGCTGGGGGAACTGGTGAAGATAAAACGCGCTGCCCCGGCGGCCGCAGCCGCTTCCAGCAGATTCGCCGTGCCTGTAACGTTGGCGGCATAAAAATCCTCATAACGGCCCCACATCCCGACTTTGGCGGCCGCGTGGAAAACCGTGTCGCAGCCGCGGCAGGCCTCAGCGGCGGCCGCCCGGTCAGTGATGTCTCCCCGGACGCATTCTACGCCCAGCCCCGCAAGCCGGGGATATGCCCCGCGCGCGAGGCTGCGTACCTGCGCGCCTTTTGAGAGGAGAAGGTCTATAATGGCCCCGCCCAGGAAGCCGCCGCCGCCGGTAACAAGGGCTTTCATGGTTTAGCCAGCTCTTTTGCCGCCCAGGCCGCCAGCTTTTCGCGGGAGATCTTGGCGTTGTGGCGTATATCCACCGGAAAACCGGGATGATAAAGGATGGTCTTTATGGCTTTTGTGCCTTGGTGCAGCGCGCCCCGCGCCAGCAGTTCGGCGCTGAGGGCGGGGCTGCCCGGGCGGCCGCGGGCCAGTTCCACGCAGAGCACCGGCGTCTGGGCGTTAGCCGGGCCGGTGCCTACCAGCGCCGTGCGCCGCACCGCGGGATGGGCGTTAAAAACGGCTTCTACGGGAATAGTGAAAAGTGTGCCGGAAGGGGTGTTGACTCTGTGGCTTTTGCGGCCGCAGAACCAGAGCCGGCCTTCGGCGTCTTTCCAGCCGGTGTCGCCCATGCGGTGGTATAACTCTCCGCCGGGGCCGCGGATCTTGGCCAGGGCTGTGCTGTCCGCCCGGCCAAAATATTCCGGCGAGACCACCGGGCCTTTAACCGCGATCTCGCCTATCTCTCCCTCGCCGGCGAGCAGCTCAGGTGACCAGGCGGGAACGGGGCCGTCGCCAACTTTTATAATGAACGTTTCCATGCCCTTCCAGGTATGGCCTACGCAGATGCCGGGGTTGCCCGCGGGGATCCCGGCAAGTTCGCCGCTCGCGATGCAGGAGACCGGCAGGGCCTCGGTGGCGCCGTAAGGCGTAAAGATTTGCGTGCCGGGCGGCAGCATCTTCAGCGTGCGCGCTATGATGGCGGAAGAAACCGGGGCGCCGCAGGAAATTACGCGCTCAAGGGACGGCAGCCGCGCGCCGCTTTTTTCCCCGTAGCGGCTGAGGGTGTCCAACAGCGCGGGTGAGCCGAACAGCTGTACGGCTTTATATTTTTTTATAAGGGCCGCGAGCATTACCGGGTCCACCGCGGCCGGGCGGGTGAAGTCCATTTTCGGGAGCACTATGGTAAGGCCCAGCGCTACGTCAAAAAGCGCGAAGAGGGGAAAGGTGGGCACGGAATTAAAACCCGGCGCTATCTTGAAATATTCCTTAAGCATCCTTGCCTGCGCGGCGAACATGGCGTGGGTGTAAACCGCGCCTTTCGGCGCCCCGGTGCTGCCGGAAGTGAACAGTATGGCCGCTGTCTTGGGCGTTTGAACGGAGGGGAGGGCCGGGGAGGCGCTTGCGAGGCGTCTCAGTTCCTCAAGGTTGAAACCGCCCCAGCACCATTTGCGGCCCGCAGTGATATTAAGTCGCAGGGAATTTTTTGCCCAGCCGAACAGCAGCCTGGCCGCGTGGGCCTTAGGGACGCCGATGAAGGCCTCCGGCCGCGCCTCCGCCAGGCAGGCGCGCATGCTGGCGAGCCCGATGCCGGGGTCTATAAGGACTATTACCGCCCCGGCGCGGAACAGGGCGAAAGTCAGGGCGACGAATGCTATCGAGGGCGGGACCAGCAGGGCCGCGCGCATGCCTGGCTTTACGCCGGCGCGTGACAGGCCCGCCGCCAGCAGGGAGATCTCGGACTCAAGGGCTTTGAAAGAAATAGTCCGGTCCCCGTCGATAACGGCGGCGCTGTCCGGCATGGCGGCGGCCAGCTGCGAGATCAGGGAAGAGATGTTTTCAGGGTCTGTCATTTTCGATGAAACTCTTTACCAGCGGGATGACTTCCTCTTTAGCGTCCTCAAGGATGTAATGGCCGCAGTCGGGGAAGCTGTGGACTTCGGCGGCGGGGAACCGGCGCTGCCATTCAGCGAGGAAATAGCGGTCGAAAACGAAATCCTTAAGGCCCCAGCAGATAAGCGCGGGCACGGCGGCCAGGGTTCCCAGCTTGCTCTGGGTATCGGTGACCAGGGAATAAGCCTTGTCGCCGGGAGCGAGCGGGATATCTTCCACGAAGCGCAGGGTGGCGATGCGGCTGGCCCAGCTGTTGTAGGGGGCGGCATAGGCGCGGCGCAGTGCCCGGCCCATGCGGGCGCGCTTACAGCCTACCAAGGCGGCTCCGCGCGCGAAGGCGTTGAAGCCGCGGATAAGCAGGGCGCCGAGCGGCGTGCGGGCGAGGCGCAGGGCGGCGGGGAAAGTCTTGCCGTCGGGCAGGAAGAAGGCGGCGGTATTGAGGAGGACCAGCTTTTCTATGCGTTCCGGGTGGCGCACGGCGTAGGTCAGGCCTATCATGCCGCCCCAGTCGTGCACTACGAGGGTTATTTTCTCTTTTATCCCGAGGCTGTCCAGCAGGAACTCCAGGTCGTCCACGCGGGTTTTAAGGGTGTAGTCGTACTTATCGTCTCCGGGTTTGTCGGAGAGGCCGCAGCCTATATTGTCGGGGGCTATTACGCGGCGGCCGGCGCGCAGGGCTAGGACAAGGCCGCGGTAATAGAAGGACCAGGATGGGTTACCGTGTACCATTACAACCGGCGAGCCCGCGCCTTCGTCCAGGTAATGGAGCCTGGCGCCGCTTTTAAGCGCGAGGTATTTGCCGGTAAAAGGGTACAGTTCCTGTGTAACGCCGTCGGGAAGGTATGAGGTCATAGTTACCACTTCACTCCCAGCATTATGGTGTTCAAACCGCTGCCGATGCCCAGGAAAGCCGTGTTGTCGCCGGGGGAGAGGAAGTCCCGCTCGCCGGCTATGGCGGCGGCGACCGGCAGGGCTGCCGTGCCCATGTTGCCGAGGTATTCGTAGGTCGAAAAATCCCTGGTTACTGGTATCTCCAGCGCGTCCAGCACTGTTTTTTTATGGGTGCCGCCAACCTGGTGGCAGATGACTTTAGTGAAATCTTCCGCCCGCATGTTTAATTCCGTCAGCAGGGCGGCCCAGGTTTCTTTGCCCAGGGCGACGCCGTGCTTGAGTACGGCGGTGGCGTCGGTGGACATGTGGTCGCGGTCCCAGATGCAGAGCTTGTGGTGTTCGGGGGCCGTGCGGTAAACACCGCCGAGCAGTCTGTGCATCTTTTCGCCGCCCAGGGAGCCGTCGGTGAGGAGGACGGCGACGGCGCCGGAGCCGCCGGTAAGGGTGGCTAGAGAAAGGCGGAAGTTGTCGAAGGACTTGTCGGCGAGCATGGCGGCTATCATACTGTCGTTGATCTCGCGGGAGGATTCGCAGGAGACCACCATGCCGGCCTTTATCTGCCCGAGCTCAATGCGGTTGGCGAGGTCGAGGATGCCGTTCAGGACGCCGAGGCAGGCGTTGGAGATGTCGTAGACGGCGGTGCCGGGCTTTACTCCGAGGGCGGCGGCGACGGCGGCGGCGGTGGCGGGTTCGCTGTGCTCGCGGCAGACGCCGGCGTAGATGAGGGCGCCGAGGTCGGAGGCGGCGAGGCCGGCCTGGGCGAGGGCTTTGCGGGCGGCGCGGGCGGCGCCTTCGGAGAGGGGGAAGCCGGCGTCCCACCAGCGGCGTTCGCGGATGCCGGTGAGGGCTTCGAGCTGGCCTTGGGGGATATGGAGGGCGGTGAGCATGGGCAGGATGCGCTTCTCGAGTTCGGAAGAGGTTACTACGTTAGGGGCCAGCTCGTAGCCGATGGCGTCTATAAAAACTTTTGAGTATCTCATTATAAATCCTGTCTGACGGCGCTTAACTTCGCCGCTTTGGCGTCACAGGGACCGGAACGCAAAAACGTTGTCTCGCACACCGTGCTCGCAACTCCCGCTCTCGCCCGCCGCGCTTGCGTAAGCGGCGGGCTCCGAGAGGGTTTTGCTTATCCGGTCCCTGCGCCGCCAGCGTGACTGATCGTGATCAGCGGCGCTAAACTACCTTTACCGCGAATTTTTTCATCTGGTAGATGACCAGGCCGTCTACTATGAGGAAGCCGTCGGCGCGCAATATCTTATGCTCGTCGTCGACGGCGGTTACGGTGGCCTCTACGGTGACGAGTTTGTTCTTCTGGACGATCTGGCCGCGGTAGATCCACTGGTGCTTCTCGCCCAGAGCCATGGCCTGGACGCGGGCGTTGGGGAGGGGCCACCTTTTGAGCGCGGCGGTTTTTATTAAATTAAGGAAGGACTCGAGGCCGAGGGAGCCGGGGCAGACGGGGTCCTGGTAGAAGTGGGCTTTGAAGAACCACTCTTGGGGGTCGACCTGCTTGAAGCCGCGCAGGTAGCCGAGCTTTTTGGGACCGCCGTCGGCGACGAGGGTCTCTACGGTGTCGAGCATCAGGAGCTTTTCGCCGGGGAGGCCGGGGGCGGCGGCGGGTCTTGAGGTGCCGCCCCGGGCGAGTTCTTCGGGGGTGGCGGCGTAGCGGGCGGCGCCGCGGACGCCGAGCTGCTCGGAAAGGGATTTTTTGGAGAAGAAGCCGAACTGGGTGACGCCTTTATAGACGGTGCGGCCTTTGCACAGGACTTCGAGGTCGTAATCCTGGATGATCATCCCGCCGGACTGGGAGACCTTGGTGATCTTCACCTTGGTGGTGAGGATGCCGGCGTCGGGGAAGACCTCGGCGTACTGCGTCGCCGTGCCGCCGAGGTTCCGGAAGGACAGGTCAGTGGGGCTGGTGAGGGCGCTGCCGAGGTAGGCCGCCAGCCAGCCGCAGGGCTGCAGCGCCACTTCCAGCAGCACCGCGAAAGGCATGGACTTCTGCGCGCCCGAGTCGAAATACCACTCGCCCGGCGGCACGTCGTACTCCGCCTCTATCCTGCCGCCAGCGGCCAGGACCCATTGCTGACAGTCTTCTATGGAAACTATGCGGTCCAGGAACTTGTAGGGGGCGCCCGGCAGCCTGGCTATCACGCGGCCGGAGTCGAAAATTTTATACTTGTCGCCGAAGGCCTCGGAGGGCTTGCCGGTGGCGAAAGCTTTGATGCTGGCATTGTCGAAAATAGCTTTCTTCGGCCCGGCGGGCGCGAGTTCCGCAGGGGTGGCGTTCCACAGCCGCTCGATGGCGGCCTTGCTGGTGCCGCCCATCCTGATGGACATGTCGTGGATATGGATAATGCGTTTGCCGTCGGCGTACATAAAGGCGTCGGCGATGGCGTAAGGGGCGCCGCCTTCGGCCTGGTAGCCTATTTCCTTCACGATGATCTCGTAAAGCGCTTTTTTGGTGGTCGGGAGTACCTGGCCGCGGCACTCCAGGCGGCTGGTTACGCCGGGCACGGGCTCGTACCAGCAGGCCCCGTCCTCGGCGACCCAGCCCAGGCGCAGCAGGAAGACGCGGAAGGTGTGCAGGCAGCATTCGTACATCAGCGTGCCGGGCATCACGTGGTCGTCTATGAAATGGCAGGCCAGATGCCAGTCGTCGGGATGGATGTCCATCTCGCCCTGCACGCTGCCCAGGCCGTAGCGCCCGCCGCTGGGCGAGAGCTCGAGGATGCGGTCCACCAGCTTCATCCTGCCGCCGGGAAGGCCCACGGGTTTTGAAAGCGGTAAAGTGGCGAAAGCGGGGCCGAAGCAGTCCGCGTAGCGGCCTTCCCGGAGCGCCGTCAGCTGTGCGTCGCCGTAGACCTCGGTGCCGCGCATGGGAGCGGGGGGCAGCCATCCGACGGGGGAAACTCCCGGTGCGGGGGCCAGTTCCTCGGAGGTCAGCACCACGCCTTTGCCTTTGGCCAGTTCCTCTTCGGTGAAGAAGCCTGCGCAGCCCTTTTTCATGCTGAGCAGCGGCTGGCCGTCCACGGTGCTCTCGTAGTTGAAGAAGAAGAGCCAGATGTCTCCGTGCCTGGCGAAGCGCTCGATGTTGATGTCGTAGCGGATGACCTGGCCCGGAAGCGGCAGGGCGCGGTGAAAGGTGACTTCCGCGTCGAGCAGGCGGTATACCGCCGTGCCCCTGGTGCGCCCGTCTATGCCGAGGTAACCGCACAGGAACAGGTCTGCCTGGCCGGCTTCCACCGCTATGCAGGTGGGGATACGGCCGCAGTCCAGGTACCAGGAGCCGGGGCGGATATCGTGCTCGGTGACCACGTTGCCGGAGGTCATGGAGCCCGGTTCGCCGCGCACGCTCATGATCCGGTCCACCAGCATCAGCGGCTCGGCGGGCAGGCGTACGCGGGTAGGGTAAGTATCGGCGGCGGCGAAGCGCTCGCCGAGCACCTTGGCTATGGAGCCTACGGCGAATTCCATGCACTGCTCCCGGGTCATGAAAACGGGCGCGGCGGCCGGCTTAAGCGCCGGCGCGGGGGCAGGCGTAAAGGCGGAAGGCTGAACGACCGGAATGGCGGGGAGGTTCCCGCCCAGCTGTTTTACCAGAGCGTTCTGGAAGGCTATGTTCCGGGACTGCATCTCGGTGAAGCTGTTGGAAAGCCGCAGGAAAATTTCATGCGCGCGCGCTTTGGCCGAAGAAGCCGCGGAAAAATTCTCTACGTAAGCCGGGGCCTGCGGGCTAGCGGGCGCGGCTGCGGTCATGGAGCCGGCCATGGCCGGGGCAGGCGGAGGAAGGATCGGCCGCGCGGGGCGCGGAGCCTGGGCCGCCGGCGCCGCGGTTATGGCGGGGGCAACGGCTACTGTGACCAGGGTCTTTACGGGCTGCCAGGTAACTTTAGCCGGCGCCGGTAAAGAAAGGGAAGCGTAGATCATGGGCCTGGCCGGCGGGGTGTCCCGGTGGCCGGCAGCCAGGGATCCCCGGCCATAGAGGGCGCCCAGGTCCACCGGCGCGCGTTCGGCCAGCAGCCTGCCCGCGAGCCGCAGCACGGCGCCTGGCCCGTTCTGGTTCTTCACGCAGGCGGATTTGGCCACGTGGGGCTGCGTGCCAAGGATCTTATCTATCATCCTGGCGCAGGAGGCCTGCGGTCCCAGTTCCACGAAAATCCGCGCCCCATCCTCGTAAGAGCGGTGCACGAGCGAGGGAAAATCCAGGCTGTGGATGGCCTGGGCCACTATCGAGTCCGCCGCGCTCTCGCGGGTGACCTCGTAGGATTTCTTCCAGGCGCCGCTGTAAAATTTTATGCCGGGGGGCGGGGTGGTAGGGAACAGGTGCAGGTCCCGGTACTTTTTCTCCACCAGTTTGGCGGCGGGGAAATGCACCGTGGACACGCCCTGCAGCGGCAGGAAAACGCAGCCGAGGCCGTCCACCAGCGAGTTGACCGCCTTGCGGTAGCCGCCCACCACGCATTCGAAAGGCGCGTTCACTATCAGCAGCGCGGCGCGCTCGGCGCCCTTCAGGGCCAGCCGCACGTTCTCGGCGGGGCGGTCTATCACGCCCAGTACCCAGTCGGCTTTCTCGTCCTTGGGCAGGTTCCAGAAGCGCCGGGCCGCGTCGCAGGGGCCGGCGAGGTCGCTGACGAAAAGGCTGGATTCGTTTATGCGGCGCAGCATTTCGTCGCGTGCCGTCCAGGTCCGCGTGGCGAAGAGCCCGGCGGTCTCGCCCAGGCTGTAGCCGATAACGCTGGAGGGCTCAACGCCCAGCGAGCGTACCAGGTCGCTTACCGCCGTGCCGTGGGCCACCGAGCCGAAGATCATGGCTTTGTAGTCGTCCACTATTTCCAGCTCGGTCTCCGCCTGCCAGCCGGGGTCCCATAAGAGGCGCCAGGGAGCGAAAAGGTTAGGCACCATCTGGCGGCTCAGGTAGCCGTTCTCCGCGTCCAGGCGGCGGGGGATCTCCGGCCACTGCGCCCACAGCGCCAGGCCCATGCCGATGTACTGGTTGCCCGAGCCTGGGAAAACAAAAGCAATGTTGCCCGGGGCGGCCAGGCCCGCGGGGGTGTAAAAGATCCTGTCCCTGAAATAAGTTTTTTCAGGCGCTGAGCGCAGGACCTCTTCCGCTTCCGTCAATAGCGCCTGAAGTTCGTCAAAGCCGCGGGCCAGCAGCACGCAGGCGCGCTTTTTGCCGGGCCTGGCCCCGCTGCGGGCGAACCAGCCCCTGGCAAGTCTTTCTATGTTTTCCGAAGGGCCGCGGCGTTTGAGCCAGGAGCGCAGGTCCCCGAGGCCCGCCAGCAGCCCGGCGGCGTCGTCGTCCTCAAGGGCGAAGAGGGCCTCCGCCCGGGCGCCCAGAGGCTGGCGGCGTTCCAGTTCTGTCTGCTCCGTGCCTTCCGCCTGCTCAAAGCCTTCCATTACCACGTGGCCGCAGTTGCCGTCCATGCCCATAGCGCTGACCCCGGCGCGGCGCCGGCCTTCGGCGCGGTTGCGCAGCCAATATTGCGGCTCCAGCGGGATGTGAAATCTTTTTTTAGCCCGGGCCAGCGAGTCCAGGGGGGAAGTCTTTACGAGGGGCGGCAGTATTTCCTGGTAAAGGGCCAGCGCGGTCTTCACTACCCCGGCAAGGCCGCAGGCGGGGCCGGTGTGCCCGATTACGGGCTTAACCGAGCCCAGCGCGCAGGGGATCTGCGCCGACGAGATGCCGTAAAAATCGGTCACGGCTTCGGCTTCAGCCGCGTCTTCCGCGGGAGTGCCGCTGCCGTGAGTTTCCAGGTAGCCTATGGTGGAAGGGTCTATCTGCGCCTCGGAGTATGCCTCGCGCAGGGCGGAGCCGTAAGCCTGGGGGGAAGGCGCGGCTTTGTCCACGCCGCCTCCGGAGGCGAAACCAAGCCCCTTGATGACGGCGTAAACGCGGTTGCCGTCGCGTATGGCGTCGTCCAAACGTTTAAGGATCAGAGCGGCGGCGCCTTCACCCGGGGCCGTTCCGGCCGCGGCCTTGTCAAAAGGCCTGGCCGCGTCGGCGTAAGGCCTGCCATAGCCGGTGGCGGCTACCGCCAGCGGATCGCCGTCCAGGGAAACCGCGCCCACCAGGGCTGTATCCAGCTCGCCCGCGCGCAGCGCGCGCACGCCGGCCTCCAGGGCCCGCAGGCCGGAGGTCTCTTCGCTGGAAATTGTGAAGCTGGGGCCGCCCACGTGGAATTCCCTGGCTATGCGGCTGGCCACTATGCCGCCGAGCGCGCCCATGGTGCGGTTGGCCGACAGCGCCGGCCCTGCGGCGTCGCGCAGGCCGGAGAGAAATTCTTTTTCTTCCTTTTCGGAAAGGTTCCAGCCCTGCTGCCGGGCTTGTTCTCGCGCGGTCTCGAGCAGCGCCCAGCGGAAATGGAAGTTGGCGGTGTTCATGTCCAGGCCGAGGCCTATGAAGACGCCCGCGTTCTCGAGCCCCTTCTTGCCTGGGCCGTAGTCGGCCACGGCCTTGGCGGCCACGTCCAGCATGAGCAGCTGCTGCGGCAGCATCTCCTCCAGCTCCTTGGGAGGAATGCGGTAGGCGTCGGCGGCTACGCCCACTTCCCGAAGATAAAAACCTTTCCTTACTCCGGAGGCGGGGCCGCGGCGGCGGGCCTCGGGCTGGTTCTCGGAGGCGGCGGCGCCGCCGTTAAGAACGGCTTCCTGGAATTCCCGCAGGTTCGCGAGCGTGCCGAAGCGGGCTTCCATGCCGACTATGGCCACGGGTACCGGGGCCGCGGGGGCGGCTTTGGCCGGGGCGTGTTTTACGGCGGGGTAGAAAGAGCCGCCGTATTCTTCCACCAGCACGTGCGCGTTGATGCCGCCGAACCCGAAGGCGCTGACGGCGGCGCGGCGGGGGGTCTTGGCGTCCCGGGCCGTCCAGTCCTCGGCCCTGGCCTGGACCTTGAAAGGGCTGTCGGCGAGCTTTATCCTGGGGCCGGGCTTGGAAAAATTGGCGGTAGGCGGCAGGGTCTTGTTCTGGAAGGCCAGCAGGGTCTTCATCATGCCCGCCGAACCCGCCGCGGTGAGCAAATGCCCCACGTTGGACTTAACCGAGCCCAGCGCGCACTGCCCTGCGCTCCAGCCCCGCTCGCCCCAGAGCGTCTTGAGGCTCTCCACTTCTATAGGGTCGCCCGCAGGGGTGCCGGTGGCGTGGCATTCTATGTGGTCTATCTGGGAAGGGGAAAGCCCGGCCTGCTTGTAGGCCGCGCGCATAGCGTACAGCTGTCCCGCCGTATTGGGGGCCAGCAGGCTGCCGCCAATGTCGTTAGAAAGGCCTATGCCGGTGATCACGCCGTAAATTTTATCGCCGCACTTCACCGCGTCGCAAAGGCGCTTGAGCACGAACATGCCGGAGCCTTCGCCCACCACCAACCCGTCGGCTGCGGCGTCGAACGGGGAAGGGCGGCCCGAGGGGGAAAGGGCGCGCAGCTGCGAGAAGCCCATCTGGGTGTAGAGGCTCGAAGGCCGGGAAACTCCGCCGGCGAGCATGGCGTCGGCGCGGCCGGACTTGAGGGCGTCCGCGGCCAGCTTAAGGGCGTAAAGCGAGGAGGCGCAGGCGGCGTCCAGCGTGAAAGAACCTCCGGAGAGGTTCAGCGCGCGGGCTATCACGCCGCCGGGGAGTCCCGCCACGCGGCGGTTGATGGGGTCGGTACCGGTCTTTAACTCCGTGAGGGGGCGGCCGAAAACCGCTCTCTCGAAACCCGGGAGCAGCATTTCCCGCGCCAGTGCGGACGAAGAATCAGTGGGCAGGACGATATTGCCGATGATGACGCCGGTGCGGGCCCTGTTTATCTTTTTTTCCCCTGCGTCCAGGAAAGCCTGGCGTGCGGCGTGCAGCGCCAGGTGGAAAGCGGGATCCAGCTTTTCGATGAAAGCTGCGCGCAGGTCCAGCCCGGAGGGGTCCAGTTTAAAATCCTCCACAAAACAGGCCTTGAGGGAATAGACTTTGTCGGGCGCGCCCTTCTGCGGGTCAAAGGCCTCGCGGCCAGGCAGAATCCAGCGGCCAGCCGGGGCATCCTTGGCCGAACACACCCCTTCGGAAATGTTGCGCCAGAAACGGTCCAGGTCCGGCGCGCCGGGGAATATCCCGCCGACGCCGACAATGGCTACAGGTTGAGTTTCGTGCATCTTAAATCATTAACCGCGATGAGCAGGACAGGGGCTAGACTATGACTTCCGCCAGCGTATTCTTGCGGAAGGCGGCGTTGAGGGCTTTGTCAACGGTAGAGTCGTAGCCCTCCATGCGGGCCACCAGGTTTCCCTTCTCGTCTATAAAATCTATGTCCGCTACGGCGTTATATTCAAGCGTCCGCGTGACGCGGGCGACTATGCGTACTCCTTTGGCCGGGAACTGCGCGGCGAACTGCCGGTACGACGCGGCCCTGTTGGGCAGCGAGCAGGCGCCGGAATTTTCAAAGGTCCAGAGTATCAGCCCCTGGAACGCCGCGTCGAGGGCGGCGGGGTCCGCCAGCCAGCGGTCGCGCAGCGGTCGGCGCAGCCAGGAAGCGGGAGGAAGGGAGGCGGCGGCGTCCACCGCTATGCCTTTCTCCGAGACTCCGGCCACCGAGCGGATAAAACGCATGTCCTCACCGTGGAAAAGTATTTCGCCGTAGGCGCGCTCCACCGTGCGGGGGTAGGCTTTAAGGGCGAACTCGGGCGCCGGGAGGGGGGCGGCGGGGAGGCTCAAGGCCAGGACTATCTCCGCGCCCGCGTGCAGCACGCCGCCGTACCCGCGCAGTTCTACCTGCACCGGAAAGAAGCCTTCTTTCTTGACGGCTTTGCCGGCCAGCACGGAGAGCTTCTCCGGGGCGGAGCCCAGGACGACGCCCTTGCAGATCTTGAGATCGTTGAAGCCGTGGAAGAGCAGGCCGGGGTTGCCGTGCAGCGCGCCGTGCGCCAGCCATTCGGCGATGACGGCGGTGGGGACTACGGCTTTGCCGTTGATCACGTGGGAGCGCAGGAAAGGATAATCTTCCAGCGTGACCGTCAGCTCGAACGCAGGGCTGCCTGCTTTCAGCTGGCCCTGCGGCTCCCGCTTCTGGGTGCCGGCGGGGCTGGCTATCACCACCACTTCCACCGCGCCGCCCGAGGACGAAAGCTCGTCCGTTAGGAATTTCCCGCCGGCCCTGAGGCCTATCACGCCCACGCCTTCCCTTGCGAAGAGGTCCCTGAGATCGTTGTTGACCATGCCGCCGTCCCACGGTCCCCAGTTGAAGGAGACCGTGCGGCAATCCGGCAGCCGGCGGGTGAGCAGGTGCGCGGTCTTGTTCAGCACTTCGTTGGCCATGGAGTAATCGCACTGGCCTTTGCGCCCGAACCGGGCGGTGGAGGAAGAGTACAGGGCGATGCACCTGAGCTTTTGCATCTGCAGCGCGGATAGTACGTTCCGCAGCCCCGTCACCTTGGTGTCGAACACGGAGCTGAACTGTTCGGCCGTCTTTTCGAGGATGAGTTTGTCGGCCAGCACGCCGGCGCCGTGCACCAGGCCGCGGACGGGACCGAGTTCCTTCACTATCTTTTCCATTACGCGGGCGACGGCCGCGTGGTCCCGGATATCGGCGGAATAATAAACGGCCTGCGAGCCGGCGGCTTCGAAGCGGTTGAGCTGCGCGCGGATCTCGCGGGCGGCCAGGATCCGGCGGCAGTCTTCCCCGGCCTGCCTGGGCGCCATGCCAGGGTTGCGGGAGAGCAGCGCCCGTTTTATCTCGCCGTCGGTCGCGCAGGCGGCCAGCCAGGCTTCTTCGGGGGCGGGCAGCGGGCTGCGGCCGAGCAGGGCCAGTTTAAGGGCGCAGGCTCCGGCCAGCGCGGCGGCGGCTTCGGCTGTGACGCCTCGGGCCCCGCCGGTTATAAGCACCACGTCGCCTTTTTCAAGCGGCAGCCTGCCGCCTTTTACCTGTTCGGAACCGGTTAGCAGTATCAGCCTGCTGCCAGTTCCGGAAAGGCCCAGTTCAGCCGGGCCTTTGTAGAAAACTTCGTCGGCGATGGCCTGCGCTACCGATACGGTATGCTGCCAGTCGGCGGCGGCGTCCAGGGCGCGGCAGGAAACTTCCGGCCATTCCTGCCCGGCGGTCTTCGCCAGGCCGGCCAGGCCGCCGAACACGGGATCCTGCTCGGACTTAAGGCCCGAGATGCCGAAGGTCCCGTCCAGGCGCGAGATGGTCATTAGGCAGGCGCCTGATTTCTTTCCGGCGGTGCGCAGCGCGGGCCCCGCGGCCTGCGTCAGGAGGAAGGCCTTTTTCAGGAAATCTTCGGAATCTTTTTCCCAGAGATATTTTTTGGGAAGCCGGGCGGCGGGCGCTATTATGATCAGCCCGGAAAGGCCTCCCCGCGGGAGGGCCTGCGCTGCGTCTACAGAAACCCTTTCAGCGCTGCAGCCCAGTTCCCGGAGGCTGTTCACCACGGCCTCGGCGAGACCTGCCCCGTCGTCGGTAACCAGGATCGGGAGTTTATGGTCCAGGGCGACTTTTTCCCTGGGGACCGCGGGGTTGAAATTTTGGGTTTTTAATACCTGCCGGGTTATTTCGCATTCCGCGCGGCTGCCTGCCGGCGCCGGGGCGGCGGCAACCGCCGGGGCGGGGGCTGAGGACGAGAGGTAGGCGGTTATCTGGCGCAGGGTGCGGATGGAGCCGAGCTGTTCCGGAGTGATGCGGGGGGCCGAAGGAAGTTTTTCCTGGAGTTCGGAGAGGATAGCCACGCGCTTGATGGAATCAATGCCCAGGTCGGATTCCATGTCCATGTCCTGGTTAAGCGATTCGGCCGGGTAGCCGGTCTGGGCCGAGACGATGGCGAGCAGTACCTGCCCGGCGTCGGGGCCGGAGGCGGCCGCAACGGGGGCAGCGGTTTTAGGCATGCCCTCGGAGAGGTAGGCGGTTATCTGGCGCAGGGTGCGGATGGAGCCGAGCTGTTCCGGAGTGATGCGGGGGGCCGAAGGAAGTTTTTCCTGGAGTTCGGAGAGGATAGCCACGCGCTTGATGGAATCAATGCCCAGGTCGGATTCCATGTCCATGTCCTGGTTAAGCGATTCGGCCGGGTAGCCGGTCTGGGCCGAGACGATGGCGAGCAGTACCTGCCCGGCGTCGGGGCCCGCAGAGACGGGCCGGGCCTGAGGGTGTACCGGGGGCGCGACAGGGGCGGGAAGCGGCGCGGGGGCTGCGTAGACCGCCGGGGCCGCCGGGTACGTCTGCTCGCGGGGAGCCGGGGCGACGCCGGTGAAAAGCTGCTGCTGCTGTTCAACCAGGGCCTGGAAGGAACGCTGGGCGGCTTCCTGGCCTTCCAGAAACCGGGCGTGCAGCACGGCAGTCTGCTCCTGCAGTTTCTGGAGGGCGGCCATGCTGGCCTGCGTGACGCTCAGGGCGTCTGAAGCGAAGCCCTGCGGGACCTGGGCGGAGAGCTGGGGTGCCGCTGGCTGCTGTGCTGAAGGCGCCGGCTGCAGCCTGAACGCAGGGCGGGGCGCGGAGGCGGGGCGGGGAGAACGGTAATTCGCCCCCGTAAGCTTTACCGCCAGCTTGGAAACTTTCTTTTCCAGCACGTCCTTTACTCCGGCTTCGCCGTTTTCCCAGGCGGCCAGGTTCAGGCTGTGCCCGAGGGCGGCCAGGCGGGCGATGGCCCGGGCCAGGTCGGCTATGCCGGAGCGTTTGCCGGAGGAAGCGTCCAGAGCAAAAGCCGCGTGCGGGCGGCCGGCTAGGATGGAACCGGACAGGCCGGTAAGGCGCGAGCCGGGGCCGACTTCCAGGAAAGTCCTGGTCCCGTCGGTGTACATCTTCTCCACCATGGCGGTGAATTCTACCGGGGAGGCCAGCTGCGAGGCCAGCGTGTCGCGCGCCGTGCCCGCGTCGGGGGGGTAGGCGCCGGCGGTCTTGTTGGCGTATACGGTGGCCTGCGCCTTGCCGAATTTTACTTTCGAGAGCGCGGCGGAGAATTCTTTCTGCGCCCCGGCCACCAGCGGGCTGTGGAACGCGGCCGAAACCTGCAGCACGGTGTTCTTGACGGCGCGTTTGGCGAAACAATCGGCGGCGCGTCTGATTTCTTCGGTGCGGCCGGAGAGCACGAACTGCGCGGGAGAGTTCTTGTTGGCTATGATAAGGTCCAACTTCTCTTCTTTCAAGGCCCTCTCTACGTCGGCCATGGGGGCCTGCACGGCCAGCATGCCGCCGCGGTCCCCGTCCCCGCGGGCCATCAGGCTGCCGCGGAGCTTGGAAAGCGAGATGAGCGAGGCGGCGTCGAAAACGCCGGCGGCACAGAGCGCCGTCAGTTCGCCGTAACTGTGGCCTGCGAAAGCGTCCGGTTTAACGCCGAAGGCGGCCAGCACGCGCCAGGCGCCGAAGGACGCCGCGCCGAGTGCGGGCTGGGCTATTTGCGTGCCGCGCAGTTCTACGGCCTGCGCCTGCCTGCCTTCGGGGGTAAAAGCGGTCCTGGGGTAGATGAACTCCGACAGGGCTTTTTCACCGCCGAAAGCTTTATCGGCGGCGCAAAGGGTTTCAAGCGCTTCCGGGAAGCGGCAGGTTATGTCGCGCTGCATGCCGGGGTACTGCGCTCCCTGGCCGGGGAACAGTATTGCCAGCTTCTCCGCGGGGCCGGAGGCGAAACAAACTCCGTCCGGGGTGGTCCAGACGGAAGCTGAGCTCTGGGAGTCCAGGCTGGACAAGGCCGAAGCTATTACAGCTTCCTGCTTGCCGTTCTCGAGCACGAAAGTAAGCCGCGCCGCGCCGGAAGCTTTAAAAGCCGCGCGCGAGCGCATCGCCTTTACACGCAGCTCATCCCAGCCCAGGCCCTTCCAGGTGGCCAGTTCGGCCTTAAGGGCTTCGGGCCCGGCGCCCGAAAGGGCGGCTATCTGCACATCGCCGTCCCAGTCCGGCCGCGGTTTCTCCGGGGAGTATTCCTCAAGTATGGCGTGGAAGTTGGAGCCGCCGAACCCCATGGCGCTCACCGCCGCCCGGCGGGGGTGGTCTTTTTTTACCCAGGGGCGGATTTCAGCGCTGATATAAAAAGGCGTGGTTCCGGCTGCCAGCTGTTTCAGGGGATTAGTAACTTTTATTGTGGGGGGCAGGGTTTTGTTGTACAGCGCAAGCGCCGTCTTTATAAGGCCCGCAGATCCCGCGGAGGCTTTGGTGTGGCCGATCATGGACTTTATCGAGCCCAGAGCGCACCATGCGCCCGCTTTTTTGCCGGAGCTGTAAACTTCGGTGAGGGCGTCGACTTCTACGCCGTCGCCTATGGTGGTGCCGGTGCCGTGCGCCTCTACCAGTTCCACGGTTTCCGGCGCAACTCCGGTCACGCTGTAGGCGTTCCGGAGCGCCCGCGCCTGCCCTTCGGCGCTGGGGGCGTAGATGGCCTTGCCTTTGCCGTCGGAGGAAGAGCCTACTCCTTTAAGCACCGCGTAGATCCTGTCGCCGTCTTTTACCGCGTCTTCGAGGCGCTTCATAACTACCATACCCAGGCCTTCGCCCAGCGCCGTGCCGTCGGCTGAAGCGTCAAACGGCCTGGCGTCGCCGGAGGCCGATAGGGCGGGGGTCTTGCTGAAACACATATACATGAAAATATCGTTAAAGCAGTCCACCCCGCCGGTAACTACCATTGAGGAGCGGCCGGTGGCGAGCTCCAGCGAAGCCATGTGTACGGAGGCGAGCGAGCTGCCGCAGGCGGCGTCCACTACGCAGTTGGTGCCGGACAGGTTGAACCGGTTGGCTATGCGGCCGGAGACCACGTTGCCGAGCAGGCCGGGGAAGGAACTTTCCTGCCAGGGGACATAGTCCTCCTGCATGCGGGAAATAATAGCCTCGGCGTCCGCCCCGACTATGCCGAATTCGGAAAGCGCCCTGCGCCATTTCGGATGGCCGAGCCGCGCGCCCAGAGGGATAACAAGCTCAAGCGCCCCGGTAACCCCCAGTATCACGCTGACGCGGCTGCGGTCAAATTCCCGGCCTGCGCCGTAGCCCGCGTCCGCGAGCGCCATTTTAGCTGTCAGCAGGCCCAGCAGCTGGGCGCTATCCGTGGCTTCCAGGGCGTTGGGGGCCAGGCCGAATTCCGAAGGGTCAAAGTCCACCGGCAGCAGGAAGCCGCCGCGGCGCGCGTAAGTGCGGTCCGGGCTCTTGGGGTTCTTGTCGAAATAATCTTCGGGGAGCCAGTGGGAAGCCGGGATCTCGGTTATGGCGTCCACACCGTTCTTGATATTGGCCCAGAAGCGCTTCGCGTTTTCCGCTTTGGGGAAAAGGCAGCCTATGCCCACTAGAGCTATCGGCGACTGAAACGGTCTTTCATTTGCGCTCATGGTCGTTCACCTTTTATCTGAAGTATCGGGCTAACTGTCCGCTTGTAAGCGGCTCCTGCCGCGCCAGCTCCGGAGCTACGGCCACGCCCTGGCAGCGCAGCGCGTGCAGGCGGGTAAGCGCCGCCGCGCCGTGGAGTAAATTCTGGGCTACCGTGACCGCGCCGCGGGCCTGGGGTTTTTCCAGGAAGGAACCTTTAGCCCACTCGTTAAAAGCGCCCATAGCCGGGCCGCACCAGACCTGGTAATCCAGCTTGCGGGAAACGTCTCCGGCCAGCGGCCAGCGGGAAGACTGGCTAAGGTACCAGCGGAACACCAGGGCCAGCTTGAATTTAGGCTCCTTTTCCGCGCGGCCGGCCTTAGCGGGGTCTTTGCGCAGGAAATATTCGCGCGTGCCGCGCCAGATCTCTTCAAAAGAAGCGCGGAAATAATCCCGTTCCAGTGCGGCGCGGGTTTCGGCTGGGAGCTCTTCAAAACTGTTGTAGGCGCGGTAATAGTCGTAAAGTTTATTTGCGCGCATGGCGAACATGGTGCCGCGCTTCAAGATCTGTACTTTCACTCCCATCTCGAACATATCCGCGGCCGCGGCCATCGCTACGTCGGCCTGCCCGGCTTCGGACAGGAGCTGTTTTACCAGTTCGGAGGTGCCGGACTCCACGCAGGCCTGGTTGACCGAGCCGGTCACTATATAGGCGGCGCCCATCATAAAAGCAGCGGCGGCGGCTTCCGGTGTGGCTATGCCGCCGCCGGCGCCTACGCGCAGCCCCGCGGGATACGCGCGGGCGGCCTGTACACGGTCGCGCAGCGCTATTATGGCGGGCAGCAGGTTTACCAGCGGCCTGTTGTCCGTGTGCCCGCCGGAATCCGCCTCGGCGGTAACGTCTTCGGCCACGGGCACCTGCGCGGCGAGTTCGGCTTGTTCGGGGGTAAGTTCTCCGCTGGAAACCAGTTCGGAGAGGAACTTCGCCTCCGGGGGGGAGAAAAAGCGCTCGGCCACTTCCGCGCGGGAGATCTTGGCTATAATACGGTTGGGCGTCTCTATTTCCCCGGCGGCGTTGCGGCGTATGCCGGCCGTCCTGAAACGGATGAGTGGCAGGGTAAGGTTTATGAAGGCGGAGGCTTCTATTCTGTGCACTCCGCGCTTCAGGTATAAGGCCGCGAGCGCGGTTTCAAGCGCGGCATCCGAAGGGCTGTGTATGAGATTAAAGCCGTAAGTGAGGGCTGCTGCCGACTGTAAGCGGTCAATGGCTTTTTCAACTTCTTCAAGCGGCTGCCCGGCTGCGCCGTAAAAACCCAGCATCCCGGCCCGGCCGAGGGCTTCGGCCAGCTGGGTGGAGCTTATGCCGTTGGCCATGGAACCGCCGACATAGGCGTATTTCAGGGAGTGCGCCTTGCGGAAAGCCGGGTCGCCGAGGTTTTCCGGCAGGCAGGCTGGAACGACCGCGTCCGAAGCTGACAGGCCGGGTTTAAGAACCGGGCCGCCGTTCCCCATGGACAGCGACAACTGCCCTCCGAGGTCGCGCAGGTACGCCAGGGCCTCCGGAGAATAAGGCAGAAAAGGATGCGTCGTGGTCGTTGATGATGAGGCGGTCAAACAGTTCTCCGTACCCGTAATTTTTTGTAAAGTGGATTATCAGTATTATATAAGTTTCCTTTATATGCCGTCCATAAAAAATGCGGCGATAGTGTGGATACCCGGCGGAAAGTCCGCACCCGGGGAAGTTAATTTATATAATCTTGTTATGCACGAATGGGCATTGGCTGAATCTGTCATAAAAACCGCGGTGGAACACGCCGCGGCCGAGAAACTAAAGAAATTAAAAGAGACCGGCATAGTTTTCGGCGAGCTCCAGGCTATAGACAAGGATATATTCATCTTTGCGCTGGAAGAACTGCGCAAGCAGTTCCCGGCCGCCAGGGCCTGTAAATTCAAGATCACGAACGAGCCCGCCGCTTTCCGCTGCAAGGCCTGCTCGCACGAGTTCCCGCTCAAAGGCCTTAAGAAAACCCGGGACGAGGCAGAGTTTATCCACTTTGTGCCGGA
The DNA here is from genome assembly GCA_036171915.1 of Elusimicrobiales bacterium. GTDB lineage: Bacteria > Elusimicrobiota > Elusimicrobia > Elusimicrobiales > UBA9959 > UBA9959. The sequence goes on along the minus strand of JAVHRY010000107.1, from coordinate 10,161 downwards.
GATGGCGCATACTTTTATGAAATGCCCCAAGTGCGGCAGCCCGGATTTTGAAATAGCCAGGGGCCGGGGCGTCAGCATAAATTATATCAAGGGCGACAGATGACCAATATTGACCCGCGCCCTTCCGTGATAGGTGAGCGCCTAAGGAATGTTAAGCGTATAATAGCGGTGACCGGCTGGAAAGGCGGCATAGGCAAGAGCGTTACCGCCTGCACCCTGGCGCTGCTGCTGGCCAGGAAAGGTTATAAGGCCGGTTTGTTCGACCTGGACTTCGCCGGAGCCTCGGACCATATTATTCTTGGGGCCAAAGGGCTTTTCCCAAAAGAGGACAAAGGCCTGGAACCACCGGTTTACGAGGGGATAAAGTTCATGTCGGTGGTTTTTTTCTCCGAAAACCAAGCCGTGCCCCTGCGCGGTGCCAATGTCTCGGACGCTATAATAGAGCTGCTGGCCATAACGCGGTGGGGGGAGCTGGATTTCCTGGTGCTGGATATGCCGCCCGGCATCAACGACGCGGCGCTGGACGTTATGCGCTTCGCGCGGAAAGCTGAGATCCTGGCCGTTACCACGCCCTCGGTGATAGCCCGCGACGTGCTGGAGCGCTCGCTGGCGCTTTATAAAAAAATGAAAGTGCCGGTGCTGGGCGTTATTGAGAATATGTCCGGCGGCGGAAGGAAGCCGCCGGGCGCGCTGGCCTCCATCCTGACCGATCCGGGCCTCGAAGCCGCGCTGGGCCGCCCCGCCGCCCTGCTCAAAACGGCGTTTTGCCGCGGCCTGGCGAACTCGCTTATGGGCCTTAAGCCGGGGAGATAACCTTGCCGGGCACGGATTTGAACCCCATATCTCCGCCGTAATATCCCCTGTTTTCCTGCAGCACCGGCCCGATCCCGGACCCGGTCATGCCCTTTCTGCGCAGCCTTCGAACAAATTAAAGAGCTTTGCCCCGTACTTTTCCTCTATTCCATGCCGCTGCTCCTGACGTAAAAGATCCGGCTGCCGGCCGCCTGAAGCTGGATTGTGGCGTTACTATTACAGGTTCTAAAATTGTATTATAGTTAAGTAGCGCAGAAGGAACGGGGTGCGAATCCCCGGCTGCCCCGCAACGGTGATGCCGCAAGGCTAAGCCCGGTCTACTGCGAACCCGCGCGAGCCGCGCGGGTATCCGAGGGGAAAGCCTCAAAAGCCCAACCTCCCGGTTGGTTTTTTTTATACTTTCTCTTTCAAGGAGAGATGAATATTATATGGAAAACACCTCCAAACCAGGCAGCCGCTTAATTGTTCTCGCGGCGGCTTTGTGCCTTTGCGTCCCTTCCGTTCCCGTCCAGGCCAGGCGGGTGGTCGCGCTTATGCCTTCCTACACTGAAATAATCTTTGAGCTGGGAGCTGGCAAAGACCTGGTCGGGGTGACTAATTTCTGCAACTGGCCGCCGGAAACTGCGAAAATAGAAAAAACCGGGGACTACCTGCGGCCTAATGTGGAGAAAATATATTCGCTAAAACCCGACATGGTTTTTGCGGGCGCCTGGGCGGCCGCCTCCTCTTCAAAACAGCTTGCGGGTATGGGCGTTAAAGTGGTGCAGCTGCCGGAAGAAAAAAGCGTCGCGGATATCTTTTCCACTATCCGCCTTGTCGCCGCAGCGCTCGGCCGGGAAACCGCCGGGAAGAAACTTGTGAAAAGGCTGTCCGCGGCCCTGCCCCCGCCCGGGCCAGAAAAGCCTTTAAAAGTTTACATTGAAGCCGACACCGGGGGCTGGACCTCCGGGGGGGAGTCTTTTCTCTCCGACGCGCTGCGCCTTGCGGGGGGGGGGAATATTTTTGCGGGAGAAAAACGGGGCTATTTCCAGGCTTCCTGGGAGGAAGTGCTGCTGCTGGACCCCGAGGCCGTCATCCTGCTTTCCGGCACAAAAGAAGAATTCCTTGCCCGGCCCATGGCGGGCGGCCTTGCGGCGGCAAAAAGCGGGCTTATTATAACCTCGCTTGACCGGGACGCTTTTTCAAGGCCCGGGCCGCGCATTGTTGCCGAGATAAAAAAACTCCGCGGCTTGTTGTATGTCAAAAAATAAGGCTCTGCTCCTTTTAGCGGCGCTGGCTGCCGCCTGCCTGTTTTCTCTCGCGGCGGGGCCGGCCGGCCTGTCTAACTACGACGTTATCTGGCGGCTGCGCCTGCCGCGCACGCTGGCGGCGCTGGCCGTGGGGGCGGCGCTGGGCCTTGCCGGGGCCCTTTTCCAGGGCGTGCTTAAAAATCCGCTGAGCGACCCCTATATACTCGGCACTTCCTCCGGGGCCACCGCGGCAGCTGTCTTTTGTTTCCTTGCCGGGGTGGAAAGAACTTCGCCCTTGTTTTTTGTCTCAGTTTTTGCCGGGGCCTTTGGCGCCACTTTCCTGTCTTACTGGCTGGCGCGCCTGGCCGGGCGGCTGTCGGACGCGGCGCTGGTGCTGGCGGGCGTGGCGGTCAGCGCTTTCCTTTCGGCGCTGGTGATGCTGACGCTCAGCGTGGCGCGCGAGCGTTCTTTCTCTATTTTTTATTTTGTGCTCGGGGGGCTTTACACGGTAGAACCCCGGGTGCTGGCCGTTTCCGCGGTTATAATCGCCGCGGCCTTAGCCTTTTCAATGGCCCGCTGGCGCGCCCTTGACGCCATGGCCCTGGGGGAGGAAAAGGCCTATCACCTGGGCGCCAACCCCGGCCGCGAAAGGCTTATCTTCTTCTCGCTCGCCTGCGCGGCCACGTCGGCCGCCGTGGCGCTGGGCGGCACTATCGGTTTTGTGGGGTTGATGACCCCGCATATAGTCCGGCTTATCTCCGGGCCTTCGGCCCGCATACTGGTGCCGGCCGCGGCCATCGGCGGGGCCGCCCTGCTTGCCGCCGCCGACGCGGCCGGGCGCTCGCTGTTCCCCCCGTCCGAGATCCCGGCGGGCGTTATAATGGCGCTGGCGGGGGCGCCGTTCTTTATGTGGCTGCTGTGGAAAAATTCCAGGGGGAGGGGCTGATGCCGCTGCTGAAAGTTTCCGGCCTGTCGTTTTCTTACGGCGACCGTCCGCTACTCAAGGACATCTCTTTTGAAGTCCGGCCGGGAGAATTTTTATGCGTGCTGGGCCCCAACGGTTCCGGAAAGTCAACCCTGCTGAAGCTGCTTACCGGTTTTTTAAAAACGCGCCCGGGCGAGGTAAGGCTGGGGGGGCAGGACGTCTCCTCCCTGGCCGCGGGGCGGCTGGCGCGGCTGGCGGCCTATGTACCCAGCGAAACCTCTACCCCTTATGATTTTACGGTCCGGGAAATTGTGCTGCTCGGCCGCGCGGCCCGGGCGGGGCTGTGGCGCCCGTACGGCGCCGAAGATACCCGGGCCGGGGACCTGGCCATGGAAGAGACCGGCATAACCGCCCTTTCTCCGCGGTCGGTAAATACGCTTTCTACCGGGGAACGCCAGCTGGTCTTTATAGCGCAGGCGCTGGCGCAGCAGGCCCGCCTGCTGCTGCTCGACGAACCTACCTCGCACCTTGACCTGAAGTATAAATCCGATATCATGGCGCTGCTCCTGCGGCTTGCGGGCAAAGGCATGGCCGTGGCGGCCGTGCTACACGAGCCCGCGTTGGCGCGCCTGGGCTGCAGCAAGGCGCTGCTCCTGGGCCGGGACGGGGCTTACGCCTGCGGGCCCGCCGCCCGGATGCTTACCCGCGCGCGGCTTGCGGCCGTGTATGCCCTCCCGGAAAATTCACCTCTCCTGCCCCGATAAAAAAAACGCCCGGCAGACCGGGCGTTTTTATTTTTTCTCGCTGCTCCTTACTTCTCCCCGGCGGCCTCGTTAAGCTGCCGCAGGGCGGCGTTCTCGCGCGCCTGCGCTTCCATGTCGAATTTGGGAGTTTCCATAACGTCTGCGTAGGAGAATCCGGGCATGCCGTCCATAAGCATCCCCGGCCCCTTGCCGGGAGCCGGGATGGTCAGGGACTGGGTGCCGGTGAGGGTGGTGAAGATCTGCGCGCCGGCCGCCGTTAACCGGTCCAGCGCTTCTTTATGCGGGTGCCCGTAGACATTGTCTTTGCCTACTGAGATTATGGCCACCTTGGGCTGTACGCGCGCCAGGAATTTTTCGCCGGAAGAATAGCGCGAGCCGTGGTGGGCTACTTTAAGATAAGTGGAGTTCAGGCCGGATTTATAAATGCGCATCATCGCGTTCTCGATCGCGGATTCGGCGTCGCCCATCAGCAATATCCCGCGGCCGTTGTAATAGAGCCGCAGCACCAGGGAACAGTTATTGGCCTCGTTATTGTCGTGCATCTGCACCGGTTCCGTGCAGGAATTGAGCACTTTTACCGTGACGGCGCTGTCCCATTTCAGTTCGCTGCCGGGTTCGGGATAGATAATATTGCAGCCGGGTTCTTCGGCGGCCAGTTCGCGCAGGTTGTTGTCTCCCTGGGCGTCCACGTTCTCCGCCCGGGTGTCGTAATAGTTCTTCACGTCGAAAGCGGTGAAAACTTTTTTAAGGCCGCGGTAATGATCGCTGTGCGGATGGGTAAGCACTACGCGGTCAAGCTTGGTGACGTTTTTGGCCTTTAAGAACTGGTAGATCAGCTCACCGGAGGGGCCGCCGTCTATGAGCGCGTTAGTCCCGTTGGGGAACTCAATGTAAATGGCGTCGCCCTGGCCCACATTTACGAAGTAGGCGCTAAGCTGGGCTCTTGCGGTTGAATACCAAAAAAAGAAAAAAGTAAGGCAGGCAAGCGCTTTTCTCATGGTGTCTCCGTTAACGGTCCTTTCCCTGCAACTATATTATATCCGGAAGCCGCCGGGTTGTCCAGCGTCAAAGGACCCCTGCGGCAATGGGCCTTTTGGCCCGTAAGACAGGGCCCAGGAATGGGGTGCGGGCCTAAAAAAAATAAATTCTGAAATTTTGTTGAAAAGAGATCATAATTTGCTATCATAACTGCGTAGGATACGTAGGGGGGGATTTAAACCGTTAATTTTTCACGAGGCTTTCCCGGCCTGGAACTTAAAAATCACAGATTGTTCTAATAAGGAGAAACTGATGACTTCGTCAGGACAGATTAAGAAGAACAACAACTCGCCTGAGGCCGAATCCAAAGCTCTGCCGGAAGGCTACGGCAAGACCGAGGCGGCCCTCCTGCCGCGCGATCCCAACTGGATGTTCATCTACTGGGAAATAACCGATAATTCCCGCAAGAACACCCGCAAAGAGCACGGCGAGGACGTCTTCCAGAAAGGCCGCCAGGTCATCCGGGTCTACGACGTCACGGACGGCGCCGCTTCCAAATATTTCGACATCCCCGTGATGATGGAGGCCAAGAGCTGGTACGTCAACGTGCAGGAAAGCGGCCGCTCTTACTGCTGCGAGCTCGGCCTGGTGATGCCGGACGGCTCCTTCATAGGGCTGGTAAAGACCAATACCGTAAATCTCCCCGGCGGCCGGGTTTCCGACGTAACCGATGAAAAGTGGATGGCGGTTTCCACTGATTTCGACAAGTTGCTGCAGCTCTCCGGAGTTGAGTACATAGGCAAGGGTTCGGGCGAGGTTGCTAAGTCCCTGGCGCAGCGCTGGGAAATGCTGCGCGCCGTGTTCTCGCGCGCTTCCTCCTGGGGAGTAAGCTCCATGTCCTCGCAGAACCTGCAGAAGCCCGAGCTTGCCAAGAAGTTCTGGCTGGTGGCGGACTGCGAACTTATCCTCTACGGGGCTACCGAACCCGACGCCTTCGTGACCGTATCCGGCCGCAAGGTCAACCTGAACCCGGACGGCACTTTCTCCATGCGCTTCGCGCTCCCGGACGGCCTTGTCGGCCTGCCGATAAAAGCCCTCTCCAAGGACGAGACCGATTCAAGGGAGATAGAGATAAAAGTCACCAGAGCTACAACCACCGATGGCAAATAAAGAAAAAGGCTACCTCGCTTTAGTACTCCACGCGCACCTCCCTTTCATACGCCACCCGGAGTATGAGGACTTCCTTGAGGAAGACTGGTTTTTCGAGGCGATGTGCGAAACCTATATCCCGCTGCTGGACGTGTACGAACGCCTGACGGCGGAGGGCACGGATTTCCGCGTCACCATGTCCATAACACCGCCGCTGTGCAATATGATGGCGGATGACCTGCTCAGGGAGCGCTTCCGGCGTTACTACAGCCTGCGCCTGGAACTGGCCGAGAAGGAAGTTGTGCGCACCCGCAACACGGGCTTCTACGAAGTGGCCAAGATGTACGAGACCAAGTTCCGCCGTATCCGCGAGCTTTACGAGGATTATTACCACGGCAGGGTCCTGGACGGATTTAAGAAGTTCCAGGACATGGGCAAGCTTGAAATAATAACCTGCGGCGCCACCCACGGCTTCCTGCCCCTGGAGCTCAGGAAGGAGGCGGTGCACGCCCAGATAAAGCTGGCCGCCGACGACTACCGTAAGCATTTCGGGCGGGGACCGCGCGGCATCTGGCTGGCGGAATGCGCCTATAACCCCGGCGACGACGTCTTCCTGAAGGCGCAGGGCATACGTTATTTCTTCCTTGAAACCCACGGCATAATTTACGGCAGCCCGCGGCCCCGCTATGGCGTGTACGCCCCGGTGTACTGCCCCTCGGGCGTGGCCGCCTTCGGCCGCGACATGGAAAGCGCCCAGCAGGTCTGGAGCGCCGAGACCGGCTACCCCGGCGATAACCGCTACCGCGAGTTCTACCGCGACCTGGGCTACGACCTGGAGTACGACTACGTGAAGCCCTACCTGCACCAGGACGGCGTGCGCCGCAACATCGGCATGAAGTACTGCAAAATAACAGGCAAAGTAGGCTTAAACGAAAAAGCCCCTTATAACCCGGCCGAGGCCAGGGAGCTGGCAGCCAGCCACGCGGGGAACTTCATGTTCAACCGCGAGCGGCAGATAGAGCACTTGAACGGCTTCCTGGGGCGCAAGCCCGTGGTGGTGTCCATGTACGACGCCGAGCTCTACGGCCACTGGTGGTATGAGGGCACGGACTTCCTGGAGTTCCTCTTCAAGAAGATACACCACGACCAGAAAACTATAAAGATGGTTACGCCCAGCGAATACCTGGGCCTGCACCCGGATAACCAGGTGGTGCAGCCCTCCATGTCCACCTGGGGCGACAAGGGCTATAACGAAGTGTGGCTGAACGGCACCAACGACTGGATGTACCGCCACCTGCACAAACAGGTGGAGCGCATGGTGGAGCTGGCTAACAAGTTCACCAATGCCGACGGCACGCTCAGGCGCGCGCTCAACCAGTGCGCCAGGGAGGTAGTGCTGGGGATGTCCTCGGATTGGGCTTTCCTGATGACTGTCGGTACCGCCAAAAATTACTCAACCAAGCGCTTCGTCTCCCATACTAACCGCTTCAACGGGCTTTATGAGCAGATAACCGGCAACCGCATTGAAGAAGATTACCTGAAGGATATTGAGTGGCGGGATAATATCTTCCCTGAGATCGACTACCGGGTTTTTTCTACCGAAGAGGCCGAAAAAGCGGCGCGCAGTTAGCCGTTAAAGACTAAAAAAACAACCGCGGCCCGGGAAGGCCGCGGTTGTTTTTTAAGTGAATGGCAGCTCATCAAGCGTAAATTACCGATAGAGACGAAAGGGACGTAAGCGGCCGCGTGACAGCGCTGCCGCCGGAACTATTTCCGATTCACCATTTCCGATTTACGGCTGATGGCTTCCAGCCGGCCGTTGAATCTTTCAATTATTATCCCTGAGACCGCATATAGCTCTTTGAGCGGCGCCGCCGCTTCGCCTCCCAGGTTTTCCGCCGAAGCCCTGGCGAACAGGTCCATAAGACAGTTCTGGATGTGGAACAACAGGTCGCGCGCCCCAAGGCACTGCGCCGCTTTCAGGAGGTCGCGCAGGTTGGCCAGGTTTTCCGGGGAGGGGGCGGCCAGCGCCGCCCCGGCGACTTTAAGCGCGAGCGCGGCCGAGGCCTCGGGGGCCGGGTCGAAACTGATCTCCAGGCCCGCGGCTTTCAGGCGTTCCGCCAGCGCTAAAAGTTTTTTTATATTTTCCGCGCCGCTGTCGCGCATGACTTTGGCGTAGACCAGCTCGGCGGCCTGCCGGCCGTAGCCGGCAGCCTGGGAGCGCAGCGGCGCCCAGGAGGCCAGCGCCCGGCCGGGCAGGCGGGCCAGCAGGTAGAGATAGTCGTCCAAGATCTTGAAAATGGCGGCCGCGTGGCCCTGTTTAACGGAGTCCGCGAGCAGCCAGGCGTAAAGCGTGCGCTCTTCCCAGGAAAAATCGTCAAAAGTGACACTGACCGTGCCGGGATCGTTTTCAAGCCCGGCCCGCAGCGCCGCGGGGTTCCCCGCGGCAAATAGCGCTTTTATCCTGTCCGCTCCGCAGTTTTCCGAGAAAAACATGGCGGGAAATTCCGCGTCCCGGCGCAGGTAGCAGAAAGCCAGCGGCGGCGTCCCTTCCGGGCCGGGGGCCGCCACGGTGCCGCGCAGACAGAGCACCCCGTCGCGGTTGTCGCGCCCAAGCTGGTAAACCGGGCCGCCTTCGGCGCATTTTTCTTCCCCGCCCAGCATGGCTTCCGCTATTAAAAGCGCGGCGGCCTTCTGCCTGGCCAGCAGGTTCTCCGAAATTATTTTATCGTAGAGCTTAAGCGCGCTGCCGGCTTCCGGGTAATTGGAATGGGCCATGTCCAGGAGCGAAAGGAAAGTCTTTTCCGCGTTCTCAAACCCCAGGTCCCGCATGGTTTCCGCGGCCCGGGCGGCGTAGCGCAGATTCTGCAGCGTCTCAATACGGGAGACGTCCGAGAAAAACCAGCCGCAACTGGTAAACATGAACATCGCGTGCTTCTGCATCTCAAGCAGCGCCAGGGCGCGGGACTGATCGCTCATGTTCAAAGGCCGGGCCGCGTGCCTCGTGAAGAAGGCCCCCATGTTGGAGGGGGAGCGGTCCAATAGCAGTCCGGCGTAGTCGTTGCGCGCGTCCCAGGGCGCCCGGAAAAATTTTGAGGCTTCGGCGGCATAGATGTCCGCGGCCGCGTCGCGCAGGCTGTTCAGGGCCGCCCTTAGCGGCAGGCGCCAGTTCAGCGAGAAATCTCCCTCGCGGCCGCAGTCGCAGCCGCCTTTCCAGCGGCGCACGCCGTGGGCGCAGCTCCAGGCGGTGCCCTCCTTGTCGGGGCCCTCTTTAACGCAAACTTCCCACTGAGGGGGATTGGCCGCCAGATACTGGCCGAAATTCACCGTCTGAATGCCGCGCTTCTTGAGCTCGTGCAGGAAGGCGTGCGCCAGGGTCATGTCGGCGAATTTATGGTGGTGGCCGAAGGTCTCGCCGTCCACGGCAAGGCTTACCAGCTGCGGGTCTTTTTCTCCGTGTTTATAACAGGCCGCAACCCTGTCCGCGAAAACGGAGGAGTCCTTGGTCAAGTCGTCAAAGGCAGCGGCCTTGGAAAGCGGCCCGTCGTAAAAAAAGACTGCGAGGCTGCGGTTCCTGGCGCGGGTGCCGTCGGGCAGGGTGTCGTGCCAGGCATAAGGCCTGTTGGTGTTAAAGTTCCCCAGCGCCGCGTCCTCCCACTCTTTGTCTCCTGGCCGCCTTATCTTTTCCGCCTGGTAGGGGGAGAGAATTACATATTTCATCCCGAGGTCTATGAGGAGGCGCAGGGTGTCGCTGTTGGCGGCGGTTTCCGGCAGCCACATCGCTTCGGGTTTGAACCCGAAACGGTGTTCGAATTCTTTTATGCCCCACAGCGCCTGGGTTAACTGGTCCTGGAAGGAGGCCAGCGGCATTATGATGTGGTTATAGGCCTGGGCGATGGCGTTGGAATGCCCGGTCCTCTCCCGGGACTCGCGGGCCGCCTGTACTATCCTGGCGTAGTAGAAAGGATAATTCTTCTCCAGCCAGGAGAACAGCGTCGGGCCGAAGTTGAAATTCAGGTATTGGTAGTTGTTCGAGAGCTCCAGCACGCGCCCCGAGGCGTCGTTTATGCGCGCGCAGGCGTTGGGCAGGTAGCATTCGCGCGCTATGCGGGAGTTCCAGTCGTGGAAAGGCCAGGCTGAAGGCTGCGGGTCTATTTTGTCCGTCCACGGGTTTTCGCGGGGGGGCTGGTAAAAATGAGCGTGCAGCGCGAAAAATTTATTATGGCCGGCGTGATGTTCTTCCATTATCTTAATTATAAATAATGGGACCGGGGCTTACAATAGAAACCTTGGGGGGCATTAA
>JAVHRY010000106.1:20634-31938 GCA_036171915.1 Elusimicrobiales bacterium | reverse complement strand
TGTTGTAGAACCCGCCGCTAACCCGTTATTTAATTCTACATCTTTATGCCCGGCGCCCATATACCCCATAAGGGGTAGGCGATACTGCGGGAGATGGGCGTCACCATCTAAAATCCGCCACCTCAGGATATTCAAGAAAACCCATGCCCACATTAATGTTTATAATTTCTTTCGGATAATAGAACTTCCGGATCTCCTGAAATAACGGCAAAACAGCGCTCTCTCTTGAAATCTCCATGGAAATTTCTTTCGCGATATTGATGCGCCGGCCTTCCTCTTCTTCCGCAAGCAGCCTTTTATACAGCGCCTCCGCTTTAGGCATCAGGTAATTTATAAGGCCGTTGCGGCGGCAGATATACTCAAAAAAAGCCGAATATTCCGGACTAACCGCATCCAGAACCAGAACCTCTAGATTAAACGGATGGCCTGCGCCAAGTACACCTTTGGAAAACTCTTCAGGGCTAACCGTGAGTATTACCATCGGAACCCCGGTCATGCCATAAAACTGCCGCGAGAACTCCTTCATTTGGGCCACATTATCATTGCGCCAATTCGCAAAAAGCAACGGCTTCATATTTTTAGGCGCTTTAAATTTTTTACATAGCTGATTTGGCCGCCCGCCCTCGGCCCCGGAGACCCCCAACGGTAGTATGCTTTTTATATCAATAAACTCCTGCTGACCCGGCAGATACGCCCGGCGAAGCTTATCAACATCCACGCAGTTATATACCGCATCTCTGACATCCTTGTCGGGATGATTAATTATCAAATTGAAGGATTTTAAAACCGCATTGGAGAAAGACTGTGAGTTAGCGGGAACCGTCTTGGGAACATCCGATGGGGAAATCCGGTTGTAGTCGTTAATTTCCGTTTTAAATGCTTCCCCTGCTGCAAGGCCGCTATAACCATAAATGACGATCCTGTTGTAGCCGTTGGAAACCGGTTTTTTCCTTGCGAGAGATATTTTATCAGCGGTATGCTCAACAATGAAATACGGTCCCAGGCCATTCTCATCGTTTTTCCCAGAGATTGGCGCGCTCGGGGCGTTCTCATACCGGCTTAAATATTCCAAATATAAACTGCGGGGGACCGGGAACTTTACCGCGACACAATCCAATTTCCTGGAGATTACGGCCTCTTTATCGAAATTCTTAGTAATCTTTCGCAAATGCCCCAATAAATCCTCCAGCGTAAACTTTTTTCGTGCGTCAAAAATCAGATCTGTTTTGGGGCAAAACAAATAGTCGTAGAATTTAAGGCTTCGTGACCAGGTGCTGAGTATTTTTGATGAATAATTACTGCCGTCATCTTTCCGGAGAACAGGCTCATGGGTCTGCTTTAGTATATAGTACGCGGTATTGACCCCGGCTGCTGCCGGGGAAATTACAGGCGGGACAGAAAGCAGGACCACTCCCCAAGTATCATTAGCAACGGCAAAAACCTTGCCGAAAGACAATAGAAGGGAAACGATTAAAAGAACCGATCTCGACATTTAGCGCCTGGTGATATGTGCGCAGGAAGGCATAAAGCCTAACTTCCTGAAAAACTTTATAGAGCGAATGTTAAACGAATCAACCCAGGCATTTATCTCGCCTTTAGCCTTGTCCTTGAGGCACTCTATTATCTTTGCGTGGGCCACAAGTCTATCTGCCGGCGACAACTTCCCGTCAACCCATATCCAGGGGATAAGATTAATTGGAACCCCGGCTGCGTTTTTGGAACCCACAAGGGAAATGAACCCTATCCGCTCGGAGCCCTTCATTAAATAGATATTGCCCTCAAGTGATAGTTTGTTTTCCACAAACTCTTTTGTTTCCTGCCTTAATCCAGGCGGCACACGCGAGGAAAAGGGGAGTATATAGTAATCCTCGATCGTTTTCATGAAAAACGATTTCAAATCAGACAAGTCGGACGGAATCTCCAGGGAGATCTTCCCATTCTTAGAAGGCACTGAAATCCTGGAAAGTTCCTCCTTATTAACAGAGTAGACTATCCGCATATCATACCCCTGAGGCAGGCAGCCGCACAGGTCTTCTTCAGAAATACCGCCTTTTTCAAAAACCAGGGAAACGCGTTTAACGCCGCCAGCCCAATTAACACCAGAAAGGGTGGATTCGCTCATACGGAATCCCGAGTTTATTCTATAGACAATATTGGCGCCGTCTTGTTTTATTAATTCCATTTAATTTCCTTAAAAATGAGTTCGCAAAGAGTGCAGGGGGACGAGTGTCGCGGAAGCAGTTCTCGAGGAGAGATTTTTGCTTCTTTTAACAGACTCGAAAAAGACTTTCTGCTCACCAGTTTATAGAACCGGCTTTCAAGATGTTCCCGTAATGTCCCATGTGAAACCCCGCCGGATACCCCGTTAAATATCAAAGAGGAGCAACAAACTGAAAACCCCCGGCCGCAAATGTAAAACATCTTCCCGGCGTTTACGCATTTGCTGCCAAGCACTGTTTTATCCAATATGGGGTAGCAATAATCAATCCCATTCTGGCTGGCCTTGCCAACAGGGAGAACCTTTTGAACTACTACTGGAAATCCCCCCAGAGTTCTCAACTCATTTAACAGCGCCAGGTCCAGCGGGGATTGGATCGTAAGTATGGCATTAAACTTTACAGACAGTTCTGCGCAAGCCCGGAGAACATTCCCGGCTCTGCCAAGGGCTCCGGGCGTTTTATGAAAATTATCGTATGACAGTTGAACCTGATTAAGGCGGGCAAACGAACCTAAAACTTTAACCGCAGCCTCTGCTGTAACCGCGAAGCTGCCGTTAGTCGTAATCCGGACTTTCGGCTTGCGTTTTGTTGCTGGCGCCGAAAGAATATTATTGATTTGGCGGATATAGCGCGTGGGCTCGCCGCCGGTAAAGGAAATAGTTTTGGGACTATATTGCCGGATTGAAAGTTTTAAGAGGGAGATTTCTGCCGGACGGATATCTTGTTCCCCGCGGAACCCGGCTACCGCGCAATGGCTGCACCTAAGACCGCATTTGTACCCCAAAACAATACCCAACTCCGAAATTATGCCAGTAGAAGCTCCGCGCATGAATAAATATAAAACTCCGATGACTTACTTACCCAATGGTCTTTTTGTCATCGCCCTCTGTCCCGAGTATGGCGCTATTCGCTATAAGAATGTTCGAATTTTTAGCGGCTGAAACTATCACATTCTTTTCGGTATTGTTCAGCTTGCTTACGTACTGTATAGCCTGGGCAGCAGAAAAGGCGCCGACCGAAACCAAAAAAGCTGCTATTACTTTGTCGTTTATTTTCATTTGTTTTCCCCTTAACCCCTATATTTTGCCATTTTCCGAATAAAAAAGGGAAAGCAAAGTATCTTTTTTGCTTTCCCTGGATACACCGGATTAAGGTCCGGTCGTGGATGCCCGGGGGCCGATCCCCCCGATTACAAGGAAACTACAAATAGAGTTTAGCCGACAATTATTGCACGTGAAAGGGCCTTTGGACCTATCAGGCCATGGGCCCCGGTATAATTTGCGGGCTCTCGTCTGGTACTCACTTTAAAATCGGAAGGTCTTTTAACCGCCAAAGCAATATCATTACTCCGGAAGTAAATAACTCCGGTTTTCTCATCGTTCAGCAGGCGTAAAAATTTCTCATCCCCAAAATACGGCGCTGACTTTAAGATGTTTCTCCTTAAAACACGCTTAGGCTGCAACGCGGGAGCAACAGCGCACTCAACCTTGCGAACAGCCGGGATATTCATCTCCTGTGCAGCTGAAATCCCGAGTGTGTCATAAAAATTCATGGCCGGAAGATTAAATTCCTGACTTGAACCCGCCATGCACTGTGCAATTCCGGACAAGCCGATAAATGTTGCAGCGCAGCCTGTCGCGATATTTTTCTTTAAAGCCGCCTTCATCACCGGTATAAGCATATTGCTCTTTTTTATAGTTACTTTCTCCTAACCTTTTAGATTTGGTGCCGCTATACCGGGTACAGAGCAATTTATATGCCATGCATTTATAAACGTTTTTCGGGCTCTTTCTCGGCTCTCTAGGAGCCTGTCCGACATAAGGCTTTCATGGCGAAACTGACGATTTTGAAACCGAGCCGAAGTGCCGTGAAATGAGCACCCTCGACGGAGGTTGTGAATTGAGCGGCACAAAGGCGCAGGTAAAAAGCGGCAGTTGCAGCCGAAATTGCTTATGTCGGACAGGCTCTGTGGCTCCCCTGCCTAACCTATCCCTAATGTTAGCTCTTTTGGGGAACGAGGCTCAGCCTCGGGGAATTGAGGTTGAGCCTCGGGAGCAGGCCAAGGGGGATTTTTTGCGCAAAATCTTAAATACCTGGCAAAAGTGATAAAATCGTTATGTGGCAAACGACGAAGACCTGCACAGAGGGCTGCTGAACCTGGAGGAGATCCTGCACCGGCTGGATGCCCGTGCGAAGAACCTTGAGCTGCAGAAAGCGCATGCCCCGCAGCCGGCCCCCGGGAGCGCCGGGATAAAGCATGAAGCCCCCCCACCGCTTAATTTGCCCGCGCAGCAAGCCGCGCCGGTTGTTATAGCGCCGGCGGAGGCCGTTCCAACGCCTGTGGCTGCCGCCACCGTAACGCCCATTGCCGCGCCGCCCTTCGCCCAAACTCCCATTAAAGCGCCCGCGCCGGCCGTAAAAGCTTTGGAACCCGTAAAAAACCCTGAAAAGGCCGCTCCGCCTACTTTGGAAATTAAGCCCGTCATCCCCGCTAAAAAGCCTTTCGCTTTACATGCACACACCTTGTTTTTTTTCTGCCTGGGCCTGGGCATAGCCGGCGGGGCCTACCAGTTAACCTTTAACAGCGCCAAAGCCCGTTACACGCAAGCCGGCGAACTGGTTAAAACCGCGCGCCTTGCCGAAGCTATAAGCGCTTACACAAAGATAATAGCGCGGCATGCCGGCAGCCCCGAGGCGGCTTACAGCCAGTATGCCATAGGGGAGATAAAGGCCATGCAGGGCGACAATTCCGGGGCTATCGAACGCTACGAGCAGTTCCTGCTGGCGGCGCCGGCAGGGGACGCGAAGGTGGCGCAAGCCAAGTTCAAGATAGCGGAAATCGAATTCAAACAGGCCAACTTCCCCGACGCCGAATTCATGTACCAGAACGCGGACATACGGGCTTCGATATACGCCAAACAAGCGGAGGACAGGGTAAGCCAGATAAAAACCGTTAAAACCCAAATTGCCGGCGCGCGCAAGCTTATAGGCAAAGATCCGGCCAAGGCGGTTGAAGCCCTGGCCGCCGTGCTGGCGGCTTACCCGGGGGTTAAGGAGGCCGCAGCGGGGTTGGAAGAAGCGCGCAAGGCGCTTACCGCGGCCAATGCTAGCCAGGCGGCCAGGACCGCGGCCAGGGAGGCACGGGCCGCGGCCAAGGCGGCACGGGCGCATACGCCCAGTGCCCCTAAGCCCGCGCTCCACAAGGCAGCCAGCGCCGCCGGCAATGCCGCCGTGTATTCCAAAGAGCGGTTAAATGCCTGTAATGCCGTCTGGATGATAGAAAAGATACAGGGGCAGCTGGACGCGGAGATGACCGCCGCCGGGAAGAACAATAATTGCGAAGCGCTGAGAGAAAACATGGCGGCCTGCAAGGGGCTGCAGGAAGAGTACGAGTCTATACAGAACCTGAAACCGGAGACGCGGGCTTTGATCGAAGAGGGGACAAACCCGGACTGGACTGCGGTGAAACAGGCTGAACAGGATACAAAGACGCTTAAGGCCTACGGGGAGCGCCGCTGCGGCGAGCTTATGCCGGTGCTTACGCGTTAGCGGCGGAGTCTCCCGTTCTTTCCGTAATTGCGGCCAGGACACCCTGGCCATGTTAAAGAGCCTGGAACCCCTGGAGGGGGTGTCGGGGGAACGCGGCTTAATCTCGGGCAAATTAGTTTGAGCCTTCCGGAAAGAGGCGCGGGGTTTACACCTGGGCGTTATGCTTGTAGACGGCTTTTAAGACTTCTATATATTCCTTGATGTACTTTCCGTTCATCTCGCCGCCGGAAATGTCTTTGCTTTTTCCCTTACTGGACGTTCCCTTGTCGGGAAAATACTGTTTAAAGGCGGGCGGGCATTTCTTTTTATCTTCAAGTTCGACGAGGATGGAGTTTTCACGGCAGGAAAGGTGGAAAAGGGCGGTTTTGCCCGTGGGGACGCGGATGGCCAGGCTGCCGCCGGAGGGTTTTTCTATAAAGCGCCAGGTAGCGTCCCCGGGGTGCCAGTGCACTATCTCCACCAGGGCTTCCGCTACCTGGCGGAAGAACTTCGCGGCCGCCGGGCCTGCTGCTTCACACTTGGCGTAATACTCGCGCAGCTGCTGCTGTTCCGGGTGGATTACCAGTTTCCGGCGGTCATAAGCCCCGATCAGTTCCAGCATGCTGCTGGGGAACGTTTTTTCGCCGTCCCGGGTCATCATCTTGGTGGTGGTGGCAAAGGTATCGATTACCCTGCCGACTACATCTTTCCCCGCCACCTTCGCGATATCGCCGATCTTGAATTTAGACATGTTCCCCTCCAAGAATACTATATCACTTCGGGACAAGGTTCAGCCCTGGTCAGCTAGCCCAGAAACAACTCCTCGCCGTTCTTCAGAATGCGGGCGCGCTTGCCGAAGGTGAACGCGAATTTTTCCTGCTCTGTGGTGTTTATCGGCACGATCAGGCGCGGCCTTTTATTTTCCACCAGTTTTCTGATGGTGGAAAAATAGGCGTGGCCGGAAGTAGGGATTTCGGTTTCCGCCAGGCCTTTGGCCCTGAACCACTCCAGCGTTTCCTTCATGCCGGGTTCTTCGTCGTACGTCTCCCAGGCGGAATAAAAGAAAGCCGCCCCGCGGAGATCTTGTATCTGTTCTTCCACCCAGAGCTGCGAATTGGCGCGCACGGGGATTATAAGCCGGTCCAGGTTGCCGCGCACCCAGTCCCAGCCGAACAGTTTGGGGCGCATCCGCCTGAAGGTCTCGGCGTATTCAGTAAGCTGGTAGACGCGCTGCGTGGCGTTGTTGCGGACTATGCGCAGGTACTCGGTGTCCAGGCCCGGGCTCTTAAGTTCCACGCCCTGCTTTTGCGCCAGGGCCTTCATCCGCTCCAGCACCAGCGCCACGTAACCGTCCGCCACCAGATAGCGCCGGGTGTTCCTGGCTAAATTGGCAAGGCTGGTAAGCAGGCCTATGTCCTGCCCCGCGCACATAAAATATAGCGGGCCGCGCTTCCCCCTCACCAGCTCTTCCACATGGCCCATAACTTCCTGCTCGGACGGTCCCTTCTCGACGCCGGCCTGGCTGCCTTCGGTTATCAGCGCGTCCACGGGGCCCATTTTGGCGGCCAGGAACTGTTTGAAGGCGGCGGCTTTATTGCCGTGCTCGCGGTAGTCGCCGGTATAAATAATCCTTTGGCCTTCGGACTCTATCAGGAAAGCGAAGGACTCCGCCGCCGTGTGGTCCATCAGGTACGGGGTTATTACGAAGCGGCCCAGTATGAATTTATGCCCTTTGCGGAAATAATGGATATTGGGGCTGAGCGGTTTGTAGGAGCGCGGCATCTTGGCCGGCAGGCGCGTCATGTCCTCCATTATTTCCGTCATAAAAACTTTAATGGCGGGGTTTATGGGCCGGGCGTAAAGCGCGCCATAATGGGATAAATGCGTGTGCGAGAGGAGCAGGCCGAGTATGGGGTTGGGCGAGTCTTCGTAAAGGCCGGGGATGTTTAAAACGGTTCCATCCGGCGCCGGCGCAAGCCCGGCCTGCTTGACCGGGCCTGTTTTCGGCGGCGGGATGCCGTAATCCAGCAGCAGCCTGCCTTTGCCGGAACGCAGTTCTATGCAGTTCCCGCCGATCTCTTCTGCCCCGCGGTGGATTATTATCTTCATTGTAACCGGTAGCCGGGCGCCCGGAACCGCTGCGCCCGGCGAACATTAAAGCGCCGGCTCAGAACTCCACTTTCGGCGCCTGCTGGGCCGCTTTTTCGCTCTTAAAATAATCTTCCGATTTTTTAAAGTCGAACATTTTAGCCAGGATATTGGTGGGGAAACCGCGGACCACCACGTTGTAGGCGTTTACCGTTTCGTTATAGCGCATTCTTTCTACCGAAATGCGGTTCTCGGTGCCGGCCAGTTCGTCCTGCAGCCTTATAAAGTTTTCGTTGGCTTTAAGCTGCGGATACTGCTCCACCACCACCATCAGCCTGCCCAGCGCCGACTCCATGTTATTGGCCGCCGACACTTTTTCGCTCTGGTTCTTGGCCGCGCCCCACTGGCTCCTGAGCCTTGTGACCTCGGTAAGCAGGTCCTTTTCATGTTTGGCGTAACCTTTTACAGTATTGACCAGGTTCGGGATAAGATCGTAGCGCCGCTGCAGCACGGTCTCCACCTGGCTCCACGCGGCGGGCACGGCTTCGGAAGTGTTTACCAGCCTGTTATAGCCCGAACCCGCCCACAGCGCTATTACCACTACCAGCCCCAAAACTATCAGTAAGCCTTTTTTCATGATCATCTCCTGTTCTGTCTTGCCTTTATTTTACCGCGTTCTGCAGCCAAAGATCCACGTTCTCAGTTACGCTTTGAACAGCCGCCAGGTAGCGGCTGAAGATCTGCTGTGAATTAAAGCCCGGGCGCTTTTTGCCCTCTTTCAAATCCCAGACCGCGGAAAATATTTCCGCGTCAAATTTAACGTGCTTTGAAAGCAGCGGCAGAACTTCCATTTTTTTAGCCGGGGGAACTTCGCCGTAAAGCCTGAGCGCCGCTTTAAACAGCGTAAGAAAGGCCGAAAGGGAGGCGGCCATAAGCCCGTCAACCGCTTTCGGGGAATTTTTTGTCACCAGGAACCTTTCCCGCAGGATGATGAGCTTGCTTTTAAGCTCGTGCTCCAATTCCAGCCGCAGCAGGGCGGGGTCTATGCTCATCCCCGTAAACGGGTACCCGCCGTAAAGAACTTTGTGCGTCTGCATAATGTCGGAGAACTCCACGGGAAAAACGTCGGCGGAGCGCAGCAGCTCGGCCCCGGAAAAGAGCAGCGGGGCGGGGTTGCCGCACTTGTCCCAGCGCGCGCACAGCCCTGTTAAAGCCAGCAGGGCCTCCGCGTCCAGACTTTTCATTACCACCAGCACGTTATAATCGGAAGTCTTTACGCTGTCACCGGCCACCGACGAGCCGTAAAGGACCACGGAAGAGAGATTAGCGCCGCATATTTGTTTAAGCTCGTCCGTTAAAATTTCAGGTGTCATTTTAGCCATTGGTTTCTCCTACCAGCCCCTTGAACTGCCGCCGCCGCCCGACGCGCCGCCGCCGAACCCGCCGAACCCGCCGCCGCCGAACCCGCCGGAGCCCCTTGAGCTCATGGTGCTTAGAAGAAAAAACACAAGGTAAGGGTGACGGATAGCGACTATTATAAAGACGATCAGCAACAAAATGGAAAGCGCTTTCTGGCCGCGGCTCATGGGGACCGCGGCGCTCCCCCCTGCCTCCGCGGGCCCGGCCGCAAGCGCGACGCCGCTGTCACGGGCTATAATGCCGGCGATGGCCAGGGAACCCTGGGTTATGCCCGCGGCATAGTCGCCGGTTTTAAAATAAGGGATTATGTATTTATCCTGTATGGCGCCCGTCAGGCCGTCCGGGAGGATCCCCTCCAGGCCGTAGCCCACTTCTATGCGGGCCCTGTGGTCTTCCACCGCTACCAGCAGCAGTACGCCGCGGTTGGTCTTTTTGTCCCCTATGCCCCATTTTTTATAGGTGCCCGCCGCGTAGGTTTCAATATCGGCGCCGCCCAGGTTTTTTACCGTCAGCACCGCCACCTGGGCTTTAGCGTTGGCGTCCAGGTCGGCCAGAACATCGTTCAGCGCCCCGGCTGTCCGCAGGTCCAGCACCCCGGCGGCGTCGTTAACGTAAGTTCCGGGGGCGGGGGCGGCGGCAAAGGAGCCCGCCAAAGCCGGGCAGGAGACAAGCGCCGTTAAAAGAACGGGGATTAAAAAGAGGCGGCGTGGGAAATAAGACATCAAACACCTATTCTATTAATTTTTGGGGAGGGGAAGGGACTTTAACGCCGGGGAAAGGAACAAGGGAAAAAGACCGGGCTAAACCGCCGGGCATGGCTAAAAAGCGAGAGCCCCCTGTGAAAGGGGGCTCTTCACCTGGCTGCTTGCCAGATACCGCGCTTGGGGCGGACCGGGGGACCGACGGTGAATTAACCGCAACCGCCGGGCCGGGACACCCGCCCGGGAGGGGCGCCGCAAAACGCGGGCCGAACCGGGCAACCCGGGGAACCGCGGCGCCTGCTGCGCCACACGGACCGGGGGAACCGCGCCGGGGCCGGGGCACCCCCCGAACCGACCTGCCGCTAAGACCGGGCCCCCCCAACCGCACCAAACCAAACCAACCGCACCGCAACCGCGGGGCCCGCTACCACACAACCGGCGCACACTTTATAAAGATCAGGACTGCACTTTGAGTATAACAGAGGTATGTTGACTTGTCAAGGCCCAGGTAAAAAATATTGCCGGAAATTTTTTTACTCAGGGCCGAACAGCGGCGCGCGCGGGGAGATCTTTCTTAAAAAAAGAAAAGACCCGCGCGGGGCGGGCCTTTTCACTTCGGGGAGACAAATTCAATATTTCGCCAGGGCGGCCTTATAAGCCTTCCATAAAGTTGCCATGGAATGCGTGGGCTGGCCGTAAGGGCTGCCGGGCAGGGACGCCCAGATAGTGTTAAGTTTGCCCACGGCGGCGGAAAAATTAGCGTATTTATCCGACTTGAGCGCCAGGTTGTAGGCGCCGGCGCGGCGCACCAGCTCAAGGCCGGCCTTCTCCTGGCTGGGGGGAGTGAAATCCCTGAGCCCGAGGTCGGCCGCCAGGGGGTCCCAGGTCCTTGAAAGGAACTGATAGCGCCCGGCGGCTGTGGAGCAGAGCGTACCCTGGCAGGCTACCCGGCGGGGGTGGTCGGCGTAACTGTTGAAGGTTATATAGGTAAAAATATAATTATAACGCTCGTTGGTGCCCTCGGAATAAGCCAGCGTGTCCATAAAAGCGCGCACGGTTTTAGGCAGTTCCCACAGGCCGCCCGCGGAACTTGAAGACACATGCGCCATATAAACATAACCGCCGGGCAGCTGGCAGCCGGGCAGGGGCTCGGCCAGGGTTACCAGCATATACTCCCCTTCAAACCCGGGAACAGCCGAAGTTTTATAGCGGGTATTGGCGGCAAGGGCGCATTTGCCGGTACCTTCGGCCAGGTCCGCGGCCTCGGCAGCCGAAACTTTAAGGTAAGTATTATTATTGCCTGTATAGAAGAAATCGTCGCCGGGGCCCTTACCAGGCCCCGGCCCCGC
>JAVHRY010000106.1:0-20624 GCA_036171915.1 Elusimicrobiales bacterium | reverse complement strand
ACGGACGCCGGCCACCGGGGAGTCGGGGGGAACCGGTGTCGGCTCGCGGGACCGCGGCAGGCTCACGGTGAAGACCGTCCCCCGTCCCGGTCGGCTCTGCACCGTGATCGAGCCCCCGTGCGCCTCCGCGATCCATTTGGGGATCGCGAGGCCCAACCCCGCCCCCGGCCACTCAAAACCGGGCTCGCTGTTATTGGGGGGCAGGTACTGCACGGCTTCGGTTATTTCACCAGGGACGGACCGGGGCACAGAGGGAACAGCGGGAGCAGCCTGCTCCGTCCCGCCGGAAGCGGAAAAGAGCTCGTCCATGGAGGAAGCGGAAGCGCAAAGCGGCGCGGTAAAGGCCAGCAGGGCCGCTCCGGCAAAGTTCAGCGTCTTCATGCTGATAGTATGGCAGAACAACCTTACCAGGGGGAGGGCACGGAGACCTATAAGGAAATAGGCCCTAGGGCCTAGTTAAAAGACTGCGCAGTAAGTTTCTTTATAACCGCAAGCAGCGGCCCTACCCCTAAGGCTTTGCAGACAAACGCGTCGTAGCCGCCGCTGCCTGACTCAGGGGCGTCTGCCCCGCTCAGTATTATGACCGGCACGCCTTTAAGCTCAGGCGTGGCTTTTATGGAGCAGCATAATCTTAAACCGTCCTCGCCGCCAAGATGCAGGTCCACAACAAGGCAATCGGGCTTGCGCGTTCTGGCGAGCGTCAGCGCCTCGCCGCCTTTTTGAGCGGTATAAACCATGAACCCTTCGGAAGTTAAGATTTTTTCAAGCAGGGACAGCCAGTCCTCGTCATTGTCTACGATAAGCAGCGATTTTTTAGGGCCGTTCATAGAAGTCTTCTCTGTGGAGCGAATATGACCGCTTGGCGAAACAGCTAGCCGGCCAGGAATTTCTTAAGGCCGCTCATAACCATCTGCACTGAAATAGTCACCAGTATCATGCCCATCAGTTTTTCCATGGCGAGCAGCCCGCGCTCTCCCAGGATCTTGGAAAACCAGCCGGACAGGCCGCCCAGGATCAAGGCGTTTATAACCCAGGCCGTCCCGACTACCCCGGCCCAGAGGCCCAGGCGCCCTGGCTCGCGCATTGAGAACAGCATTATAGTGGTAAGCGTGGACGGGCCGGCTATAAGCGGGATGGCCAGCGGCACTATAAAGGGCTCGCCTGCGGGGCCGTCGGCAAAAGTGGAATGGTGTACCGGAAAGATCATCTGCAGGGCTATAATGAACAGCACTATCCCCCCCGCCACGGACATGGCGGTAACATCCAGCGACAGCGCCGAGACAAAATAGCGGCCGAACAACAGGAAGAAGACCATTATGCCCAGCGCTATAAAAAGTTCGCGTATGATAACGGCGCGGCGGCGTTCTTCCCCCACGTCTTTAAGCGCGGACATGAACATGGGAATATTCCCCAGCGGGTCCATAACCAGGGTAAGGGTGAAGACGGAAGAGATGAACAGAGCGAAATCCATAATTGTAGTTAAACGTGAAGCGGAAAACGTAAAGAGAAAGAGCTAAACGCAGAAAACATTAAGCTGATTGTCTTAAGCCTTTAATCCTTTAGCCTTTTACCTAATTCTCCTCTTTTCCCGCTGCCCGCTGCCTGAAAATTTCCCAAAAGGCTCTTCCCTTCCGTCCGTCTTTCTGTCTTTCTATGATACAAAAAAATCGGCGCATTTTTTTATAATAGGGACAGACACCTATTTTTCTTTTTTGGGCCGGCCAACAGTTAACGCTTGCAACCTGCGCCCATATTCGCGTTCCAAACCAGCCACCATTTTCCCGCTCCCTAACGGCCTGCCCGTGTGCGTATAGGTGCGGATCTCCGAAACCTCAACTGTGTCCTCAGCTCCGCTCACAAATTCCAACCAATCCGACTGCTTCATGTCGGTATATTCCCACAACTTTTTAAGGTCAAAATCGAACTCCCCGTTTCCGCCAAAACAATGCGCGCTGGCGCTGGACCACTTCCACTTCTGCGGAGCCTTCACTAGCCCTGCCCTTACCGGATTACGTTCTATATACCTTGCCGCGGCCAGCAGTCGCCTTCTATCAAGAACGCATGAGTAGAAACGCCCCTGCCAAAGATGCCCGCATACTTTATGCTTCTTGTTGAAATAACCGGAGTAGCGCATATGTGCGTATTTAAACGCGTTGCCCAGCGACTTTTCTGTGTCGGGAACGGCCAGAAAATGCACATGATTATCCATCAGACAATAGGCCAGGATGGAAAGCTGATATCGCTGTGCGTATTCTGCCACCCAAAAAAGATAGCGCTCCCTGTCGGAGTCTGTATTGAATATTTTTTGACGGTAGTTGCCGCGCTGCGTGACATGATGCGGCAAACCCACCCCCACAATCCGTGCCAGTCTTGGCATAATTCAATGTTAAACAATGAGCTTAGAATTTGTCAATAGCGAAAAAATAGGTGTCTGTCCCTATTTACGGTATTTAGCTCCGCCGGCCGCATTGCTGCGCTTTTACTTTTTCTCTTCAATCAGCTTCAGGTCCCCGCCCTCTGCGCCGTCGTCAATTACCGGTTCCACTGAGGCTATCTTGTCGCCTTCTTCCATGCGGACCAGACGTACGCCCTGGGTGTTGCGGCTTATCACACGCAGGGATTTGCAGGCCATGCGGATGATCTTGCCCTTCTCGGTCATCACCATAAGGTCGTCTTTATTCTCCATCAGGTAGATACCCACTACCGCGCCGTTGCGGTCGGTGGCCTTAATGGTTATAACCCCGGAGCCGCCGCGGTTCTGGTGGCGGTATTCGTCCAGGTCGGTGCGCTTGCCGTAGCCGTTCTCGCAGACCGTCAGCAGCGTCTTCTTGGTTTTGGGCTCGGCCACTTCCATGCCGATGACGGTATCCTTGTCGCCCAGGCGGATGCCGCGCACGCCCATGGCCCCGCGGCCCATCGAGCGCACGTCGGATTCGCTGAAGCGGATCGACATGCCCTCTTTGGTGCCGATGATGATCTCGTACTTGCCGTCGGTATGCGCCACGCTGTTAAGGATGTCGCCATCCTCGAGCGTTATAGCGTTAATGCCGGAGCGCCGGATGTTGGCGAAGTCGCCTATCGGAGTTTTCTTGATGTTGCCCTTGCGGGTGCACATCACGATGAAGGCTTCTTTGCCCTTGGCCTCGGCGAAGGACTCGATGGCGAGCACGGAGGTGACGGTCTCGTCCTTCACCTGCAGCAGGTTCACGATGGCCTTGCCGCGGGAAGTGCGGTTGCCTTCGGGGATCTCGTACCCCTTCAGGGCGTACACCTTGCCGCGCGTGGTGAACATAAGGATGGTGGCGTGGCTGGAGGTGATGAAGAGCTTTTCGATAAAGTCCTCTTCTTTCACTTCGGAACCGATGATGCCCTTGCCGCCGCGGCCCTGCACCTTGTAGGTGTCGGCCGCGATACGCTTGATATAGCCGCCGTGGGACATGGTAATGATAACGTCTTCCTCGGGGATAAGATCTTCGATATCCAGCTCGGCGGCCTCGCCGGTAATCTCGGTTTGGCGCTTGTCGCCGTATTTTGCCTTCATTTCCCTGAGCTCGTCCACGATGATCTTGAGAACGCGCTTGGGGTCGGCCAGGATGGCCTTGAGTTCGCCGATCAGCTTCATCAGGGCGCGGTGCTCTTCCTCTATGGCGCCCACTTCAAGGCGGGTCAGCTGGTGCAGGCGCATGTCGAGGATGGCCTGGGACTGGATGTCGCTCAGCGCGAACTTGGTCATCAACTTTATTTTGGCGTCGAGCGCGTCCTTAGCTTTCTTTATTATCTCAACCACGGCGTCGATGTTCTGCAGGGCTATCAGGTAGCCTTCCAGGATATGGGCGCGGGCGAGGGCCTTCTTCAGGTCGAACTTGGTGCGGTTCACCACCATCAGGCGGCGGTGGCGCACGTACTGCAGCATCACCTCTTTAATAGGAAGCACGCGGGGCCGGCCGTCCACGATGGCCAGCATGATAACGCCGAAGGAGGCTTCCATCTGGGTGTGCTTGTAGAGCTGGTTCAGCACCACCTGGGCGTTGCCGTCGCGCTTTATCTCTATCACGATGCGCATGCCGCGGCGGTCGGACTCGTCGCGCAGGTCGGAGATGTCGGAGATCTTCTTTTCCTTGACGAGGCCGGCGATGGTCTCGATGAGGGTGGCCTTGTTCACCTGGTAGGGGATCTCGGTCACCACGATACACTCGCGGTTGCCCTTCATCTCCTCGATCTCGGCGCGGGCCTGGGTGGTGATGGAGCCGCGGCCGGTCTCGAAGTAATCCTTGATGCCCTTGCGGCCGCGGATGATGCCGCCCGTAGGGAAGTCCGGGCCCTTGATGATCTTCATCAGGTCCTTGGTCTCGATGTTCGGGTTTTCCATCACCGCTATCGTCGCGTCGCAGACCTCGGCCAGGTTATGCGTGGGGATATTGGTGGCCATACCCACGGCTATGCCGGAGGAGCCGTTGACGAGGAGGTTGGGAAGCTTGCCCGGCAGCACCGACGGCTCGGTCATGGAGCCGTCGTAGTTGGGCACGAACTTTACGGTTTCTTTCTCGATGTCCGCCAGCAGTTCACCGGCTATGCCGCTGAGGCGCGCTTCGGTGTAACGCATCGCGGCGGCGGGGTCGCCGTCCACGGAACCGAAGTTGCCCTGGCCGTCCACCAGCATGTAGCGCAGGCTGAAAGGCTGGGCCATGCGGACGAGGGTGTCGTAGATGGAGGCGTCGCCGTGCGGATGGTACTTACCCATCACGTCGCCGACTATGCGGGCGGATTTCCTGAAGGGCTTGTTGTGCTGCAGGCCCATGTCGTCCATGGTGTAGAGCACGCGGCGGTGCACCGGTTTAAGGCCGTCGCGCACGTCGGGCAGGGCCCGGCCGACTATAACGCTCATGGAGTAATCGATATAGGAGGAACGCATTTCCTCACTGATGTCGCGGTCAACAATGTTGATGAACATGTTTTCCGTCTGCTTCGGTGTAAGGTCTTTATGTTCTGCCATTTTATTTCCTCTGTTTGTAAATTATCGTAAAGCGGAAAGCGGAAAGAGTTAACGAAAACCGCCACCGCTTATTCTCTTTCGGCTTCGCGCTTCCCGTTAAATGTCTAAATTCCTCGCGGCCAGGGCGTTCTGTTCTATGAAAACGCGGCGCGGTTCCACCTTGTCCCCCATCAGGGTGGTGAACATCTTCTCCGCCTCGGCGGGGTCCTCTAGGGTTACCTTGAGGAGCTTGCGCTTCAGCGGGTCCATAGTGGTCTCCCACAGCTGCGAAGGGTTCATTTCGCCCAGACCTTTGTAGCGCTGGATGTGCGCGCCGGCGGCGCCGGCCTTCATAACGTTCTCCATAAGGGTCTTAAGGTCCCGGGCGGAAGTAAGCGTTTTCTCGGTGGTCAGGTCGAATAGCGAGGGCGCTTTCTCGTCCTCTATATGAAATTCGGCCAGGCTGTGGCCCAGGGCCTTGAGCTTGGCTGCTATATTGTTAAGCCTTGTGAACTCGCCCAGGGTCTGGAAGTCGGGGCCGAGGTCGTCCTCATCTATTTCCGGCGCTGGCGCTCCCTCCGGGACTACGGTCTCCTTGACCAGGGCGTCCTTCTTCTTCTGAATATAGTCGGTCTCGTAGGTTTCCCACTCGTCTTCGGTGAAGAAGTAGCGGTAGGTCTCGGGGCCGGTCTCTATGCGGTACAGCGGAACCTGGCCGTCGGCCTGGAACTTGAGGTAATCCTTCAGCGTCAGGTTCTTGGTTTCGAGCTTGCGGGTGGTATTGTCCGCCGCTATGATAAGTTCGATCAGATCGCTGATATCTTTTACTTCGAGTTTTTTGCCCTTGGCCTTCACTTCTATACCGGAGAGAGCTTCCTTGAGCTGCCACTTCTGCAATTTCTCCTCGTTGTCGAAATAGGATTCGAACTTGCCTTTCTTTACCTTGTAGAGCGGCGGCTGGGCGATGTAGATATGCCCGCCGTCTATCAGCGGCCGCATCTGGCGGTAGAAGAAGGTAAGCATCAGCGTGCGGATATGCTGGCCGTCCACGTCGGCGTCGGCCATGATGACGATCTTGTGGTAACGCAGCTTCTCGATGTTGAAGCCGTCCTCTCCTTCGCCTATGCCGGTGCCGATGGCGGAGATCATGTTGCGGATCATCTCGCTGGAGATGATCCTTACGAGCTGCGCTTTTTCCACGTTCAGGATCTTGCCCCTGAGCGGCAGAATGGCCTGGAACACGCGGTCGCGGCCCTGCTTGGCCGAGCCGCCGGCCGAGTCGCCTTCTACTATAAATATTTCGGATTTTTTAGGATCTTTTTCCTGGCAGTCGGCGAGCTTGCCGGGCAGGCCGGACTCGGTGAGCGAGCCCTTGCGGCGCGCCAGGTCCTTGGCGTGGCGGGCGGCCTCGCGGGCCTCGGCGGCGCCCAGGCCTTTCTGGCAGATGGCTTTGGCTATGGAGGGGTGTTCCTCGAAGAACACGCCGAGCGCTTCGCCGGTGAGGGTTTTGACTATGCCTTCCACCTCGCCGTTGCCCAGTTTGGTCTTGGTCTGCCCTTCGAACTGGGGGTGGGGGATTTTAACGGAAATAACTACGGTCAGGCCTTCGCGCACGTCGTCGCCGGTAACGCTGTAATCTTTATCTTTGGTCAGGTTATACTTCTTTATATAGTCGTTGATGACGCGGGTGAGGGAAGACCTGAACCCTGACACGTGCGTGCCGCCCTCTATAGTCTTAATGTTATTGACGAAAGAGAACATGGTTTCGGAATAGTCCGTGTTGTACTGGATAGCCAGGTCCAGCATGGAATCGCCTTCCGCCTTGGACACGTAAATAGGTTCGTCGTTGATCACCTGCTTATTGGTATTGAGGAATTTAACGAACTGCTTTATGCCGCCCTCGAAGAAAAAGGCGTGTTTCTTGCCCCCTTCGCGCTCGTCTATGATATTGATGCGGCAGCCGGGATTAAGGAAAGCCAGCTCGCGCAGGCGGTTGGAAACGATGTCGAAGGAAAGCACACCTTCCCCGAATATCTCGGTATCGGCTTTAAAGGTTACCACCGTACCGTGGTGGTCGGTGACCCCTACGGGTTTAACGTCGGCCTGCGGCTTGCCGCGCCTGTACTCCTGCCGCCAGATCTTGCCGTCGCGGTGCACCAGCACCTCCATCCACTCGGACAGCGCGTTAACCACGGAGACGCCCACGCCGTGCAGACCGCCTGAAACCTTATAGCCGCCGCCGTCGAACTTGCCGCCGGCGTGCAGCACGGTCAGCACCACTTCCAGGGCGGACTTGCCCTTAAGTTTCGGGTCCTTCACTTCTTTCATAGGGTCCACGGGAATGCCGCGGCCGTTGTCGGTGACCGAACACATGTTGTCGTCTTTAAGAATGACGTCTATTTTGTTGCAGCCGCCGGCGAGAATTTCGTCTATGGAATTATCCACAACTTCGTAGACCAGGTGGTGGAGCCCCTGTACGCCGGTAGAACCTATATACATGGCGGGGCGCTTGCGCACCGCCTCAAGGCCTTCCATGACCTGTATCTGTGAGGCGTCATAGGTTTCTTTGGTTTTTACTGTCTTATCCATGTAAGTCTTACTCCTGTAATTTATATTTTATTTACCGCTTTAATAGCCCGTATCCAGGGCTGTTTGAAATGTTTGTTCAGGCTCTTAACCAGCACGGAACTGCGCAGGGTAAGTTCGTTGGCCGCCGCGGCGGACCTGGGGCGGACCAGGATGGTGCACCTTTCCACACCCAGCAGTTCGCAGTGTTCGGCCAGGCGGCCCATTTCCCTGGCCCAGACAGCGTCCAGCATTTCCAGTTTGCCGGTGTCCATGCCGCCGAACAGTTTCCAGGAATCGCTGGCGCCGCTCGCCTTGGTCCAGTTTACTGCCCGTTTTTTCAAGAACATATTACTGGGCGCGCAGCGGCATCACGATATAAAGAAGGTCCTCGCGGCCTTTGAATTTAAAGAGGGCCGGCGTCGCGGGGGAAGTTAACTCCGCGGTCACGTCGCTCCCCCCGGCCGCCCTGAAAATATCCATCAGGAACTTGGGGTTAAAACTCACCTGGAATTCCTTGCCCTTGTAATCTATTTCTATCTCATCCTCAAAATCCATGCTCTGGGAGGCGGAATTAACAACCAGCACGTCCTTTTTAAAGGTGTATTTTACAGAACCGGAGCGCTCGTTGGAGCAGATCGCGGCGCGCTTGGTAACCGCCATCATCTTTTCGGAATTCAGGGAGATCTCTATTTCATGGCTTTTCGGGATGATCTGTTCGTAGGCCGGGAAGTTGCCCTCAACAAGGCGCGAGATAAAAACGGTCTTTCCTGTTTTAAAACCTATCTGGTTAGAGGACAGCCCGACGGTAACCTCGTCCGTCTCTTTAACGCCCGCTCCCTTTATAAAGCGCGCCAGTTCCCCCAGTATCTTTGACGGCACTATAACTTTAAAATCTTTTTTTGCCTTGATCTTTTTAGAGGAGACCACGGCCAGGCGGCGGCCGTCGGTGGCAACCAGCGTAAAAACGTCTTTTTCGTATTTCCAGAGAAGGCCGTTCAAAAAATGCCGGTCGTCTTCGGTGGAGGCGGAAAAGATAGTGGAATTTATCATATCGGCGAGCAGCTGCGCCGGGATCTTAAAAGAATTGCTTTCGTCAAGGTCGGGGATTACGGGGTAGTCGTTCTTAGGTGTGCCGCCCAGTTTAAACCTGGACTTGCCGCTGAGAATGGATATGCGGCTGTTTTCATCTACGGCTATGTTCACCTCCGCTTCCGCGCCGAGGTTCTGCATTATCTCCATGAACTTCTTTATAGGGACTGTTATGCTGCCCTCGCCTTTTATTTCAACGGGAATGTGGTGCTTGATGGCCATTTCAAGGTCAGTGAAAACCACTTTAAGCCCCTTATCCTCCGTTTCCATAAGGAAGTTCTGTAATATCGGGATGGTGCCGGTTTTTGAAGAAACGCCGGCCTGTATGGTCTGTATCCCCTTTATAAGTGTTTCCCTGTTACTGTTTATTTTCATCGTCATAGTCCTCTATTAAGATAGGCTGTTAGCGGTGTTTAAATTGTTAAAATCATTAGAAGAAGTTATTAACAACCTGTCCGATTTTATCTACACTCCTGACAAAAACAGGCCCTGTACACTTTTTATCCCGCTTTATCAGGTTTTATTAACATTCTTTATCTTTAAAATTATCTGGTTAAGAGTCTCGTTGAAGTAGGGATCGTTCAGCACTAGCTGCCCTATTTTGTTCTTCGCGTACATCACCGTAGCGTGGTCTCGGTTGAAAGCTTCCCCTATATCTTTTAGCGTCAGGTCGGTCATTGATGAGGTAAGGTACATGGCTACCTGGCGGGGAAAAGCCAGCGCCTCGCTTCTCTTTTTGGCGCTGAAATCCTTTATCTCTATATTATATTTTTCAGCCACTACGGTCTTTATCAGTTCTATCTCAACCCTCTTTTCATCCCCTTCCGGGTCGGTTATGTGGTCTTTTATTATTTCCCTTACCGCGTCTATGGATGGTTGTATCTTCATGTTCGCGCAGAAATTCCCAACCGTTATAAGGCACCCTTCCAGTTCCCTGATGCTCTTTTTTACGTTTTCCGCAATAAAGGTTATAACTTCGTCCGGTATTTCATATTTGTGCTGGTCGCGCTTCTGCCTGAGGATGGCCACGCGGGTTTCAAAATCCGGGATCTTGATGTCGGCCACTACGCCCGACAGGAAGCGGGAAATAAGGCGCTGCCCTAGCGCCAGTTCCCTCGGGGGGCGGTCCGAGGTAACCACTATCTGTTTCTTTGATTCAAAAAGGGAGTTAAAGGTGTAGAAAAACTCTTCCTCGCTGCGTTCCTTGTTCACCAGGAACTGTATGTCGTCAAGCAGCAGGCAGTCCAGTTTTCGGTATTTGCTGCGGAACTGCTCGGTGGCCTGGCCGCGTACCGCGTCTATGTACTCGTTGACGAAATTTTCGCTGGCGGTGTAGAGGATGCGGGCATTGGCGTTATTATTGAATATTCCGTGCGCTATGGCGTGCAGCAAATGCGTCTTGCCCAGGCCGGGCGCGCTGTAGATAAAAAAGGGATTGGTCTGGCCCGGGGTTTTCGCCACGCCCTCCGCCGAGGCGAAGGCGAAGCGGTTGGACGTGCCCATTATGAAGGACTCAAAAGTGTAATTAGGGT
Organism: Elusimicrobiales bacterium; assembly: GCA_036171915.1. Taxonomy (GTDB): domain Bacteria; phylum Elusimicrobiota; class Elusimicrobia; order Elusimicrobiales; family UBA9959; genus UBA9959. The sequence continues at coordinate 10,463 of JAVHRY010000106.1, read as the reverse complement.
TGAATGAAAAATAATTGGCCGGCAGCGCCATGGCGGCTGGCGAGGCTTTTGACTGCGGCGGGGGTTCTGAAGGAACCAGCGACATTGAGTAGTTAAGTTTTAGATCTTTCCCTGTAAGGGCGGCCAGCAGGGCTATTATTTTCTGTTCATAGCGCTGCTGCACGGTGTTATAAATTATAGAGTCCGGCACTTCAAGTTTTAAAGTGTCTCCTTCTATAACAAGAGGCTTAATCGGGCGTATCCAAAGGTCAACCTGCTCGGCGCCTATGTCAGCGGCCAGGCTTTTTAATATAGACTGCCAGATTTCCTTGATATCTGTTAAGTTATCCACAAGTTATCCACAACTGTTAGTAATCTATCGTGAGTGGCAAAAAACGCTTATTTTTTAAGCATTTTTTGTGTTAGCAATTATTATGTCATCGCCATTTAGGGCTGTTTTTTATAAAAAAACGTTACAAAATAATGAACAAAAACAACGGCATTATGCGAGGCTTATTATTGAATGTATATATATTATATATTCGCAAGGGCCAAGTCAAATAAAAAAAGAGGCCCGGCGGGAGGTTTTTTAGCCCTTATTTTCCCCCTACTCCTACTTTAACCTTTCGGAAGCGCGCGGGGCTTGAGCCGTGGCACATCATGGCGGTCTGCCCTGGCTGTCCCTTGCCGCAGTTCGCGACGCCCCACAGGCGCCATTGGCTGTGGTCGCCTATCGCGTCGCAGGAGCCCCAGAATTCGGGCGTAATGCCCTGGTAGGTGGGGTTCTTCACCATTCCAGCCTTCTTGCCGTTCTTTATAAGCCAGCCGATCTCGCAGCCGAACTGAAAATTCAGGCGTTTCTGGTCTATGCTCCACGACATGTTGTTCTCCATCATTACGCCGTCGCGCACTTCCCCTACAAGTTGTTCCAGCGGAGAGCTGCCCGGCATAAGGCTGAGGTTGCAGATGCGGGTTATGGGGATATTTGAAAACCCGTCGGCGCGGCACGAGCCCCAGGAACGCTCTTTCCCTATTTTGCCGCAGAATTCCCGGTTGGTCATGTAGCCGGAGAGTATGCCGCCCTTTACTATGTGCCAGCGCTGGGCTTTTACGGCGTCGTCGTCGTAACCCGCGGTGGCGAGGCCCCCCGGCAGGGTAGCGTCGGCCACCAGGTTCACGATGGGCGAGCCGTAGCGGAACTTTCCTAGCTTTTCGGTGGTGGCGAAACTGGAACCGGCGTAGGATTCTTCGTAGCCGAGCACGCGGTCCAGCTCCGAAGCGTGGCCGACCGATTCGTGGATCTGCAGGGCGAGCTGGTTGCCCGAGATTATAAGGTCTTTTACTCCGGAGGGGCAGGCGGGGGCGGTGAGCAGGGCTACGGCTTCGTCGCGCACGCGTTCGGCCTGGGCGGGCATGTCCAGGGCTTCTATGTTCTCCCAGCCGCCGCCCAGGGTCTGGCCGCCGTGGGTGCAGGGGTAGGCGCGGGTCTGGGACTGGCCGTTCTCCACGGCGGTGGCGGTGAAGCTGGCGCCGGAGGAGAGAAGCACCTGCTCTATGCGGGAGCCTTCGGTTGTCAGGTGCCACTGGTGCTCGCGCAGGAAGCGCATTTCGGCGTGGGAGGCGCGGATCTTTTTGTTTTTGCGCAGCACCGCGTCTATTTTAAAGAGCTGGGCGAGTTTTTCCTCGGCGGGTACGGCGAAGGGGTCTTTCAGGAAAGGGGTTTGCCAGAAGTCGGTGTAGGCGGGTTCGGGGGCGAGGCGCACGGGCGCGGCCATCAGGAGGCGGCTGGCCTTGGCGATGGCGATGGCCTTAAGGGCGGTGTCGGCGACGGCGCGTTCGGTCATGCGGGAACCGGAGGCGAAGCCCCAGGCGCCTTTGTAGAGTACGCGGATGCCGTAGCCGAGGGTGGTCTGGTCGGTAAGGCCGTTGAGGGCTCCGTTCTTTACGGAGAGGTTCTGGCTGCGTTCTTCTATTACGCGGATGTCGCCGAAGTCGACTTTGTATTTATCGGCTATTTCTATGGCTTTGGAAGCGAGTTTGAACATGGTTTCTCCTAAATAATGAAGAGGCAACCGCGAGGTGCCCAGTCGGGGCGGCAAGGGTATGGGTTAGCAGTCTGCTGAAAAAGCCCTTTTCGGTTGCTTTTGGCCGCTTTCGGCCTGCGGCTTCGTTGCTCGTCGCTTACAGGCCCGACGGGCCTGCTCGCTTCTCGCGCCTTGCCTCGGCTCGAAATCGCCTCAAAATATTACCGAGGGGCTTTTTCAGCAGACTGTTAGTCTGGCGCGGGGTCTCGCACACCGTGCTCGCCCCTCCTGTCTCGGCCTCCGACAGGGCCCGCCGAACCCATACCCTTGCCGCCCCTCCGCGAAAACTAAGCTGATTACTCTTACTGTTACGGGTGTTGTTTCTGCCCTGTTTCCCTTTTTTTAAAACTTAGTCGACGACGAGAAATTAAAGTTCTTTATGCGGAAGGCCGGGCAGGCCATTGTTCCCCAGGAGGCTACCGGGGTAGTCTCGCCGCTGATGGCCTCTACGTTGTTGAAGGCTTCTACGGCGCTCTGCGTGAAGCGCATGTTCTTTATCGGGAAGGCTATTTTCCCGTTCTCCACCATGAAGGTGCCGTTGCGGGTCATGCCAGTCATTTCCACGTTCTGGGTTTTAAGGAGGTTGGTGTAGTGGAACTGGGTGACCAGGATGCCGCGCTCCGTGCCCTTTATCAGGTCCGCAAGCGTGCCCTTGCCGGGTTTTACCGACAGGTTGAGGGGGATTGGGCCCATGTAGCTGGGCTGGGGCATGGCGTGGCCCGTAGAGGTCGTTTTCGCGGCTTTTGCCGTTTTGCGGTCGTGGACTACGGCTTTTAGCAAGCCTTTGTCTACCAGGACTACTTTTGAGCGGGGCTGGCCTTCGTAGTCAAACGGCAGGCCGGGAGCGGCGCCGTCCAGCGCGTTATCCTCTATCGAGAGCAGCGGGCTGAGCGCGCGTTCGCCGAGTTTTCCGCAAGCGAAGCTGCGGCCTTCGGTGTAGAGCTGGCCGCCGAACCCATAAACGGCTAGAAAAGTCAGCATATCGCCGGCGGCCTGGGGCTCCAGGATAACGGTGTACTTGCCGGGCTTGAGCTCTTTTGGCGCGCGGCTGCGCGCGGCTTTGGCGCGGGCGGTTTCGTTAAGGCGGGCGAAAGGGATGTCTTTGACGTCAAAAGCCGGGTATTCGGCCCAGCCGGAGCCGTCGCGGTCGCGCACCGTAACGCTGTGCATGGCGAAGGATTCCTTGTGCCGGGCGAAGAGGCCTAGGTTGTTGGCTATTACCAGTTCCGACGAGCCGTTCTCAACCGTGCCGCAGGCTGTCTGGCCGTTTTTTTTGCAGGCGGTGGCCAGCTCCGCCGCCCTTCCGGCGCGGTAAACGGGGTCCAGCTCGGCGGTCTGGCGGAAGTAAAGGTTTTTCCCGGCCGCAAGCGGGCGCGGCTTGGCGAGCGGCAGCAGGGCGGGGTCCTTTTTCTGCTTTTTCAGTATTTCCATGCCCGAGGAGACGGCGCGCTTGAGCGAGGCGTCGTCGGCCTGGTTGAAATTCACTTTGGCCGCGCGGCCCGCGGCCAGCAGGCGCACGTAGAAGTTGGCCGAGGAGGAGGCCACGTTCTGGGATATAACGTTGTCCGCGAAACGCGTAAGCGCGCTCTCGCGCAGCTCCGCCATCACCTCGCACTGCGCGCCCTTGGCCAGGCGGAATATTTTTTCACAGATAAGTTCTATGTTTTTCATAAATCAGGTATGCGGAGTGGAAGAGCCAAGAGATATAATTCCGGCATATTCGGATCCCCGGTTCGGTTTTGCCTCGGCCGTATCGGCATGAAGGCCGCGGCTGGCACGTCAGGCGAAAGGTTAAAGCGGGGGTTTTTCCGGGGGCGGCAGCGGAAAAGGATTTTCCTTGTGATGGTGGCGGACGGCCTTTTTATGCTCCCGCGCCGGCTGCCCGTCCTTGGCCGCATGCTCCGCTAATTTAAAAGGGTCGGCTGAAGGCGCGAGGCTTTCCTCCCACCGGTGGAGGTCCTCTTCCCCGGCTACGGCATAAGTTTCCGGGGTGTTGAAGACGGCCAGTTTGTGTTTTTTTGCGCGCTCAACCAGGGTTTCGCAGGGTTTGCCCTGTAAAAAACCGGGGGTTTCGAGTATCTTCAGGTTTGCCTGGGTAAGGCCCAGCAGGTAAAGGGAGCCGTCCTGGTTGGGCCCCAGCACCAGGGTCTTGTCCGCTATAGAATCGAAAGCCTGGTAAAGCCAGTCTTTTTTTATTGCGGGGGACAGGTGGTTTAAAAAGAGAGCTTTTTTAGCCCCGGTGAAAAACGCAAGCCGGAAAACTTCACGCAGGCGGTCCTCCCGAGGAAGAGTTTTTAATTCAAGGAAGCCGGGGTCTTCCTGGTCCAGCCAGGTCAGGTCGGGGTGGTGCGGGGTTTTTTCGTAGGAGAGCAGGAGGATGGCATCCGGGAAAGATTTTGCAAGTTTGTAAGCGCCGGTGATCAGGTCCGAGTTTATGTGCGAGGCCCTTTCGGGGCCGAAGGCGGTTTTTAGTTCCTGGCCTAGTTTCTCCGGCTCCGGAGAGTCCACGAGCAGGATTATGCAGTTGTCTCTTTTTTGTGCCATATAAGACTTTTTTGCCGCTGAAGTAAAAGTATATTATACTAAATGGAAGGGCCGGATTTTTACGGCGCGTTTTATGGAAGACCAAAACAGGCCGGTTATAATTTACGGAGGGAGTTTCGATCCGCCGCACAGGGGGCATATAGCCCTGGCCGCCGCGGCGCTGCGCCAGCTTAAGCCCTGCCGCCTTTATTTCGTGCCGGGTTTCCGTACTCCTTTTAAAGACCTGCGGCCCGTTCCTTTCGCCGCCAGGGCCGCCATGCTTAAGGCCGCCCTCACGGAGGGCGGGCTTGGCGGCAGGCCGGACATAAAGATAAGTTCCTTTGAAGCCCGCCTGCGGCGCACGGTTTATACCTGGGAGACCGTGCGGTATTTCAGGGAACTTTTCCCGGGGCGGCGGCTTTTTTTCCTGCTGGGCTCCGACTGCCTGAAAGATTTTAAAGGCTGGCGCCGCCGCGGGTTTATCCTGAAGAACGCGGAGCTCCTGGCCGGGCTGCGCCCGGGTTATTCCCCCGCCGGCTGCGGTGTTCCCTATAAGGCGCTCGCCGGCAGTTTTCCCCGCGCCGCTTCTACCGGCCTGCGCGGGGCGCTGTTCACCGGCGGGCGGCCGCGCGGATTGCACCGGGCGGTGCTTGCCCTTATAGCGGCGAAAGGGCTTTACCTGGGCCGCGAGCGCGCGGCGCTGGCGAAAATAATTACGCCGGCCCGGTTCGCGCATTCCCTTGCCGCGGCGCGCCTGGCGCTTAAGCTGGCCCCGGCCGCCGGGGTGCCGCCGCAGCGGGCCGCCCTCGCCGCCCTGCTGCACGATTGCGCCAGGGACATGAGCCCGGCCGCGCTTACCGCTTATTGCCTGAAGCGCGCGCCGCGCACGCCGCTGCTGGGGGAGCTTATTAAGGAGGCGCCGGTGCTGCTGCATGCCTGGGCCGGGGCGGACAGGGCAGCCGCGCTCTTTGGCGTGACGGACCCGGAAGTGCTTGAGGCCGTTAAGCTGCACGCGGCCGGGGCCCCCGGCATGGGGGCGCTCGCCCGCTTGATCTACGTTTGCGACCTGGCGGCCCCGGGCCGCGCTTTCCCGCAGGCCCGCCTCATAAGGGAACTGGCTTTTAAAGATTTAGAGGCGGCTTTCAGGGCCGCCAATTATGTTAAACTTGGCTATGCTTTCGGGCGCGGGGGCTGGGTGCACCCCGAAAGCGTCGAATTATGGAACAGTCTTCAGGAAAAAAAGAGAGGCTGATGCTCGCGCTGGGGCTGGCCATTGCGCTGGCGCTGGCGGCCGCGCAGTATTTTTCGCCTGCCTCGCGGGCCCTGGCCGCGGGCGCGGACTTGCGCGTGGCGCTGCTGGGGGACAAGGCCTCCGTGCTGCTGGACTACCACCCCGCTTCCCGGACGGTGAACGCCTTTAATTTTAACCATCCCCGCCCCAAGCCGGGCAGCTCGGGCTGGAAGAGAGCGGCGGAAATGTCCGCCCGCGCGGCGGCGCGCGGCGCCACCGTGCCCGAAAATATTTTTTATATTTTTGTTTCTTCCGCCCCCGACCTCGACGCGTTCTGGGGCACCCTTAACAACTGGCGTTCCTCGCCGCGGCTGTTCTGGGCCGCCGCGCGCTGGACCGCCTCGCTAAGCCGCTCCGGGATGGCCAATCTTTCCGCCTTCGACCTCTTTTCGCTTTTTATGGAATGTTCGCGTCTTAATTCCTCTAATTTCATCCTTACCGAGGCTTCCGGCAAGCCCGCCGAACAGGACATTGCCGGCGGGGAGGAAGCGCCGGCCGCGCCGAGGGTGGAAGTCTTTAACGCCTCCTCCAGCAAGGACCTGGCCGGCCGCACCGCCAGGTACCTGCGCTGGAAAGGCTTTGACGTTATAACGGCGTCCTCCTACAAGAACATCGAAAAGCATACGGCGATACTTGGTTTCGGAGGGGACACTTCAGCGGCGCTCAGGCTGCGCGCCCAGCTGGGGCTGGAAGAGTACGAAATACGCGTGCGCCCGTCGCAAAAAAGCGTGGCGGAGGCCGCGGTAATACTCGGCGAAGATTTTAACGCCGGCATTCTGACGCAATAAGCGGGGTTTTAAGGAGGCAATATGGCGGACATGGTTACCATACTGAAAGCGGCGGTGCAGCGGGGCGCGAGCGACGTACACATCTGCGTGAACAAGCCGCCGATGATGCGCCTCAACGGCGAGGTCGTCCCCGTGGACCCGGCCCTGGCGCCGCTTACGGCGGAGCAGAGCAAGGCGCTCATCTATTCCGCGCTTTACGACGAGCAGCGCGCCAAGCTGGAGAAGGACTGGGACCTGGACTGCTCTTTTGCCGTCACCGGGGTGTCCCGCTTCCGCCTAAACGTGCTGATGGCCCGCAACGGAGTAGAGGCCGTAATGCGCGTGATCCCGTCCAAGATCCCCACGCCGGAAGAACTGGGCCTGCCGCCCTCCGTGGTGAATTTATCCCGCCTCCCCAAGGGCCTGGTGCTGGTTACCGGCCCCACCGGGTCGGGCAAATCAACCACGCTCGCCGCGCTGATAAACCAGATAAACACGGTCCGCAAAGGGCATATCCTCACCGTTGAGGACCCCATAGAATTCACCTACGAACCCCTGGCCTGCGTAGTGCGCCAGCGCGAAATAGGCCAGCATACGCACTCTTTCTCCAACGCGCTGCGCGCCGCGCTGCGCGAGGACCCCAACGTTATCCTGGTCGGTGAAATGCGGGATCTGGAAACAATACAGCTTACCATAACCGCGGCCGAAACCGGCCACCTCACCTTCGCCACGCTGCATACGCAGGACGCGCCTTCCACCGTGGACCGCATCATCGACGTTTTCCCCCCGCACCAGCAGACGCAGGTGCGCGTGCAGCTGGCCGCCTCCCTGCAGGCGGTGGTGTCGCAGATCCTGCTGCCCCGCAAGGACGGCAAGGGCCGCGTGGCCGCCAGGGAGATAATGGTTATGACGTCGGCCATTTCGAACCTCATCCGCGAAGGCAAGACGCATATGATATACAGCGCCATAGAGACCGGGGCCAAGTTCGGCATGGTGCCCATGGACAGGGCGCTGGCCATGCTGGTAAAGCAGAACCTCGTGGACCTGGAAGTGGCGGCCGCCAAGGCCCATGACCCGGAATCCATGCGCAAACTTTGCGGCGGTACGCTGTAAGAGGGAGGCGATCATGTCTGGAACCGAACATCTTAAGAATATCCCGCTTTTCCGCGATCTTTCGGAGCGCATGCTGGCGGAATTCTCCGGTTATTTCAAACCGAAGTCCTTCGGCGGCGGCGACGTCATTTTTAAGGAAAAAAGCGCCGGCGACACACTGTACATCATAGTGACCGGGGAAGTAGTGATAGAAAAGGCGATGGACGAGAAAGGCCTCGATTTTAAGGCGCTGGCCATCCTTTCCGGCGGCGACTTCTTCGGCGAAATGGCGCTGATAGACGGCCAGGCGCGCTTCGCCCAGGCCCGGGCCGGCAAGGACGCGGAACTGTACGAGGTGGGCCGGGAGCAGTTCTTTACCTTTGTCAAGGAACACCCGGAAACCGGCCTGAAGATCTTCAGCGCCATCACGCGCACGGTGTCCCGCCGCCTGCAGCATACCTCGAGCGAGCTGACCATGCTGTTCGACCTGAGCCGCCTGCTGCTCAAGGAACATAAATCCCCTGCTGAATTCCTCGCCTCCGTGATGAACGAGATGCATATTTACATGGAAGGCTCCTGGAACGCCAAGGGCTACATCTACAACCGGTTCAACGAGGAATACGAAGCGGCTTATTCCCGCGAGACCTTCCCGCGCGGCGGCGCCGGGTTCGCGCTGCCGGCCAGGCCGGAGAGCGGCTGGGCGGACGACCACACCTACGTGATGGCCTGCTCGGCGGAGCGGCGGCAGCTGGCGGCGGCGGTCTTCGAGCGCGCGGAGGTTCTTTCCCCGGTGGAAAAAAACAACCTCGCCACCATTTTTAATACAATATCCTCCATACTCGGCTCCGCTGTGATAAATATAGAGCACCAGGTTGAAGCCGGGCTGATGGAGAAACTGAGGAAAACCAAGAATACAATATGACGATTTCAAAAAACAACTTTAAAAAACTGGCGGTAAGCGCCGCCCGCGCGGGGGATTCCAAGAAGGCGAGCCCGGTGCGGGTCTACGATCTGACCGGGCGGTCGCCGCTGGCCGACTACGCCGTGCTTCTGACCGTGGAGTCCGGCCCACAGCTGGACGCGGTGGAAGATGAAGTGCTGGGGATGTTAAAGCAGGAGGGCGCGTACTGCCTGCATAAGGACGGCATGCAGTCAAAGAACTGGAAGGTGCTTGATTACGGCGGGGTGCTGGTGCACATTTACGATGCCAAGGCCGAAGAATTTTATTCGATAGGCAAGGTTTTCGCGGATTACAAGCCCGTGGAGTGGGAAGAGGCTTCCGCGCCGAAACCCGCCGCGCCGGTAAAAGAAGCCGCTAAAAAAACCGCGGGGAAAAAGGCCGCGCCTAAAAGGGCGAAGCCCGCGAAAAAAGCCGCCGCCGGGAAGACCAGGCCGGCCGCGAAGAAGGCCGCGCCTAAAAGGGCGAAGCCCGCGAAAAAAGCCGCCGCCGGGAAAACCAGGCCCGCCGCCAAAAAGAAAGCGGCGAAAAAGAAAAAATAGGGGGCACGGCCTGACTCCGGGAGCAGCCCGGCGGGCCATCCTGTGAAGCTTTCACGGCTAGGAGCCTGTCCGGCATAAGGCTTTCATGACGAAATTGACGATTTTGGAGCCGAGCCGAAGCGACGCGAAACGAGCACCCTCGACGGAGGTTGTAAGTTGAGCGTCGCGAAGGCGCAGGACAAAAGCGGCAATTGCAGGCGAAATTGCTTATGCCGGACAGGCTCCTAGGAGCCTGTCCGGCATAAGGCTTTCATGATCGGCGGAGGGGGACACCCCGTCCGCCGATCTGTTTTTTCACGGTTTTTATAGCGACGAGGAAGAGGTAGTCGGAGAGGCGGTTCAAATAGACGGCGGCGGTTTTGGCTTTCAGTTCCCAGGCCAGTATCTCGGCTATGCGGGCGCGCGCGCGGGCCAGGTGGGCCAGGGCCTCGGTCTCATTGGCGCCCGGCAGCACGAATTTTTTTGGCGGTTTTATCCCGGCGGCTAAAGTTTCTATCAGTTTTTCAAGGGCCAGGGTCTGCGGGGTTAAATCCGCCTTCCTGCCGGCTATAACCCCGGCGGCCCGCGACAGGCCTTCCTGCGCCTGCGTTATTCCCTTTTTTATGCCCACGTCCCTCACCCCTGTTTTCAGCAGACCGAGCAGGGCGGAGAGCTCGTCCAGCAGGGCGTTGAACTTTATGCGGCGGTGGGTCTTGGGCACCCTTTTGCCGCCTAACAGGCTGGTGCGGCCGAGGTCGCCCGCTCCCAGTTCAGGTTTAAAATTTTCAGGCATCAGAGTTTAACCGCGCGCACCTTGTCCAGAATGAAGGCCGCCAGTCCGGGCGGCAGGTCCCCCGTGTTCGTTTTTAATCTTTCCCCGACAGACTGCGCGTTGAACAGGCCGTCCGCCACCAGCACCGGCGAGGATTTATAAGAGCCCCCCGCAGGCTCCCCGTCGTCTATGCCGGCATGCTTGTAGCCGTGATCCCGCGTCCAGGTAAGCGCCCGGGGCTTGTCCCCGCGGTCGTAACAGAGCTGGAAGCCCCAGACGGAATCGTCCTTGTCAAACCAGACGATCAGGTCAAAGTATTCGTCCGCGAACCAGCGGCGGCGCGGGTCGCCCTTTATCTGGCGCACATTTTGCGCTTCCTCCAACATGGAAATATTCTACTATTTCGCGCGGCGTTGGCCCAGGCCGTACGATGCGGGTGAAAACTGGCTATTCGCGAATCTGAACACAAGCTTCGA
>JAVHRY010000105.1:0-1907 GCA_036171915.1 Elusimicrobiales bacterium | reverse complement strand
CTAGGTACGCCGAGACCAGCGTGAGCGTGCGGGACCGTACCCAGATAGAGATTACCGCGAAAGCCGTGGAGCACAACAGGAAATAATAGACGGTGAAATTGGAGGAAGTCCCGAGGGAGAGGAGCACCGGGGCGCAGTAGGAACCCACCGCCGCGGTAACCGGGTACCAGTCCTCCCTTATCCGCGTGTACAGCCAGATGCAAACCGCGGAAACCAGGCTTACCAGCGAAATGGCGTTCTCAAAAGAGATAATTGAATACAGCCGGTGGGCGGCGAAAACCGTGACATAGAGCACTATAATGCCGGCGCCAGGCAGCAAGCTGGCATATTCCCGGTCCGCCTCCATCAGCGCGAAGCCGGCGGCGATCAGGCCTATGCCCAGCAATACGGCAAGCCCGATCTGCCGCTCAGGCGTCAGCCAGCCGGAGTCTATGGAAAGTTTTATTATGAACGCCGCGGCGAACACGAAACAGATGCTGGCTACTATGCCAAGCCAGTTCCCGGACCGCTCCCTGGGAATTACCCGGAGGGGTGCGGGCCCGGCGGCCGCCGTTGCCCGGGGTCTTAAAAGCGTTTGCAGCGTGGGCGGGGGGACCGGAGCCGCGGGGGGAACAGCCGGCGCTGGAGCCGCGGGCTTGGGAACCGTCCCCTGCCGGGCGGCTTTCGCCAGTGCCGCCTCTACAAGGGACAACCGGGCTTCAAGCGAGTTTATTTTATTATCGAATTCCAAGGGATTCATTTTACCTCCGGCTAAAACGACGAGACAGAGCGGCTGCCTTTGAACGGCCCGGCGCCGCTAAACCCTTCGATGTAAGCGTTATAGCGGGGCTGCACCGGCTTATCTTCTCCGAGTGTGTCCGGCGCCGTAACGCTTTTCACGAACCCGGCGGCAACGGGGAAGGCCGTAACAAGGACGGCCCGCCCGGCGGCGGAATCGTACACTGAGTAAACCAGCAGGTGGCTGTTGCCGCCATAAACTTTTTTAAAGGCCACCAGGTCCGTGCGCAGCGCCACCTTGCGGCCGCCCGCAAGAGAGACTTCTTCCGTCAGGCGTATACGGCCCCGCGCGCGGAATTCCCTGAGCGGCGCGGCGCAGCGCGCCCGGGCCTTTTTCAGCAGGGGCAAATCCGTCTTGTCGTCGCGCAGCGCTATGCTCCCGGCCAGGCAGGTGACGTTGGCCAGCAGCGTACCCTGCGGCGGGGCCGGGCTTATCAGCCCGCGCGGCAGGCCGAGCCCCTCCTCAATATAAGGCTGTGTCCAGCGGGCGCGCTTGAAACCGAACTGCGTCTGGAGCAGGCTGAAAAGATAGCCGTAGGTATGGTCCAGGCCGGCGTGCATTATCAGCCCGTCCGGCTTCGGCGCGTCCAGGCGGCCGGCTATAAAATCAAGGATGCCGGTGGAGACTATCACACCGTGCGCCAGCTCGTCGAAATTAACGCTGCGCCCCCACAGGTCCAGCGCGGCCCTGTTGGAACGGTCGGAATCCAGCTGTTTAAGTAAGCCGGGGACATAAGCCTTCATTACCTGTTCCAGGCCGCCGCCCGCCGCGGCCTCCGCCTGCAGGGCCCTGGCGGCCGCCGCCCACGGGCAGTCAGCGGCCGTTTCCACGGCGATATCGCCCGGCCCAGGCTTAAGCGGGCATTCGGCGGAACAGAGCGCGGGGTGCAGGAGCGCGATAAAGGGTAGCGCGAACAGTACTGTTTTTTTCATTTAAAGTTTCTCATGCGGCTCCCCGGGAAGCGCGTCCCCCGTATTTAAAACTATGGGATTTACCGGGACAGCGGATGGACAGAAGCTCATGCCGCCACCGCTTTACCACCTGCGCTTTAAAAGGGCGTATTACAAGCTAAAACCTCCGGCCGCGCGGTCTTTTACCGTAATGTTTTTTATTGTACTATATAAAAACC
>JAVHRY010000104.1:0-9201 GCA_036171915.1 Elusimicrobiales bacterium | reverse complement strand
CGCGTTCCTTTATTTCATGCTTCCAGCCCGCGCCAAGGCTATTCTTTGAGCCGGCGGGCCTGAGAGTCGCGTTAAGACCGTATTCCATTGATTTAACCGTGGAAAGCCTCAGGTCCAAAGTTTCGGCCGCGTCGGGAGAAAGAAGGCCGGGGGCGGGGAAAGTGGAATTATTCCACCTGTTCGCAGCCTTTACATAGACCTCGGTCTCCAGTGCGGGGACAGCGAGGCACTTTCCGCTGAGGAAGAAGTTATTTGTGGCTATCTCGCCTTTATTGTAATTATTGTCCACCTGCTTGGTAGCGAAAGAAGACTGGGTAAGCACCGACATCCCGTAACCCGCGGCCAGGGAGGAGTTCCTGAAAGTCCTTGAAATCCTCAATGAATGCGAATTTAAAGTGCTGTCCGGAATGAAATGAAGAGGTTTGCGCCCGTTAGCGGCTGTCATAGTATTTCCGGCATCCGCGAAAGCGGCCGCCGCGAAATCCTGCATGGTATAATTTTTCGCCTGGTTATCGAACCGCTCATAAGACATATCGTAAGCAAGCTGGAACAAGTTTAAAGGAGAAGCGGTAAAATTGGCCGAAGTGCGGCCCATCGTCTCGTTTATCGCTTTGTCGTAACCGCGCCAGCGCTGATTCTGCGGATTGGCGCCGCCGAAGTCGGTACCGCCGGCTACCCAGGTGGCATAGGTATTGCCGGTACGTCGGTAGCCCTCATGCTTTACGGAAAAGGACGGGATAGCGCGCTGCGGCCCGGATTTGGATACCAGCCCGACCCCGTAATTAGCGCGGTCCAGCCTGAGTAAAGCCCCGCTCGAGTCGTCGTTAAACCGCGCGAGGTAGCCGTCCCCAGTGCCGGTGTAGCTTGAATCCGTGCCGCCGGTCACATTATCGGGCCTGTTGCGGTAATCCAGGCCGGCCGAAGCCGAGCGATACTGGGAATAGAAAGAGAAAACGCCCATAGTATCCGAGTCGATGCGCGCCTGCCCTGAATGGGTATAAAGGCCGTAACCGCGCCTTGAAAGCGCAAAAGAATCTTTGCCGTTTGAATAAGAAAGGTCCAGGTCCAGGTCGAGGGAAGCGCCGGAGACCCCGCGGTCCGACCAGCCTTTCTGGTAATCGTACTTCTGAAGAAAGCGGTTTGAATTCCCGCCGCCGGCATACTCGTACACGGACAGTTTAGGCGTTAGGACGCCGCTGAACCAGCCGGTCCCGGGCGCCGCCTCCGCGGCGTTCGCCGCAAGAGGAGACAACAGGGCTATAGACAGTAAAAGTTTAAACAAGCGTTTTGATTTCATTTATTTTCTCCGGTGATAAAAGGTTCCTTTAATGAAAGCGCTTTAGTAGCGCAGATGCTGGTCGAAAGCGCTGCCGTGTATTCCGTTGTGGCAGGCGGTGCAGTTCCTGAGCGCGGCGCCGGTGATACGCGCGCCGGCGGCGGCGCCAACGGCGTGCCTCTTGTCCGCCAGGGAATGGCAGCGCAGGCAGAGCGCGGGCTGGGGGGCCACCTGCAGTTTCCTGACCGGGGAACCGTGGGGGTTGTGGCAGGTAAGGCAGTCTTCGGTAACGGGCGGGTGCTCCATAGTATGGGGGCCGCGCACCGCCTGGTGGCACTTTGTGCAGGTCTCCGTCTTGGCGGCCAGGGCCTGTTTTTTATCAGCGTGGGGATCGTGGCAGTCCACGCAGGAAACCCCGCCTTCCTTTAAAGGATGGTGCGAGAACATATTAAACCGGGCCATCACTTCTTTATGGCAGGAAGCGCACAAAGCGGAGCTGTGGTCTTTGTACTTTGCTGTGTCCGCGCCTTTTACGGTCTTTGGCGTATGGTTGCTGTGGCAGGCGGTGCAGTCCAGACCGGCTTTCTTATGGTCGGAAAAAGCCCAGTTCATCCTGTTCGCGTCTTTTACATGGCAGACCTGGCAGGCGGCCGCGTCGGGCCGGGCGGGCTTGGTCTCGGGGCCGGGATTGGCCAGATGCTTTTCGGTGCCGCTGTGGCACTTTGAGCAATCCTGCTTTCCGTGTACGCCTTTGGCATGGGAAGAGGCGGCCTCGGTGTGGCAAGAAGAACAGGCCTCATTGGCGGCCGCTTCGGCGCGTGCCGGCGCCGGGTTAAAAAATATTCCTATTGCAAAAGCCAGTATGGCGGCAGGGCCACAGGCCTTTCTGGTGATCATATTCATTCGATTCTCCTTTCCTGCAATGTCTGCGCACTTTGGAAAACACGACGCAACATCAGTAGAATACAAAATATATGGCATACATTTTATTGACAAAAAGCAGCCGCCATATTGATTTAAAGCAATGCGATGATCATCTATGTGCGCCCGGGCCTTCCCGCGCCGGGAGCACACCGTTCATCACGGTTTAAAAGAATAAAAAAACAAGCCCCCCTTGAGGGAGGCCTGTCTTGCTTTTGAATATCTCGGCGAAGACTTAGAACTTGTACGACATATAGGCGGCAAAAGCATGCGCTTCGTATGAGTTCTTTGTCGCCCCTGTCATAACGAACTTGGTGGTGTTCTCCGGGGTAAGACCGGCCAGGTAGGCCCCTGTATTGGCGAAGTCCTTGTTCTTGTACCAGGAGAACAGGTAGTTCAGACCGACCTTCAGGTCTTTCTTCACCTTGTAGGAGCAGCCGGCGCGGAGCTCATGCAGCCTGCTGAGGACGGTGGGCCAGGCGACGGCCGCGGCGTTGGAGAGTTTGACCGTTCCGTTAGTGAGGCCCGCCGCTGTAGCGGCCGCGGCGTTCGGGTTGCTGGTGTCGAACTTCATCCGGCTGTCGGAGTAGGAATAACCGAAGTTCACATCCACCTTCTCCGGCACGACGCGCAGCAAGGCGTCGAGGCCGACAGTATCCACGTCCTCGGTGATATCCGTGTTCCAGTAGTTGTACGGGTTGAAGTTGTCCGAAGCATAAGGATCGTCCAGGGTTCCCGCCACATCAAATGTGTCGTCTTTGGCGCCGTTGTTAAGGCTGCCTTTGCGGTTTTCCCGGCTGTAGCTGGCGGTGAGGGAAACTTTATCGGAGGGGTCATAGGTGGCGTCAAGGCCGCCTATAAGGTTCTTCTGGCTCTTAAAACCGAACCTTTTGCCGGCGCCATAGGTGTCTTTCTGATACTGGCCGTCGGCTCCGAGCGACAGGTTGGAGGCTACGGTGACGTCGGCGCGCAGATCGGCGCGGTTGCGGTTCCTTTCGGCCCAGTTGAAATTGGCCAGGCCCTTCGCTTCGGGGTTGGCCGCGGTGGCGCCGGGCTTATAGCCGTTCACGGTGCGGTGCGCGAACTTGTAGTCGCCCCTTAACCTGTAGGAAGTCCCGGGCTTATAGGTAAAGCCTGCCCCGGCGCCGGACTCGTTGCTGGCGGCCACGCGCTGCTCCTTGTGGTCGTAGGTGTCCAGAAAGGCCTCGGCGTCCACCGAGAGAGGATGAGAGAACTCGTAGTCTACTCCCAGCTTCGTGGTCTTCCGGGTATAGGAAGGAGTGTCGTTCCGCACGGGGGCGTTCTTATCGTTCTTCACCGTCCGCCAGTAGGATTCGCCGTAAGCGGCGTAGCCGGGGAACAGGATGCTGTCCGAGTTGTTGGCGTAGTCATAGTAGCGGTACTTCAGCGAAGCGCCGAGAGCGTCGCTGAATCTGGTGGTGAGCGCGAAGCTCTGGGTGATAGTCTTTACCTCGCCGTTGAAGCGGGAAGCGGGCAGGATGGACGCGCTGGTGATGTTCGCCGGGGCGCCGCCTACTCCCGCGATAGCGGAGTTAAGGGTATAAGGCAGAAGCAGATCGTTCTGCGTGGTCAGGCCGTAGCTCACATTGCCCGTGAACCTGGTATTGTAAGGGAGCTCCGTAGAACCGGAAGCCGAAAGCTCGTGGGTCCGGTTGGAAGGCGCCAGAGACCTCAGGCCGCTCACGAACCGGCCGCGGTCGAAGGCGTTGTCGCCTGCGGAGTCGGTGGCGTTCCTGGCGGTGGCATCGGTGCTGCGGAAAGGATTATCCCAGATCAGCGATTTATCGCTGTTATCGAAGTCGGTCAGGGTATACTCCAGGTCCAGCAGCCAGTCTTTCTTATAGACGCCGGCGCCGGCATTGAAGGTCTTGGTGAGGTAGTTAAGGGGCTCAGCGATCTCCATTCCGGTAGCCACGAACTGGTCCTCGAGATGCCCGAGCGCGGTCGTGGCCGGGTAGGGCTGGATATAGCGCTCGTAGGTGCCTACCCCGGTCAGGCGGGCGCCTTCGCGCCACTCGTTCTTCACGTTCAGCCAGGTCTTGACCTCCGGAGTTATATTATGATTTAAAGCCAGGGCGGCGTTCCGGCGCTCCAGCTTTAAGCTGGTGGGGGCCGTGGCGGCGAGCAGGTTCCTTACTATAGCCTGCTGCTGCGCGTCCTCCCCCGTAGTATCGGTAAGGGCTACTCCGCCGCGCTCATTGCGGGTCTGCTCCACGGCCTGCAGCGAAGTCTGCACGGAGCCGTCTATGGTCAGCCGTCCTTCGCCGGAGCCGTTCAGGAGCAGGGTTCCTTTATTGAAGTTATGGGTGAGGCGGTCATATGAAAGCCCGAGGTCCCATTTGCCGTACTCCCCTCCTTTTACGCTGTAAGAGCTATTGGCCCCGGCCCCGCCCTTCAGCTTGAAGTCCAGGAAATAAGGCGAGGACAAGGAGTCCCCGTAGCGCAGGTCGTAGAACAGGAAGCCGGCGCTCATCGGGCGGTATTCCTGGAATTTCTCATCGGAACCGGCCGTTACCGAGTTAAAGCCTCCCTTGAGGTCGAGGGAACCCGTCTGGGCCGAGGCTGTCGCGGCCAGGGACAGGGCTAAGCCGGCGCAGAGTATGAAGTTTCTTTTGATCATATATATATATTCTCCGGTATATAAATTTCGCTTAACGCTGAAGGACCGCCCCCGAGGGGTGGTTAGAGCCGTGCACCATTGAGTGGCAGTTCAGGCAGGAGCGGCCGTCCGAATATATTGAGTTCGAGGCCAGGGTGCCGGACTGATGCCGGCCCTGCATGTGGCAGGACTGGCAGAGGCGCGGGGGCTTCACCGCCAGCATCTTATTATTGGAGGAACCGTGCGGCGAATGGCAGGTTATGCAGTCTTCCTTCACGGGAGCGTGCTCCCAGAGCATGGGGGCCTGCTTCTCGGTGTGGCACTCATAGCACTTGTCGTTGACGGACTTCGCGGCTATCAGTTTCTCGGAGCGGGAGCCGTGCGGGTTGTGGCAGGAGGAGCATTTCATCGCGCCCTCGCCGTCCTTCGCCGTGGGATCTTTCATGGGATGCCTGGAGCGTTTCATCATGTCGGCTTTCACGTCCTGGTGGCAGGTGAAGCAGAGGTCGCTCTGGGTCTTCTTTGTAAGGAGGTCGCTCCCGTGCACCTTATGGCAGGTGACGCAGCTGTTGCCTTTGCCGGCGTGCTGACTGCCTTTCCAGAACATCCGGTTCCGGTCGGCCGAGTGGCAGGACAGGCAGGCTTCGGAAGCTTTCTCCGCCGTCGCTTTGGCGGGATTCAGGATCTTGGTCTTATCGCCGGAGGCGGCGTGCAGCGAACCGGCGCCGTGACAGGCTTCGCAGGTCTTATCGGCGGCCAGTTTCTTCACCAGCGGAAGTTTCTTTCCGTGCGCCGAGCTATTGAAGCTCGCGGCCTGGTCGGAATGACAGGCTATGCAGGTCTCGGATCCCACCGGGGTCGCGGTCTCCTGCGCCGAAGCCGCGCTGAAAGGGAGGACGAGGGCCGCCAGGGCCGCCGCTATCCAACTGAATTTTCCAAGTTTCATTTGACCTCCGTAATTTTCCGCGCCGCTCTGTTTATCGTCTAAAAAACTAGTCCGTTCTGATTCCGGGCCTTTGAATAAAGCAAGAACATTAAGCAGTTATCCGGCACGACTAGTATAAATTTAGCAAAACCCGGCCGGACCCGATAGTCGGGAAAAAAAGAATATTGTGTAGGGATTTTACTTACACGAACAGGGGGCTGAAAACTTTAGGCCGGGCGTCATTCGGGGTCCGCGCTGAATAAACCGTTCTTGATCGCGTACTGCAGGAGCTCCGCGCGGCCGGAGATCCCCAGTTTCTCGGAGATGCGGGCGCGGTAGGTCTCCACGGTTTTCACGCTTATGTCCAGGCGCGCGGCGATCTCCTTGCCCAGGTAGCCTTTTACGAGCAGGCGCAGGACCTCTTCCTCCCTGAGGCTCAGGTCTTTCTTCCCCCGTTCCGGCGCTTCGGCCAGCAGGGCTTTGGTCAGCGAAGGGTCGATGAACATATCCCCGCGGTCTATGGCCCGGATGGCGCTTATCAATTCGCTGTCGGCCGACTTTTTTACTATATAACCGGAGACGCCTATGCGGATGAACTCGCGCACGTAGTTGGCGTTATCATGCATGGTAAGGATGAGTATTTTCGCCCCCGGATCTATTTTCTTTATTTCCCTGGCCGCCTCAAGGCCGCTCAGTTCGGGCAGGCTGACATCAAGGATCACCACGTCCGGAGAAAGTTTTTTAAAATTTTCCACGGCTTCGCGCCCGGTGGCGGCCTCCCCGGCCACCTCTATCCCGCCGGCGCTGCTTATCAGCATTTTAAGGCCGGACCGCAGGATAGCGTGATCGTCGGCGATAAGAACATTAATGGTTTTCATTGATTTTCCCGTGCCGCCGCTATACGGCGGCCAGAGGCAGCGAGACGGTTATCCGCGTACCCCCCCCGTTCCCGGCGGCGATGCTGAACCTGCCGCCGAGGAGCTCGGCCCGCTCCTTCATCCCGAACAAGCCGATCGGTTTTCTGCCCGGTTTGGCCATGACCTGGGCCGGACAAAAGCCACGGCCATTGTCGCTGATGGTCAACAACACGGCTTCCCCGGTTTTAGCGAAACCGACCTCCACGGAGTCGGCGCCGGAATGCTTTTCTATATTGGAAAAAGCCTCCTGGATGATCCGGTACAGCCCTATTTCAAGCGCGGGCTCGAGCCTGTTGGTTTTAAAATGGTCTTCGACAAAGCATTTAACCTCTATGGAGAAGGCCTTCTGGAAATCTTCGCCGAGTTCTTTAACGACCTGCGGCAGCCCGAGGTCCCCCAGGGAGGGCGGGCGCAGTTCTACGGCCAGCTCGTGCATCTCATCGAGGGAGCTGTTCAGCAGAGCCCTGAATTCATCGAACTTCAACAGAGCCTCGCGCGGCAAAGCCTGCGTTTCCAGAACCTTAAGCCCTATCTTTATGGAAGTAAGGGACTGGCTTGTTTTATCGTGTAATTCCCTCGAAATTCTCTGGCGCTCCTCCTCCTGGCTTGTTATCAGCTTGCGCATGAGTTCAGTTTTAAGGTTTTTTTCACGTCCCAGAACTTCGGCCATATTGTTGAAAGCGTCGGTCAGCTTGCCGATCTCGTCGCTGAACCAGGGCCGGACCCTGACCTCGAGGTCGCCCTTTTCCACCTGGTCGATGCCTTTTATAAGACTATTGATCGGCTTATTAAGAAAGTAAGCGAGCAGGTAAGAGCCCCCGATCCCGAGCAGCGCCGCCAAAAGGAAGGAGAGGAGCAGCCTGGCGGTCATAGAGTTCACCGCCTGCCTGACAGGTTCATGCGAGATCCCTATCCTGAGCGTCCCAAGCCTGCCCCCCATTATCGGGGCGGCCAGGTCGCTTATGATCCCGAATTCAGTTTCAAGCAATTCCTCACTCAGGGAGCCGTCGGCATTAACCTCGTTGGCTTTGATCATACCCTGGGACAGCGGGAACTCCGGAGTGGCTACCAGAACGCGTTTTTGCGGATCCAGGATAAAAAGGTACTTAATGCCGGGGTTTATCTCCTCGACTCCTTTCAGCAGCCCGTAAACCGTGACCAGGTCTCCCGTAATAAGCCGGTCTACCAGGCTGTTTTGAAGCTGCCGGGCCAGAATGTGGCTGTGCCCGTGCGCCTCCTTTTCAAGCGAATCCTTCATCAGCGCCCGGGCTTCGAAGATCGTTTCCGCGCCGAACAGCACTATGAGCGACAGCGCTATGCCCATCACTTTTATGAACAGGGATACCCCCGTGATCCTGTTCAAGACGCGGGCGCAGACTCCGGGACCGGGCGGACGTCCGTTTTTCCCGGAGAAAGCGCCGGCCTTATAGTTCATTTGCGGAGATCCGCTCCGGCCGCCTTTGCGTATAGTTTTTCAGCGGAGGAATAAAGCCCCGGAGCGGGCTCTGAAAACCGATCTACGGAGATCGCCTTAAGAACGCGCCGTCCTTCCTCGTCCTTGTTCATACCCAGGAATACCGCCCGTAATTTTATTTTGATCTCCGGCGGAAGGCCTTCCCTGACTACCACGGGAGGATTGCCGAAGGAAGGCGACGTTTCAAGGACCTTTAATTTCTCCGCATATTGGTCGCCCCGCCCCAGCAGTACCTGGTAGACCAGGCTGTTGACGCAGGCCGCGTCCGCGAGATTTTCCGCGACGGCTTTTATGGAATTATCATGGCTGCCTGTAAAAACCGTACCGCCGAAAAAACCGGAAGTCTGTTTCAGGTCCGCCAGCCTGCCCTGCACGTACATCCTTCCAGTCAGGAAAAACACGTCCGAGAAGGCGAACACCTTCCCTTTCAGGTCCGCGAGGCCGCGCTCGGGGCCGCCCTTGCGCGCCACAATGACCGAATTATACACCATCTTCCCGCCCACCACGGGCACGGCGAGGATCTCCGGACTGGACGTTTCCCTGGCGGCGAGGTAACCGCCGGTGCAGAGAAAGGCCACGTCGGATTCGGAATTCTTAAGCGAGTCGTTCGCAGCGGCGTAATTTTTCTTAAAGATGACCTTAACCGGAAAGTCCAGCCTTTTTCCCAGGTACCGGGCGAGTTCCCCGTAGGTCATGAACGAGGATTCAGGAGAAAGGATAGAGGCGACGCAGATCCTGAGCGGTTTCTCTTCCTGAACTCCCGCGCCCGCCTCCGCCGAACCCGGCGCGGCTCTCAGTTGTACTTTTTTAATTTTACCGGAGTCCCTGCAGCCGCAGAAAGCTGCCGCAGACAATAGGACTAAAAGGATAGCCCGGGCCCTGTATGTTATAGCCATATGTCCTTATACAACCAACCCGGCTTTTCGAGGAACTATCTCCGGGAGACCTGCTCCAGCCTGGCTTTGTCTTTAACCGCGACTTCGCGGCCGGAGACGGCTAACCAGCCTTTCTTGCGGAACTCCGCCAGGAGGCGGCACAGAACTTCGGGAGAAGTTCCGAGTATCTTCG
>JAVHRY010000103.1:27319-33268 GCA_036171915.1 Elusimicrobiales bacterium | reverse complement strand
TACGGATTTTTCCCCGCCGTTCAGGTCTTTAAAGTTCCCCAGCCCGTCCACGTTATAGGTGAGCGTGCCGCCGTTGGTGGAGAAAGGCGTTGAGCGTATCCAGTTCAGGGAGGCCTGCAGGGCGGCCACGGGGTTAATCTTGGTCCCTATATTCATCGGGTCCGACATCCTTACCGCCAGATCGTATTTCCAGCCCCATTTCACGTTGACGCTCACCGGCTGTACGGTGAAGTTTGTGATATAGCGGCCATGTATTTCGGCTTCCTTCCTGGCCTCCTGGCCGGTGGCCTGCGATACATAGTTGTCAAGGCGGACGGACTTGCCGCTATAGTCCTCGGTGCCGCCGTAGAAAAATGAAATTTTGTATTTAACGTCTATTACGTCTATCCCCATCAGGTTGGTGACCTTATACTGGTAAACCATTTCTTCAGGCCCCTTCCAGCCGGTTATGTTGCCCCAGTTGAAAGAGAACCCGGGGATAGCGCTGGCGTAGGCCGAGGCGTAGGTGCCGCTGGGCGCCCCGCTGGTTATCACGCTCCAGGCGGCCAGGCCGGCGTTAACTATGCCGCCGTCCGCAGCGCCTTTGGTCACTTGCGCGCTGGACAGGGTTAAAAGAGGGGGAGTGGCAGCGGCGTCCTTGCCGGGCTCTACGGCCGTAAGCGTGACGGCTTCGCCCGCCACTGAAAAATAGTCTTTTTCCTGGGATGTTGCGGCCTGCGCCGAAAGGAAGGGGGTAAAAGTTGAAAGCAGCGCTGCAAGGGTTATGGTTGTCTTAATGGTTTTCATACTCATAGTTTAGCTCTTCATTAAAAAACCACAAGGGAGTAAAGGCCCAGCAAAGGGTAGGTCTTACGGGAATAGGCTCACGATATAGGTCTCCCGGCCCTTGACAAAAGACCGGAGGCCCCTTATCCTATTACATAGATTACAGATAAGAGTTTCCTTTTACCGGCGACTTTATGAGGAAGACACTTTCTGCTTTGGTTTTGTTTCCCCTGCTGGGCTGGGCCGGCTTATGTACTCCTCCGGTTTACTGCGATGGCGGCGGCATCGGAGTTGTAAGCGCCATTGAACTAGCTCCCGATGCTGAAAAGGTGCAGGTTGATCCCGCCGGTCCGCAGGGCCGGCCTCCTGCGGGCGACGACCTTTCCATTTTCAGGAATAACACGGCTGACCGCCCGGATGTTTCGGCGGAGGCGCTGCTGCGCATACTTTCCGGGTTGCCCCAGGGAGAAGTTGAAACTTTCCGCCGCACTCACTGCGGCAAAATAGTAGAGCTCCTGACCTCCCTGGACCGCGCGGCTTCGTCCACGGGCCTGGACCAGAAAAGATATGCCGGCATTACTTCAGAACTGGGGGCTTTTGGCATCCCCACCATACAGGCGCGGGAAAGATCCGGGCCTCCTCCAGCCCGCCGCATGCATGAAAGGAGGGACCCGGTTGAAGCCCTGGTCGACGTGAGGATAACCGCCAATTCCGGCGACAAAGAAAAAACCGCCGCCGCCATAGACGAAACCCGGGCCGCCTACCCCGACAACCCCTCCGTGCAGACCGCCGCGGCTTCCTATTACAACGAAGCCCACGATTATAAAAAGGCGGAAACCACCGCCACCGACGCCATAGCGCTTGATTCCAAAAACTCAGACGCCTACAAGGCCCGCGCCCTGGCCAGGGCTTCCCTGGAGGACCGCAAGGGGGCCATCGAGGATATTCAAAAGGCCATGGCCATGGACCCGCAGGACGAGTCGGCGAGCGTTTTGGCGGCCCTGCTTGAAAGCCGCAAACCGGTGACAACGCTGAAGTCTATCTCCTCGGTGGCCGAGATCAAGCGGGCGCTGGGGATTTCGGAAGACGCCCCCGACGCGGTGAGGGGCGGGACGGACGCGGGCGGCGGGGCCGCGGGCGGCGGGGCCGGCCTTTCGGCTCCGGATTTTTCAAGATCAAGGGCCTATCTTAAAACCGCTCTGGCCAAGAACAGGCTGGGAGATTATGAAAGCGCCCAGCACTACGCCTCGCTGGCGATAGAGAAAGACCCCGCCAATTATGAAGCCTATCTTGAGCGGGCCAACGCTTATAATTTTCTGGGCCGTTATGATGACTCGGTGCGCGACGCCGGTTTTGTAATAGAGAAAGCCCCGGCCAACCTGCAGGCTTATAATATGCGTTCCTGGTCGCTTAACCGCAAAGGCCAGGCCAGGGAGGCCCAGGCCGACGCCAGCCGGGCTATAGGCATTAACCCCGGGTTCGCCGACGCCTGGTTTAACAGGGCGCTGGCCTATGAAAAGCAGGGCGACTACCGGAAAATGCTGGACGATTTCAAGCAGGCCGCGGCCCTTAGCGGCGCTTACTCAAGCCGCTACCAGGACGCTGTGGCCCAATACGGGGCGCAGGTGCCGGGTTTCGCGGCCGGCGCGGCGGGAATGAGGGCGGCCGCGGCCGTGGGCGGAGGGGAGGCCCCGGCTCGTAGAAGGCATAGCCCGTTTAACCGCTTCCTTATGACGCTGCTCTTTACCGTCACCGGCGGCGGCCTTGTGGCTATGGGGCTGATACATATCTTCTCGTCGCGGCGCGGGGAAGACGGGGTTGAGGCCCGCGCTACGCACCCCGACGTGCTGGCCCCTTCCATTTTTTATGAGGGCGTAGCCACCGGAAAATACAAGATCGAGCGCAAGCTGGGGGAAGGCGCCATGGGCGTGGTTTACGAAGCCACCGACCAGTCGCTGGGGCGCAAGGTGGCTATAAAGCGGATGGGCGAAGAAATAAAGATCAACGAGCGCGAGAAACAACGCTTCCTGGAAGAAGCCCGCACCGTGGCTCTGCTGCGCCACCCTAATATTATTGAAATTTACACTATTTTCGAGGAAGAAGATAATATTTACCTCGTTTTCGAGTACGTGGACGGGGTTACGCTGGACAAGGTGCTGGACGAGCAGGCGCGCATGCCTTTTGAAACGGCGGCCGCCATGTTCGGAGAGACCGCCGGCGCCCTGGCTTACGCTCATTCAAAGGGCGTGGTGCACCGGGACCTTAAACTTTCCAATATAATGCTCTCTTCCGAAGGAAGCATAAAGGTTATGGATTTCGGCCTGGCCAGGCACGCTCAGGAATCGATGGCCCGTTTATCTAACAAGGAAGTGGTGGGTTCCCCCGCCTACATGGCTCCGGAGCAGGACCTGGGGGCTTCTTCGGTGGAGTCGGATATATATTCTTTGGGGGTCTGCCTCTATGAGGCGTTAAGCGGGGTGCTGCCTTTTCAGGGGCCGGATTTTCACTATCAAAAAAACCACAAAGCCTACCAGGCGCTTTCCGACATCCTGCCGGGCCTGCCTCCCGGCGTGGACGAGGTGGTGTCAAAATGTCTCGCCCCGGAACCTGAGGGGCGCTTCCGCAGCGCCGAGGAGTTCCGCCGGGCGCTCGGCGCGCTGCTGTAAAAGAAGAACATCCCGAACCGTTAACGGCAGGCGGCCCTTGGGGACTGTTTACCGTCCGCTGTTTAATGGAAGAAAGCTTTCTTTACGCCGTCTATAATGAACTGTGCCGCCGTGGCGGCGAGGATCAGGCCCATAAGGCGGGTGGTGATATTCATGGCTATGGGATTTATTTTCGAGGCTTTTTTTATGGCCACCCTGAAAATCAAATAGCTCGCCAGCCCCACCAGCGCGAAAAGCGCGAAGAGCAACCCGTGGTAAACAATATTTTTAGCTTTTGATTCCAGCAGGATGGCCGTGGTTATGGCGCCGGGCCCGGAGAGCATCGGTATCGCCAGCGGGGTTATGGAGACGTCGGCCTTGGCCGTTCCCGCGTCCCGCTCCTCCGCGGTCTCCTGCACTTCTGAGCGTTTCGCGCGCAGGCTGTCCAGCGCCACGAGCAGCAGCACCAGCCCTCCGGCCATCTGGAAGGCGGCTATGGTTATGCCGAAAACGGAAAACAGCGCGTTGCCGGTGGCCGCGAACAGCATCAGCACCCCGGTGGCGGTGAAGCAGGCGGTTCGGGCCATCCTCAGGCGCTCAGACTCGGTGTTCTCCGGCGTCATGGCGAAAAAAGTAGGTACCGCGGCCAGCGGATTGATTATGGCGAAAAGGGAGCCTGCGCTCATCAGCGCGAAATTAATTATTTCCATGGCAGATGTAAGTATATGAATTTTTGTGTCCGCGGTCGCGGAGGAACTTGCCGGCGGCGGCCCCAAAAAGCCCCGGTCACAGACTGGCCCCGCCGTAACCTCTCTCCGGGTTATACGGCGGGGCGGCCCTCCAGTTTTCTGATAAACAGCGTGGTGGCCTGGTCGGAAGATCTTAGCGCCTTGCCCAGCTTGCCCACGGTTGTCTCCACAACTCTGCCGGACCGCAGGCGTGAGTCCGGGCAGTTTACAAGGGCGGCCGGGAAGCCCGGCGGATATACCCGGCCCAGGTCGGCAAGGAACTTCTTAAGGTTAAGCCCGCGCCCCTTCTCCGCCAGCCAGCCTACCATAAAATACAAAGTGTCCGCGTCGGTGCGCAGCAGCCTCCGGGTTTTATAGCCCCCGACGTTCACAAGGCGGACGTCGCGGAGGTCTTCCCCGGAAAGCCGCAGCAGGTTGAAAAGCGCGTCTATTGAGGAGATCCCTTCCAGCGTCCTGATCTTTACGCCCAGAACGGAGGCCTTTTTCCAAAGCAGGTAGGCCGGCATGCTTAAAAAGAAAGGGTTCCCGTAGGTAAGAAAAGCCATAGGGGACGTTTTCTTCAGCTGTTTGAGGGCCGCTTGCGCGGTCTTTTCAGGGGTTCCGGCTTTGTCTGTTATTATGTCCTGGCAGAAACCTGACAGGAACCTGTTCAGTTTATGGTCGGAGATGCAGGTGTAAATAGAACGGCAATTCTTCAAAGCCGCCATGGTTTCCAGAGTTATATGCTCTTTTTTTAGTCCGATTGAACAAATCACAAGCTCTGTTTTGTCCATATGTTATCCGTAAGGCCCGCCCGCAATTGCGCGTTTACGCTGTTTTAAAACATATTTTTTAAACTAAACGTTTGTGCCGTTCCCGTCTTGCTCTCCGGGTTACGGTTTCAGGCGGCGAATGGCAGAAAAATATACTTCCCGGGCAGCGACGGTTTTGGCTGGCCGGTTATAAGCCCCGCCGCGTCTATATGCAGAGTAGCCGGCCCTTTAAGCGCTTTCTGGCTGTGTGCGCTTATCAATGATTTCGGTAGGCCAAGACCTTGATAATTTACTTCAAACCCGGCGCCGCTTTTACGGCATTTCCCGTTCAGGGGCGCGTATAAAAATTTATCCCAGAAGATGATCGGTCTGGACAGCATTTCCTGCCTGTAGGCGGCCGTTTGCGGCAGGTATTCAACCATAAATTCAAACATCTGTTTCCCTTTTTGTACCGACTTGGGACATAAATATGAACACGGATGCCAGGTTATTATAGCTTCCCGGTCAAGACCCTGGTTCAGCGCCATAAAAGCCCTGTAGTTCCCGGCATCGTTTTTCTGCGCCGCCTCACCGTCGCGGAGGTTCAGGCGGGAGAAATAATTAAAGACGTTATTCGTCCAGAACGGGAACAGCTCCCCCTTCGGGGAATGCTCGGAGATGTGTTTAACCAGGTCTTTTTTTGTGAAATCCGCTCTCCAGTTGAGGTATTGCCGGACGCAGCATTCCGGATAATCCAGAGCCACGCCCCATTCAAAAGAGCAGACATTCTTATACGCTATTTTCGCGAGCCCGAGTTTTTTAACGTTTGTCCCTATCAGCAAATCTACGACAGGCTGCCCGAGTACGTTCTTCCTGTCCTCCAGGATCACTTTCTTCAGCTTCAGGTCGGCGCATAGCTGGTCGAGGTGCTCGTGGTTCTCCC
This sequence comes from Elusimicrobiales bacterium, assembly GCA_036171915.1. GTDB lineage: Bacteria > Elusimicrobiota > Elusimicrobia > Elusimicrobiales > UBA9959 > UBA9959. Next base: position 27,435 of record JAVHRY010000103.1, on the reverse strand, counting down.
TGCTGCTGGCGCTCAGGTAAATAACGGTTTTTACCCCGGCAAGCAGGGCTATCAAGTCGTTGATCTGCAGGTCGGAACAGCGGGAGTTCCCCAGGTATTTTTCAAATTTCATATGG
>JAVHRY010000103.1:0-27219 GCA_036171915.1 Elusimicrobiales bacterium | reverse complement strand
TATGGTTTCCCTAGCTTAAAACCGGCGTTTACGCTATCATACAAAAGAAATAAGACGAATATGTTTTGCGCGGGATCTTTAGTCCGCTTCGTTCAGCGCCCCCCGGCTCCGGGAAGGCCCGGCCGGGGCGCGTTTGCGGCGGCCCGGCGCAGGGTTTTTGCCGCCTCTGATGTCCTGCCGGACGCTTTTAAAATCCCCCAGCTGGTCAATGAAGCTTCGCCGGCGAGCGTTTCCAGGTCCGCTATCTGGTTCTCCGGGTTAAAATAAACGGCGTAAGCGGCGGCCCGGCAGGCTTCAAGGGCTTTCTCCCTCCTGTTCTCTTTCAGCCGGATAAAGCACAGGTTCATGAACACTTCGGGGTTGGCGGGGTCGCTGTCGGCCGCTTTGAGCAGTATTTTCTCCGCCGCCCTCATGTTCCCTGAAGCTATTTTTTTTACCGCTTCGTCGGAAAGTTTTTTTGAATCCGCCGAATCCCTTCTCCATGAAAGAGACAGGTCTCCCGGGGGCAGGCCGGCCATGTCCGAAGCCGTCCGTTTGCGCAGCATGCGTTCCCCCGCGGTTCCCAGTGAAAGCACGTCTTCCAGCAGGCTGAGCTTCAGGCGCTCGGGGAGTATTATGCTCGTCTTAAGCCCGGATAAGACACGCGCCGCGCTTTGCGGAGTATGCATCAGCAGCAGGGCGTATACATAATAGTCCCAGAACATATCGGAGTCGCCCCTTATCTGCCGCGCTATTTCCCGGTCTCTCTGGTAGGGCTCCCCGCGCAGCATATTGTGCGATGTCTCAAATTCGGAGTAGGCCAGTCTGAAAGAAACCATGGCCGCGGTACGGTCCCCAAGTTCGAACTCGCGCAGCATCCTGAGAATAAGACATTCCATTTTTCTCCCGGCCGGGACAGGCAGCGCGGAAGGCGCGGCGGACGCTTGCGCGGCTAGGAAGTAGGCAAGGGTGGCGTCCCCGGACTTCTTAACGCAGGAACCGAGGCAGTTATAGTATCCGTCGTCGTCGCCCTTTAGCCAGTACATCCTGCATTTCATATCCTGCAAGACCCGGTCATTGGGAAACCGGGCGATCACGCTCATCAAATATCCCCGGTCGTTAATGTGGCGCGCGACCCTGTAAGGGTAGGCGGCTATAAGCGCTTCCACGCATAAAACCGCGCAAAGATAAAACCAAAACGACATGTAAATGATTCGCTCCGCGTCTCCGCCGGGCCCGGGAGCCCCTTTGCCGGCGCGCGCAGGCCAAAGGCCCGCGATTATCAGCGGCAGCAGCACGTACGTCATCGGGTAAAAGTAACGGATCTCAACGGAAAGAGCCGAATGGACCAGGATGAAATAAACCGGCATGCCGAAAATAAGCGCTTTATCCCGTTCGCGGTACAGCGCCAGGGCGATAAGAAAAAGTCCGAACAGGAAAGGATAAAACAAAAAAATATGCCAGAGTCTTTTTAACACGGTCAGCGCGTATTGGCCGGGATGCGCCGCTATTTCACGCGCGAAAAAGCCGGAAGCGCTGTCGTCCGCCCCAAGCCCCGCAAGTTTGCGGCAGTCTCCCTCCATGGTGTAAATACTCCCTTTTGCGCTGGTGATAAGGTTGCAGGCGGCTTTGCGGTCGTCAATAAGCGAGAATCTGCCTGAAATGGAATAATTTAAAAATCCCCAGGGGAGGAGCAGAACATAGGAAGCCGCCAGCAGGGCCAGCGAGCGCGGAAGAAAAGCTCTTAAGTCCTTGCGGCTGCAGTACCAGTCCAGGAGCACGAGCACAGGCGGGAACAGGACCAGGGGGGTACGCACCAGCATGGACGCGCCGAGCGCCAGGCCGCAGAGAACGCTGTTCTTAAGCGTGTTGTCACGCCTCTTTAAAATAAGCAGCGCCAGAACCAGCAAAAGGGAAAAAGTGTAAAAAGACTGCTCGTCGTCGTAGGGCAGCGTGCCAACGGCCTCAAGCGCCCCCGTTCCCAAAAGAGCGGCAATCCCCGCCCTGTAGCCACGCAGCAGATAACCTCCGCAGAAAACAAGCAGGTACCCGGCGATGCTTAGAATAACGGCCAGCAGGACCGGGCTGGTCAGGAAATTAAGGGTAAAATAAAATATGGTTTCAAAGAGCGGCATCATCCAGGTGATGTTGTTGTTAAGCAGACCGGCTAAAAGCGAACTGCCGTAATTTATCCTCGTGAAGTTCACATCCGCCAGGCCGGACCTGAACGGCAGCCAAATATTAAAAAAGCAGAAGGTCCCTGCCAGCAGCAGCGGGACCGCCGCGCGGAGCTGCCGGGACGCGGCGAGACGTTTACAGGTCTTTAACAGGGATTTCATGCGGCCGCTCTTGCCATGTTGTTAACATTGTAATACTTACACACGGCCCGAGAACAGCTGCGCGTGCATGCAGATCCGGATAAAGCTGCGTTGGGAACAAGCCCGCGGTTCCCGCCCGAAACCGCGGCCGTTTTCCGGCTTTTCGGCCATTTTGCCCCCGGAAACACCCTTGGAGCCTTTATTTATTTATATAATTAAATCAGCGGGGTTATTTTACCGCGGGACACTTTCTTTTTATTAATGCAACCGGGCTTTATACATCTTCATAACCATTCCGAGTACTCGCTGCTCGACGGCATGCTGCGCATCAGCGACGGCCACGGCGGCCCCTCCGAGTTCCTCAAAGGCCTCGCCGCCCACCCCGGCAACGCCCTCGCCATCACCGACCACGGCAACATGTACGGCGCCATGGACTTCTACTTCATGGCCAACGCCGCCGGCCTCAAGCCCATCATAGGCTGCGAATGCTACGTAGCCAAGGGCTCCCGCAAGGACCGCGACAAAACCACCAGCCGCCGCGACAACGGCCACATGACCGTCCTCGCAAGGAACGACGTCGGCTACCGCCACCTCATGAAGCTGGTCTCCAACTCCTTCCTGGAAGGCTTCTATCACGATCCCCGCATAGACTCGGAAAGCCTCGCCCAGCACTCCGACGGGCTGGTCTGCCTGTCCGGCTGCCTCAAATCCCACATAGCCCGCGCCTGCGCCGAAGGCCGCCTCGACGAAGCCCAGAAAATAGCTATGGATTACCAGGATATCCTCGGCAAGGGCAACTATTACCTGGAGCTGATGGACCACACCATTCCCGAGGAAACCGCCGCCATGGCCGGCCTTATAGAGGTTGCAAAGCGCACCGGCATCCCGCTGGTAGCCACCAACGACTGCCATTACCAGAAAAAAGAAGACTGGGAAGCCCACGAAGCCCACCTCTGCATCTCCACCGGGGCCCTCCTCGACGACCCCAACCGCATGCGCATGACCACGCATGAACTCTATTACAAATCCCCCGAGGAGATGATCAAACTCTTCTCCCATACCCCCGAGTCCATCAAGAACACCCTCGTAATAGCCGAGAAGTGCAACATAAAGATAGACACCAGCAAGCTCCACCTGCCCGCCTTCGATATTCCGGCCGAGTACAAGGACGCGCACCCCGAAGGCGACGGAGATTATTATTACCTGAAAGACCTCTGCAGCGAGGGCCTTAAAAAGAAAGTCCCCAACGCCGGCGACGATTACCGCAAGCGCCTCGAATTCGAGCTGGATACCATAAAAAAAATGGGCTTTTCCAGCTACTTCCTCATAGTCAGGGATTTTATACAGCACGGCCGCGGCATCGGCGTGCCCGTAGGTCCCGGCCGCGGTTCCGGCGCCGGCTCTCTCGTCGCCTATACCCTCGACATCACCCGCGTGGACCCGCTGCCCAACTCGCTCCTGTTCGAACGCTTCCTGAACCCGGGCCGCAAAAGCATGCCCGACCTCGATATCGACTTCTCCGACGACGGCCGCGAGAAGGTGGTGCAGTACGTGCGCGAGAAGTACGGCGCCGCGCGCGTGGCCAACATCATCACCTACGGTACCATCAAGGCCAAGAGCGCCATCCGCGACGTGGGCCGCGTGATGAACATTCCCCTGGCCGAGGTCAACGCCATCGCCAAGCTGGTGCCCTCCGACCTGGGCACCACGCTTTACAAGGCCCTGAACGAAGTCAAAGAGCTTCAAGAATACCAGCGCGACCCCCGCCTGAAGAAAATGTTCGACATCGCCCTCAAGGTGGAGGGCCTGCGCCGCCAGACCGGGGTGCACGCCGCCGGCGTCGTCATCTCCAAGGACGACATTACCGACTATGTGCCGCTGGCCAACCGCAACAACAAGGGCGTCATCACCACGCAGTACGACGGCAATATCCTCGGCACCCTCGGCATGCTCAAGGTGGACTTCCTGGGACTTCGCACCCTCAACATTATTGAGACCGCCTCCGGGTTCATCCGGAAACTGCCCGCCAAGGAGGATTTCGACATTTACTCCGTGCCGATGGACGACAATAAAACCTTCGACCTGCTGTGCGAAGGCCGCACTACCGGCGTGTTCCAGCTGGAAAGCGAGGGCATGAAGAAGCTGGTGAAGGGGCTGAAGCCCACGGCTTTCAGCGATATAGCGGCCCTGGTAGCTTTGTACCGCCCCGGTCCCATAGAGAGCGGCATGCTGGAGATGTTCGTGGACCGCAAGCACGGCCGCAAGAAGATCACGTACGACCACCCGCTGCTGGAACCCATCCTGAAGGATACCTACGGCACTATGGTGTACCAGGAACAGGTGATGGAAATTTCAAAGAGCCTCGCCAGGTTCACCCCGTCCGAGGCCGACGACTTCCGCAAGGCCATGGGCAAGAAGAAGCTTGAAGTCATGGAAAAGATGCGCGTCAAGTTTATAGAGCAGGCTAAAAAATTCAACGACGTCTCCACCAAGCTCTCCAGCAAAATCTTCGACGATATGGCCAAGTTCGCCGGCTATGGCTTCAATAAGTCGCACTCCGTGGCCTACGCCCTGGTGGCTTACCACACCGCCTGGCTTAAGGCCAACTACCCGGTGGAGTACATGGCCGCGCTGCTCACCAGCGAGATCGGCAAGAGCGCCGTGAACTCCGAAGATAAGGAAAACAAGCTGGTAACCTACGTAGGAGAAGCCCAGGACATGGATATCGGCATACTGGGGCCCAGCGTGAACCATTCTTGCGTGAAGTTCTCGATAGAAAACCTGCAGGGCAGGCCTTCCATACGTTTCGCGCTGACCGCCGTGAAGAACGTGGGCGAGGGCGTGGTGGAAACCCTTGTGGCAGAGCGCGCCAAGAACGGGCCTTTCCGCTCTTTTGAGGAATTTACCCTCAGGGCGGATTCAAAACAGCTCAATAAACGCGTGATAGAATCCATGGCCAAGGGCGGTGCGTTCGACTGCTTCTACCCCGCTCCCAAACCCGAGATCTCCCGCACCAAGGCCATGGAGGCCGTGGAACTTTTCTGCGGCAGCAAAGGAAGCCGCGACTGTAACCAGTCCATGCTGTTCGGAGAGGAAAAGAAAGCCGCGCCCGTCATGAGCGAGCACTCGCTCCTGAAAAACGAGCATGAAGTTCTCGGGTTTTATTTTTCCGGCCACCCCCTGAACAGCTACCGGCGCCACCTCGGCATGGTGGCGAACGCCCAGGTGGACAAATTGCTTGCCGGCGGCTTTGAGGAAGGCGCCATGGTTCGCGTGGCCGGCATTGTTACTCAGCTTAAGAACATGCAGACCAAGAGGACCGGCGAGGCGATGGCCAAGTTCGAGGTCGAGGACCTGACGGGCAGCGTCGGGATCTGTCTTTTTCCTAAGAAATATAAAATGTTCGGGCCGCAGCTTGGCGTTAATAAAGTGGTGGTGGTTACCGGCAAGGTGCAGAAGTCTGATTTTGGCGAGCAGAATTTCGAGCTTATAGCCGAAGAGGTCCACGGTCTTTTTGAAGCTATGAATAAATGCGCCAGGGGCTTGGTCCTGAACCTGCCGGAAGGCGTGCTGTTTGACGAGAAACAGCTTGTTTCTTTGCGTTCCGCGCTGGGGAAAAGCCAGGGCGAATGCCCGGTCTATTTCCAGATCAACGCCAAGGGGCGCGGGATTTATATGATAGAGACGACCGAGAGGGTTGAACTGGCCGAGCCGTTGCTGCACGAACTGGAAAGACTGCTGGGGGAAAAAACATGGAAAGTGGAAAGCGGATTTTAATAGCGGACGACGACCCCGACATAATAGATCTGCTTGAGTCGTATTTCAAGCGGGCGGGTTACGACGTAACGGCCAAAGTCAACGGCAAAGACGCGCTGCAGGCCGCGGAGGCCGGGAAATTCGACCTGGTGCTGCTGGACGTTATGATGCCGTATATCGACGGCTACCACGTGGCCAGCGAGGTCTCCTCCCGCTTAGGAGCCGAGGCCCCGAAAATAATAATAATGACCTCGCGCGACGTGGCCAGTGAAAAGGGTATAGCCCTGCTCTCCGGCGCCACGGACGCCATCCAGAAGCCTTTTTCACTGGACGACCTCGAGGCTAAAATAAAGACCGCGCTAAGTTCCTGAAAATTTATTAAAATCGTTCTAGGCATATTAGAGGAAGATAAAATGAAAAAAACTAACGCAATCCTGGCCCTGCTGCTGCTGGTTTCTGTGCCCGCGGTTAACGCCAAAGACAAGGATAAAGACGAGGCCGTGGTATTGCCCGACGTGGAAATGCTGGATATCCCCACCGCGGGCATACTTGACTACTACGGCTTCATGGTCAAAACACGGTTCTATTCCGGCGGCGGGGTTCTGGGCGGGCTCAATTTCGGAGTGCTGGAGCGCCTGAACCTGGGCGCGGCCATGACTGTGGACAAGCTGATCGGTTCCGATTCCGGGATAAAAATGCGCAAGCCGGAGATCCAGGTCAAGTTCCGCTTTTTTGACGGCGGTTATTATGTGCCTGCCGCGGCTGTAGGTTACGACGGGCAGGGCTACTACTACGACGCGGGCGCTAAAAAATATCTGGAGAAGGGCAAGGGTCTTTATCTGGTGGGCACCAAAGAGATCGGCGTGCCCGGCCTGGTACTCCACGGCGGCTTTAACATCCCGGATTTCGACAATAATTATTTTTTCGGCTTCCTCGGCATTGACTATACGCTGGAGGATAAGGTGGCTTTTATAGTTGAGTACGACAACCTGTTCCACCAGGACGACCCGTCGCGCCTGAACGCCGGCACGCGCGTCTACATCACGCCCTATTTCCAGCTGGATATGGGCGTGCGCGAAATAGGCCGCGACGGCAAGTTCAGTAACGGGACGCTCCGCAAGGCGGAGCGTATCGTGCAGATGCGCTATAACACCAGTTTTTAGGCGAAAGTTACAGGCAGAGGAAAAGAAGCCGGATTTAAGAGGATAAAATATGAAAAAGAAAATAGGGATCTTGACTGGCGGGGGGGATTGCCCCGGCCTTAACCCGGCCATCCGCGGCTGCGTTTACGGCGCCGAGAAGTACGGCTACGAATGCGTGGGCATCACCGACGGCTGGCGGGGCCTCGTGGAAGGCACTACCATCCCGCTCGACAGGAACATAGTCGAGTATATCATCTCCAAGGGCGGCACCATGCTCGGCACCTCCCGCACCAACCCCTACAAGACCGAAGGCGCCGTGGAGAAATGTCTGGCGACTTTCAAGAAACTCGGCCTGCACGCCCTGGTGGCGATGGGCGGCGACGACACGCTGGGCGTGGCGACCAAACTTTACCGGGACCACAAACTTAACGTGGTGGGCGTGCCCAAGACCATGGACAACGACCTGAACGTCACCGACTATACCTTCGGCTTCGACACTTCCGTAACCCGCGCGATGGACGCGGCGCAGTCCCTGCTGGACACCGGCAACAGCCACCACCGCGTGATGGTGATGGAGGTAATGGGCCGGCATGCCGGCTGGGTAGCCCTTTACACCGGCATCGCCTCCGCCGCCGACTACGTCTGCCTCCCCGAGCGCGCGATCAATACCGCCGAGATGCTCAAGAAGATAAAGGAAGCGTACGCCAGGAAGAAATACGCCCTGGTGGTCACCAGCGAGGCCGCCGAACTCCCCGAAGTGGGCGAAGGCGCCTCCAAGCGCGAGGTGGACCAGTTCGGGCATTGTATCCTCAAGGACCGCGGCATGGGCGAGCGCATAGCGCAGTTTATAGAGAAGCAGACCGGCATAGAGACCCGCCACGCCGTGATAGGCCATATGCAGCGCGGCGGCTCCCCCACGCTTTTCGACCGCATGCTCGCCACCCGCGTGGGCCTGAAGGCCGCGGAGCTGGTGCATACCGGCCAGTTCGGCCAGATGAGCGCCCTCGTCGGCAACAAATACGTCGGCGTGCCGCTCGAAAGCGCCACCGGCGCGCTGAAGACCGTCAATAAAGAATGGTTCGACGTGATGGAAGTGCTGTTCTGAAAAGGTAGACATAGGCCGGCAAAGCGGCGGAAACAGGGAGGCGGCGTCCGGCGCGCCGCGGTAAAGGCTTTCTTTATCCCACGCCACTTCGCGGCTTCGCTGCCAGCTGAAAAACAAGAGGATATTTTATGACAGAGAACGTGCAACAGAAATCTGCGCAGCAGTTCCAGCGCAAAACGATAATGATAAAGAAGAGCCTGCAGTACCGCTATATGGCGCTTATCTTTATGAGCGTGCTGCTCGCCTTCCTCATAGTAGGCCTGGACATGATCTGGACTATCTCAAAGGTGGTGACCGAGCACCCCATGATGCAGCCGCTGCTTGAGGAAATGACCGACATGCTGCCGCTGTTCGGCATCAAGGTCATAATGTACATGGTAATAGTCCTGATAGTTTCTGCGGTGATCTCGCACCGCATGGCGGGGCCCATCTTTAAGTTCGAAAAAAGCTGCGGTACCGTGGCGGACGGCGACCTGACGCACCGCGTCTACCTGCGCAAAGGCGACCAGCTGACCGACCTGCAGGACCAGTTCAATAACCTGGCCGGCAATGTCAACGCGGTGGTGCGCGAATATGAAAATTTCCGTGTGTACGCATCCGCGGCCGGCCTGAAGGAAAAGTCGGACGCGCTGCAGAAGAAAGTGGCCGAAATAATGCCTGAATTCAAGGTGTAAAATGTTATTCCCTCTTCTCGCGGCCTCGCTGCTGTTTGCCTTGCCCGTAACCCCCTGCGCGGCCCAGAATTCCGGCGAAATCCTTACCCTGAAAGACGTAGTGTCGCTGGCCGTAAAGAACAGCCCGGCGGCGCTGGCGGCCGAGCAGGATATTATAATCGCCCGGCAGCGTGTAAGCGAGGCCAGGTTCATGTACCTGCCGCAGTTCACGCTGTCAGGCACGGCAAGCCGCGTAAATCTTGAATACCCTTCAGTGCTTGGTCAGGAACTGGGGGAGCGTTTTCTCAATCCCGCTGTAAGCGACACTTTTTACACGCTGCGCGCCCAGGCGCTGCAGCCGCTCTACACCGGCGGGAAGAACACTAATGCCCTGAAACTGGCGAAAGCCGCCCAGAACCAGGCAAAGGTAAATTATGAGGCGGTAAAAGCCGACGCGGCCTATGCGGCCAAGAAGGCCTTCTACACCCTGCTTTACCAGCGCAGGCTGCAGGCGGCCTCCGGCTACTGGCTCAAGCGGGCGGGAGAGCTTAACGCCTCTCTGCGCAAGGACGCTTTTGAGAGCCTGGAGGCGTCTATGCTCCTCTCCGGCCTTTCCGACCGGGCGCAGCAGGCCGAAAGCGGGGTTGAAGCGGCCGGCACGGATCTCCTGAGGGCGTTGAACCGCGAGCCGGGCTACCAGCCCGGCATAGAAGGGACTTTTGAAACGCTGCCGGTGGAGGGGGAAGTAAGCCGCAGCCTGGTGACGGCCAACGAGGCGAGGCCGGAGCTGCGGAGCGAACTTTTTAAGGCGCAGATAGACGATATTATCGTCAACCTGGCCATGACCCGCCGCAACCCGACCATTTACCTGGGAGTCAGCTACGATGTGAACGCATACAAGATGTCGGACCTGACAGACAACTCCATGCGGGCTAACAACTGGCTGGCCTCCCTGGCTATACGCTTCCCTCTTTCCTACGATATCTGGACGCAGGTGCAGCAGCGCCGGGCCCAGCAGCGCCAGGGGGAGCTGCGCCGGGTGGAGCTGCAGGACAAGGTGCGTTTTGAAATACTTTCCTCCCACAAGGAGGCCGTTTTCTGGCAGGGAGAGGCGGTCAGGCTCGCGGAAGAGTTCGGCCGCATGAAGGCCTCGTACGAAGAGGCTTTCCGCTCGGCCCGCCCGTCCATGGCCGCGCTACGCGCCCTGTGCGCGCTCTGCGAACTTGAAAAAAAAGGCGTGGACGCCGTTTACGCGCAGCTGATGGCGCGCAGCAGCCTGGAATGGGCCAGGGGCAGGGACTTCTCAAAATAAGCGTGGGGGGCCGGTACGGCGGGAGCGGAATTACACAACATGCGGTCTAAACTCAACTATATAATCATTGTCGCGCTTTTCCCGGCCTGCGCCGGGTTTTTAAGCGCCCAGGAATCGGACGACGATATCCTGCGCGAGGCGCTCTGGACCCGCGCCGCCTCGGCCAAGCCGCCGGAGCGGCCCTCCGTGGGGCTGGCGCTGTCCGGAGGCGGCGCCCGCGGCTTCGCGCATACCGGGGTGCTGGAGACGCTTGAATACGCCGGTTTCCCCGTGGATTACGTCTCCGGCACTTCGATGGGTTCTCTGATAGGCGCGCTTTACGCTTCTGGTCAGCCGGTTGACGAGATCTGGGGTTTCGGCAGGGATATAGCCAAGCTGAAGGTGTCCAAAGATTTCAAAAGCATTAAGCTTTTAAGGCTCCTGATCTCCAATAAGCTGGTAACGCCTACCTATATAACCCGCTTTATCGACGGGAATTTGGGCAAGTTCACTTTCGAAAAGCTGAAAAAACCTTTCGCCTGTACCGCCATGGACCTGCGCACGGGGGAAAAAATAATTTTTACCAACGGTCCGCTCGCCATCGCGGTGCGCGCCAGCGTTAACCTGCCGGGGATCTTTGAGCCTGTGCAGTACCGGCAGCGCTACCTGGTGGATGGCGGGGTAGTGGACTTCATCCCTATAGACGCCGCGCGCCGGCTGGGCGCGGACTGGGTACTCGCCAGCGTTACGGGGACCGCCCCCGACAAAATGCCGGAGACGGTGCTGATGTCGCTGCTCCAGGTAATAGACATACGCGGCTCGCTGCTGGCGCGCGAGGCTGAAAAAAACGCTGATTTTGTTATTAATCCGGAAGTGGGGGATATTTCGGTAGCCGATTTTGAGCGTTGCGTTGAGGCCGGCGAGACCGGGGTTATTGAGGCGTCGCGCCGGGTTGAGGCCGCGAAGGAATCATATCTGGTCTTTTCCACGCCGCGTCTGGTGAAAAAAATATGAAGGGGAAAACCGCCGTTCTGGCAGCCCTCCTGCTGGCGGTCCCTCTTCCCGCCCGCGCTTTCCTGTTCGGCGGGGCAACGGATAAAAAAGCCGCGGCTATGCTTTCCGGGATGCGGGCCTCCTCCGCCCTCGGCGACTGTAAGGCGGTGCTTGAGATCGCCCCCGGTTTTCTGGGGGAAAAACCGCCTTCCCCGCTGCGCGAGGAGGCTTATATTTATATAAGCGGCTGCTATGAAAAAACCGGGCTTACCGACAAGGCCATAGGACTCTACAAACTGGCGCTGGGCCTTTACCCTGAAAACATTTTTTTCGCCTCCCGCCTGGCCGCTATCTATAACCAGGCTGGTTTTCCCGAAAACGCCGTTCCGCTTTTTTTGAAGGCGCTGGATATGAAGTCCGACGATGTCGGAGCCAACCTCGGGCTCGCGCGGGCCTACTCCGTGCTTGGTTTTTTAGCCAAAGCAAAGGTGTTTTACTCGCGTGCCGTGGTCCTGCAGGATTTTTCGGACGCTGCCGTGCTGCGCGAGTACGCGTTCTGTATGCTGAAAAAACGGGACTGGGGCGAGGCGCTTTATATAGCCGGCCGGGGGGAGGCGGCCGCCCCCGGTTACGCGGTCTGGCGCCTTGTGGAGGCCCGCGTGCTGGCTGGCCAGGGGCTGTATGACAGGGCCTTGCCGGTCATTGGGGCGGCAATATTGCTTGAGCCGTCCAGGCAGTTGCGTCTTGAACGGGCGCTGTACCTGCTGCTGGACGGTTTGCCTGATAAGGCCGCCGAGGCCGCCGGTTCCGAGCTGGCTGTAAACAAGGACGACGCGCTGGCCGCCGTGGTGAAAGGGATGGCGCTTTATTCGCTGGGGCGGAAAACAGAAGCCGAGGCCTATTTCGGGACGGCGCGCGGCGGCGGGTCGTTTACGGCCGCTATAGCCGGTTCTTTTCTTAATATGGCTGCTGACAAAACGGAGGCGGCGTGCAAAAAATAAAATTCTGGAAAATGTCCGGGGCCGGCAACGATTTCGTGCTTATCAGCGGGGGCGGGCTTAAGACCGGCGCGCTGGAAAAACTTGCGGTAAAGCTCTGCGCGCCGAAGGTCGCCGTGGGGGCGGACGGTCTTCTTTATGTAACTCAGGCCGGGAAGAACGCTGTGGGCCTGCGCTATTTTAATTCCGACGGTTCCGAGGCTTTCTGCGGCAACGGTTCCCGCTGCGCCGCCTGGTGGGCGCATTTAAGCGGGCTGGTAAAGGGAGGTAAGTTTACGCTGAAGACCAGCCGCGGCGTCCTGCCGGCTGAGATAATGGGCCCCGGGAGCGTAAGGATGCGCATGCCCGACGTGTCCGGGGTACAACTCGGCCTTAGCGGTAAATATCCGCGCGGGGTTAAGATAGTCCATTTTCTTAATACCGGCGTCCCGCACGCCGTGGTGCCCGCCGCCGACCTTGAGCATACGGACGTGCGCGCCCTGGGGCGCCTGCTAAGGAACAATAAGGTTTTCGGGCCAAACGGGACCAACGTGGATTTTGTGAAAATAAGCGCCGGCCGTGTGCTGGTGCGCACTTACGAGCGCGGAGTGGAGGACGAGACGCTGGCCTGCGGCACCGGGATCACCGCGGCCGCCGTGGCACTGGCGCTGGCCGGAAGGGTTGACTCCCCTGTTGCGCTTACGTCCCGCAACGGCGAAAAATTCCGCGTCTGGCTTAAGGCCTTGGGGTCCGGAGCGGAAGAAATATCTATTCAGGGCCCGGCAAAGCTGGTTTTTGAGGGGGAAATAAAATGCTGAAACTTGAAGGCGCGTTTACCGCGATGCTAACGCCGTTCGCGAACGGAAAGGTTGATATTGACGCGCTCAGGAAAATTGCGCGCTTCCAGGTTTTGGGCGGGGTAAACGGCCTGGTGCCCTGCGGCTCCACCGGAGAAGCCGCCACGCTTTCTCCGGAGGAATATCTTGAAGTAATTAAAACCGTCGTGGCAGCGGCGAAGGGCAAGGTGCCGGTGGTGCCCGGGGTGGGTACTAATTCCACGGCAAAGTCCGTAGAAATGGTGAAGAAAGTCTCCGCGCTCGGGGTGGACGGCCTGCTCGCTATCGTTCCTTACTACAACAAACCCACGCAGGAGGGGATGATCTCGCATTTTTCAGAGTTGGCCAAGGCTACCCGCCTGCCGATAATCCTTTACAATATCCCCGGACGCACCGGGGTGAACATGCTGCCGGCCACCGTGCTGGCCCTGCGCAGAAAGTTCTCCAATATCGCGGGGATCAAGGAAGCTTCCGGGAACCTGGATCAGGCAAGCGAGATCATTAACGGGGCCGACAAGGATTTCTCCGTTATGAGCGGGGATGATTCCCTGACGCTGCCGATGATGGCGGTGGGGGCGAGGGGCGTTATTTCGGTGGTGGCCAACGTGGCGCCGGCCCAGACTGCGCATATGTGCGGCCTGTTCCTTAAAGGGGACATTATAGGCGCCGCCGCCGTCCACCACGCCCTGTTCCCGCTGGTAAAAGCCATGTTCGCAGAAACAAACCCCATCCCCGTGAAGTACGCGGCCTCTCTTCTCGGCCTCTGCGCCCCGGAGCCCCGCCTGCCGCTGACGCCGCTGACAGCGCCCCGCCGCGCCCCTTTAAAGGAAGCCCTTATAAAAGCCGGGATCTTGGACTGAACAATATCAGAGCAAGTTCTTCAGCGTGGCCCGTTTTTTAAAAAACCGCCGGCTTTCCGGTTACTGTGATTTTTTTATAGAAGCGGGAGTGGCGCGCTTAAATGCCCAATCGCGGATGGCTTTCACCTGCTCGGACATGGTTTTAGACAGCGGCACCATATTGTGTGTCTGCAGCCAGATATCGTCCGTGGTAACCGCCTTGCCGGATTGGTGCGCGTCAATGCGCGTAGCGATAATGGCCTGTTCTATTTCCGCCCCGCTCCAGCCCAGTGTACAAGCTATCAGGCGGCTGATGTCTATGTCTGCGGCGTTCGTCAGGTTGCGTTCCAGGTGTATTTTAATGATCTGCGCGCGTTCGTCGTCGTCGGGCAGGTCGCAGAAAAAGACCTGGTCAAACCGGCCTTTCCGGATCACTTCGGCCGGAAGCATTTCAATGCGGTTGGCGGTGGCGGCCACGAAAACAAGCGGAGGTTTTTCCTGCATCCAGGTCAGGAACTCCGAGAAGATCATGGACTGCGGCGTGGCGGCTTCCTTGGGGATGCTCAGGCTGCTTTCCATCTCGTCTATCCAGAGCACGGCGGGCGCTATGCCCTCTATCGTATCCAGGGCCCGGCGGAACGCGGTCTCCGGGCTGCCGTAGAGGCCGGAGAACACCATGCTCATGTTAAGGCGGAACAGGGGTATGTGCCACAGCCCCGCGATAGCCTTGGCCAGCAGGCTTTTTCCGCAGCCGCTGACGCCCATTACCAGTACCCCTTTAGGGATCGGCAGGCCGGCGTTGACCGCCTCCTGGTTGAACAGGTCTTTGCGTTTTGCCGCCCAATTTTTAACGTTTTCAAGGCCGCCTATAACGCTGGTGTCGAACTTGAGCGGCACGAATTCCAGGAACCCGGCCTTTTTCGCGAGGGCGCCCTTTTCTGTGAATATTTCATCGAGAATCCTGTCCCCGGAGGCGCCGGTGCTGAAAACACGGAACATAATATGGCCTACCTCAGTCATGGTAAGCCCTCGCAGGGCCAGGGTGACCTGGCCCCTTAGTCCGGGGGGCAGCGCCGCGGCGGGGAACTGCTTCTCTATCTCCAGCACCCGCGCCAGCAGCTCTTCGGGCAGAGGCGCGTCCAGCTCCACCGAAAACAATTCCTTTTCCAGAGCTTCCGGTACGCCGGCCACCGGCGAGATGAGCACTATGGCGGACTGGTAGTTTCGGGCCAGGGAAAAGTAGGCTTCGCGCAGCCCGCGGACTACCCGCGGTTCCGCCATAAAGGCCGAGAGGTCTTTCATCACGCAAAATCCGCTGCGGGGGTGGGCGCTGAGCTGCTGCAGCGCCGCCTCGGGGTCGCGCGTGTCTACGCCCTGCACGGCCGGTTCCAGGCCGCGTACGCAGCTCCAGGTTGTGAGTGAGCCGCCGGAAAAGCAGCGCGGGGCCAGGGGGGCAAGTCGTTTAACTACGCGGTCCTCCTCCGAAGTATGCAGGTATATCAGCGGGTTGCGGCCTTGTACGGCGCGAACGATCTGGTCTTCAAATCTGGACATTGTCATCCTCCGGTTCCGCAGAAATAAAAGACGGCGGTCGGGAATTCCGACGCGGCTGGAGCGTGTTAAAAGCTCTGAAGCGAGTTATTAAACCATATCTATATTACAATTATTCTGTAGCGGCTGTATTGCCAAAAAAAGAAAATTATGTTTATAATATATACGGCGGTTCCTTTAATTCAGACAGGAGAATCCACAAAATGGAAAAACCTTCGATAAAAACCAAATGTCCCAACTTCTCTTCCGGGCCCTGCGCTAAACGCCCCGGCTGGACCGTGGATTCCCTGAAGGACGCCCTCGTCGGGCGTTCGCACCGCTCGAAAGAAGGCAAAGCCCGCCTGCAGGAAGTTTCCGACCGCATGAAAAAAATGCTTAACCTGCCCGCCGATTACCGCATAGGCGTGGTGGCCGGCTCCGACACCGGCGCCGTGGAAACCGCGATGTGGACGCTGCTCGGGCCCCGGCCCGTGGATATTTTCGGCTGGGAATCCTTCGGCAAGGGCTGGATGACCGACGCCATTAAGCAGCTAAAGCTGCCTAAGGTCAACGAGTACAAGGCCGACTACGGCAAACTGCCGGACATGAAGAAGGCCGACCCTAAGCACGACATCATTTTCACCTGGAACGGTACCACCTCCGGGGTGAAAGTTCCCAACCTGGACTGGCTGCCGGCTAACCACGAAGGCATCGTTATCTGCGATGCCACCTCCGGAGTTTTCGCGATGGACATAGACTTCTCCAAACTGGACGTGGTAACCTTCTCCTGGCAGAAGGTCCTCGGCGGCGAAGCCGCCCACGGCGTCATCATTATGTCGCCCCGGGCCGTGAAGCGCGCCGAGGAGAACGAACCCAAAGTCCCCTGGCCGCTGCCCAAGACCTTCCGCCTCTTCACCGAAGGCAAGCTTAAGCCGGGCGAGCTCGAGTACAGCACCGTCAATACCCCGTCGATGCTGTGCGTCGAGGACGCGATCGACGCGCTCAAGTGGGCCGAGACCATAGGAGGCCTGCCTGGCCTTGTCAAACGCTCCAACGCCAACCTGGCCGCTTTCGAGCGCTGGGTCGAGAGGTCCAACTGGATAACCTTCCTGGCCGAGACCAGGGAGATACGCTCCAATACCTCGGTCTGCTTTAAAATAAAGGCCGACTGGTTCCAAAAACTGTCCGAAGAGGAGAAGCCGAAAGCCGCCAAGAAGATAACCGCCATGCTGGACAAGGAAGGCGTGGCGCACGATATAAATTCCTACGGCAAGGCCCCTGTGGGCATACGCGTGTGGTGCGGCGCCACCGTGGAGACGTCGGACATAGAGGCCCTTACCCTATGGCTTGACTGGGCTTACGCAGCCGTAGCCAAAGAATACAGCAAGGAGATCCGGTAATGAAAAAAGTCCTTATAGCCGATAAAGCCGATCCGCTCTGCGAGAAAGTCCTTAAGGACAGGGGCTTGGCGGCAGTAGTTAAGACCGGCATGAAGCCGGAAGAACTGAAAGCGTGCATAGCCCAGTTCGACGCCATAATAGTGCGCTCGGCCACCACCCTCACCCGCGACCTCATAGAGGCCGCCGCCAACCTTAAAGCCATCGCCCGCGCCGGCTCCGGCGTGGATAATATAGACGTGCTTGCCTGCATAGAAAAGAAAGTGCTGGTTATGAACACGCCTTTCGGCAATACCGTTTCCACCGGCGAACACGCCGTGGCCATGATGATGGCGCTCGCCCGCCATATCCCGCAGGCCAACGCTTCCACCCACGCCGGCAAGTGGGAGAAGAAAAAATTCGAGGGCGTGGAAATAACCGGCAAAACCCTGGGCGTAATAGGCTGCGGCAATATCGGCGCCGTGGTGGCCGACCGCGCCATGGGCCTGAAGATGAACGTAATAGTTTTCGACCCCGTGATGACCACCGAGCGCGCCCGCGAACTGGGCGTTAAAATGGTTCCCTTGGATGAACTGTATGCCAAGGCCGACTTCATCACCTACCACGTAACCATCAACCCGGCCACCAAGGGCATGATAAATAAAGAGAACATAGCCAAGATGAAAAAAGGCGTGCGCCTCATCAACTGCGCCCGCGGCGGCATCATGGTAGAAGAGGATATAAAAGCCGCCGTACAGAGCGGCCAGATCGCGGGCTTTGCCTGCGACGTTTACGCCAAGGAACCCGCCACCGACCACATCTTCTTCGGCATGGAGAAGATAATCTGCACGCCCCACATAGCCGCGTCCACCAAGGACGCGCAGGTGACCGTGGCCAGGCAGGCCGCCGAGCAGATAGCGGACTACCTGCTCCTCGGCAAGCGCACCCACGCGGTAAACGGCGACAAGATATAGTCAATAACGCGGCCCGGGTTTCCGAAAGGAAGCCCGGGCCGTTTTATAATAAGGAAGTTCCGGCAGCATTAGTGGAGGGGTGGCGAGGGTATGGGTTCGGCGGGTCCCTCACGGAAGGAGCCGCTTGCGTAAGCGCGGCGACTGAGTGAGGAGGGGCGGGCACGGTGTGCCCCGACCCCGTGCCCGACAAACCCATCCCCTCGACAGGACCCCGACTCCCGCTGACGGAATTTCCTTAAAACAAAAAGGACAATAACATGGCAAAACTCCCGCTCTTCTCACCGATATTCGGCATCAGGCCCGCCAAGGGCAAAGCCCAGGAGATCATAGCCCCGCCCTATGACGTGATGAACTCCGAAGAAGCCCGCGAGATGGTCAAGGGCAAGCCCAACAGCTTCCTGCACGTTTCCAAAGCCGAGGTGGACCTGCCGCCAGGCACCGACGTGCACGACGAGAGCGTCTATAAGAAAGCCGCCGAGAACTTCCGGAAAATGCTGGACCGGGGCCTGCTGGTGCGCGAAGCCAAGCCCTGCTTCTACGTCTATCGCCTGCAGATGGGCCGGCATATCCAGACCGGCCTGATGGTGGGCGCCTGTGTCGACGACTACGACGCCAACCGCATCCGCAAGCACGAGTTCACCCGCCCCGTCAAAGAGGACGACCGCGTGAACCAGATAAAGTATGTCAAGGCGCAGACCGGCCCCGGCATCATAGCCTATAAACAGATCCCCGAAATTGACGCCGTTATAAAGAAGACCGTAAAGAACGCCCCGGAATTCTCCGCCACCGGCCAGGGCGGGGTAATACACACCTTGTGGGTAATAAACGGCGACGCCGACATAAAGGCCATCTCGGACGCTTCCGAGAAGCAGAAGACCGTTTATATCGCCGACGGCCACCACCGCTCGGCCGCGGCTTCCCGCGTCAAAAAGTTCATGGTGGCGGAGCGCGGCAGCGCCCACACCGGCACCGAGCCGTATAATGTCTACCTGGCCGCGGCTTTCCCCGTTAATGAGATGAAGATCTGGGACTACAACCGCGTGGTTAAGGACCTTAACGGCCTTACGCCCGGGGCCTTTATGGCCAAGGTTAAGGAAAGTTTCGAGGTGAAGGAAGTGAAAGGCCAGGCCAGGCCCGCCGCCCGCCGCGAGTTCGGCCTGTACCTGGGCGGTAGGTGGTACCTGATGAAGCCCGCCGTGAAGACTCCGACCAAAGAGGAAGACCCGGTGAAGGCCCTGGACGTCAGCGTGCTGTCCGACCTGGTTCTGGACCGGGTCCTCGGCATAAAGGACCTGCGCAAGTCCGACCGGGTGGACTTCGTGGGCGGCATCCGCGGCCTTGGCGAGCTTGAGAAGCGCGTCAACTCAGGGGAGATGGCCGCCGCTTTCGCGCTGTTCGCCACCTCGCTGGACGAACTGATCAGCGTGGCGGACGACAACCAGGTGATGCCTCCCAAGTCCACCTGGTTCGAGCCGAAACTCGCTGACGGCGTGGTTTCGAACCCGCTGTTGTAACCTGGCGCGGTTCGCGAAAAAAAGCCCCGCTCAGCGGGGTTTTTTTTGGGCATGGGAGGGCGCAAAAAATATAGAATATCATTAGGAAAGGCTGATGTATGCTTGGGAAATTAAAACACCTGCTGGTGGGGACCAAACCGCGAGCTATCGTTACGGGGCTGGCAGCTTTCGCGCTGGTTTCCGCTGTGGACTTTTACGTCCGCAACGAGATTTCCGTGGATATCTTCTATTTCATCCCGCTTTTCGTGTTGACGTGGAGCGTGAGCTGGCGCTGGGGCGTGGCCTCGGCGCTCGGCGGCACCATAGACTGGCTGTTGGACGAAAGGCTCTTTTACTCCGCGAATCAGTCATCCCTGAACATATTGATCTGGAACGCCGTGGTCAGGCTGGCCTTCTTCCTGATAGTCGTTTTGCTCGTTGACATGGTGAAGACGCTGCTGGCAAAAGAGCGGTCGGTCTCCAGGCTAAAGTCCTCTATGATCCACACGGTAAGCCACGAGTTCAACAACGCCCTTACCGGGCTTTCCGCCGGCCTGTTCCTGCTGAAGGAAACCGACCAGGCCGCCGCGGACACTACCCGCGGCAAGATCTATCTGTCCATGGAGACGTCACAGCACAAGCTGGCGCTCTATGTTAAGAACATCCTGAACGATGCCCGCATGTCGGAGGGCAGGTTCAAGATAGAGAAGCAGACGGTGGCGCTGCGCGAGCTGGCCCGCGGGGCGGCCGACTCGGTGGGCGAACTGCTGCGGCAGAAGGAAATAAAGCTTTCGCTGGAAATGCCGGAGACGCCGGAGCTGGTAAGCGTGGACCGCGAGGCGATGGCCCTGGTGATCAGCAACCTGGTGGGCAACGCGGTGAAATATACGAAGCCCGGGGGAAAAATAACGGTGCGCATCGAGCACACCGGGACCATGCCCGCGAAGGTGGTCTTTTCGGTGGAGGATTCCGGCATAGGCATCTCGCTCGCGGACCTGAAGAAGGTCACGGCCGGCTTCTACCGTACCCGGGAAGGCCAGGAACAGGCCGAGGGCTTCGGCCTGGGGCTTAAAATAGCCAACGAGCTGCTGGTCTTGCACGACAGCCGTCTCGAGATCTCCAGCGAAAAAGGCAAGGGCTCTCGGTTTTATTTCGAACTCCCGTTTACGAGGCCGGCATGAAGGCCGTAAAGAAATGAGGAACCCTTTCAAAATACAGCTGCTGCTGGCCGCCCTGGTCGCGTTTTCCGCGCCGGCCGGCGCCTGCGTGCTTACCGGTCTGGACGTTTCCGAACAGCGCGACTTCGACCAGTTCGCGGGCAAGCGCGTGGGGATAATCACCAACCAGACCGGGGTGGACCGCTCCGGGCGCAGCGCGGTGGACATAATGTTCGCTTCGCAGAAAACCAAGCTGGCGGCGATCTTCAGCCCTGAGCACGGTTTCCGCGGCAACGCCGCCGACGGCGAGCTCATCTCTAATTCCACCGATCCCGTGACCGGCCTGCCTATCTACAGCCTATATGGGAACACTCACAGGCCCACCGCGGCGATGCTCTCCGGTATCGACGTCCTGGTCTTCGACATACAGGACATAGGCGCGCGGTTTTACACCTACCTTACCACCATGGCCCTCTGCATGGAGGAAGCGGGCAAACTAAAGATCCCTTTCGTGGTTCTGGACCGCCCCAACCCTATCTCCGGGGACGTGGTGGAAGGTCCTGTGCTGGCCGCTAACATACAGGATTTCACCGGTTATTTCCCGGTGCCCGTGCGGCACGGTATGACGGCCGGCGAAATGGCGCTGCTGCATAAGGATGTGCGCGGGCTGAACGTGGACCTGTCGGTGGTGAAGGTCCAGGGCTGGAACCGTTCCCAGTATTACGACCAGACCGGGTTGCCCTGGGTGAACCCTTCCCCCAACATCCGCGGGGTGGACGCCGCCATTATGTACCCCGGCATAGGCGGTTTCGAGGCCACCAATATGTCGGTGGGCCGCGGCACGGACGCCCCGTTCCTATGGTTCGGCGCGCCCTGGCTGGACGCCGGGCGTCTTGCATACACGCTTGATTCGTCCGGGCTCGCCGGGGTGCGCTTCTACGCCGAAAATAAAACACCCGACCTTGACATCTATGCCGGCAAGCTCTGCCGGGGCGTGCGCATGGAAATAACTGACAGGGCGGCCGTGCGCCCCATGGATATTTTCGTGCGCGCGGTCTGCGCGCTGCGCGACCGCAGTTATTACGCCGATTTCCGCGTGAACGAGGCGGACTTCAGGCTGACGGCCGGCCCAAACGTTTATAAGGCCATTTTCGAGTCTGAAGACCCGGCGGAAACGATAATTTCCGACTTTGCCGCCCAGAGTTCGGAGTTCTACCGGCGGCGCCAGCGCTACCTGCTGTATTGATAGTTCTTCGCGCGGGCCAAAATCCGCTGGATATCTCCGGTGATCTTGTTATAAAATACAGGTTAGCCAAAACCCTCTAATATGCGACATAAAATACTTATAGTGGACGACGAAGAGAACATTCTTTTAGTGGTAAAAGAAGCCTTTGCGGGCAAATACGAGGTTTTTACCGCCAGTGAGGGGGCAGCCGCCATTGAAATAGTAAAGCGCGAGAGGCCTGCCTTTATGTTCCTGGACATAAAAATGCCCGGGATGTCCGGCATTGAAGTACTTGACCTCGTAAAAGGGACGGGCGTGGAGCCTATAGTCTGGATGCTGACAGGCGAAGAAGACCTGAAAGTAGCTGCGGCCACGCTTGAGAACGGCGCACAGGGCTATATTACCAAACCGTTCGATATAGACGTTATACGCAAGGTGGTCGTTAACGCTCTGGAAGACCTTGGGAAAACCAAGTCGCAGAAGGCTTCCGGCGAAAAGCCCTGGCACGTAAAAGGGAAAGAATAAATTGACCAGTCCAGGCTTTGACCGATTTTCAAAAGGACAGCTGGCTTTGCTGCGCCGCCTTGATACCCCCGTCAAAGTGCAGGATTTCCTCGATTACAGGCTCGCCTATAACGGCGGCGAAGGGACCTGCTTCTCGCCGCTTGAGACGCTGCGGCGGGGCAAGGCGCACTGCATAGAAGGGGCGATGCTGGCCGCAGCGGCTTTTCTCTCCCACGGGCGCCCCTCGTGGCTTTTAGACCTGCGCGCCAATCCCCGCGACGACGACCACGTTATAGCGCCTTTTAAGGAGGGCGGCCGCTGGGGGGCCGTGGCCCATTCCCGATTCTGCGGGCTGCGCTACCGGGAACCGATTTATAATTCTTTCGCCGAACTGGCCCGGAGCTATTTTGAATTCTATTATAACGACGCGGGCGAAAAGACGCTGCGGGAATTTTCCGGGCCCATGGACACCGCGGCGCTGAAACCGGACTGGCTTTATTCGGACAAAAACGTGTTTTTTGTCAGCCGGGAACTTAATTCCATAAAGCATTTCCGGATAGTCGCGCACTCCATGGAGGGGGGGATGCGCCGCGCCGATTCGCTGTTGCGCTCGGCGGAGGTACTCGGCGGTTCACGGGTCCCGCTCACGCGCCGCCGGCCGCGGCCCTATAAGTTGAAAGCGCCATGACCGCTAAAAACGCTTTCACGCTTATAGAGCTGATGGTCGTTGTGGCCATCATAGGCTTACTGGCCGCTATCGCTATCCCGCAATTTTCAGACCTGATAAATAAATCGCGGGCAGGGGCCACGCTCGGGAATTTGGGGGCCGTAAGGAGCGCGCTGCATATTTATTACGGGGGGAACGAGGGAATTTTCCCCGCCGGGCCCGCCGGCTTAAATACGATTTTTCTCCAGGCCGCGATCGTCCCCAAGTATATGGAAAAGTGGCCTGAGGCCTATACCCCCCGGCGGCACGCGCCGACCGGCGCCGTTGATACTATAAACGGCGGCGATCCCGCGGCTTCCGACCCCACGGACGACGGTGGATGGGTTTATGTAAGCAACAGCCTGAATGACGGCTGGGGCCGCATGAACGTGGAGTGCTATCATCAGGACCTCCGGGGCGTGGTCTGGAGCACGTACTAAGAAAAAGTCCCGGCTATTCTGTCCGAAGGTGTTTGTCTCAGTTACCCGCAGGCGGGCTGCCGCCGGTCCGCTTAAAGTCTTTTTAAAATTATGCGTCCCTGCGCAGCGGGGGGCAAAAGCCTCCCTGAGTATAGGCCTTTTGGTCCTTGAAATAAGATGGCCGTGAGCTAAACTATTGTTATTACAAAGTAAAAATAACGGAGAACGGTTTTATCTATTCTGCTTCTATGAGCATCAAACGACAAGCCTGCGCAACGGTGGATTTAAAAACGCTCTTCACGTCCGTTCTGCTTTTTTGTGGCCTGTTCCTGGCCTCTTCAGTAACAAACTTGTCCGCCTCGGGCGCGTTTGATTCGCTCGCGGTTCTTGTTCCTGGTAATATCGCGGTTCCCGAACCTTCGGCGCCCTCCGCCGTTCCCGGCCCCCTTCGGTCAGCGCCGGCCCTGAACGCGTATTTTATAAGCGTCGGCCAGGGAGATTCGGAATATATTGAACTGCCTAATGGCAGGAATGTCCTTATAGACGGGGGGCCCAACCCTACCGCTCCGCTTGCGCAATTCCTTACCCAGCATAATGTGACGCACATAGATTATGTAGTCTTGACCCACCCGCACCTGGACCATTACAGCGGGCTTGGCTATGTTTTCAGCCATCTTAAGGTGGATAATTTTTACGATACGCGCGAGGATAATACCGGCTCCTCCAGCGCAAAAGTCCTGCGCGACAAGATAACTTCCCTCGGCGTTAACGTCGTTTATCCGGCGGCCGGGGATAGTCTGGACTGGGACCCGGGCGAAGTGCAGGTGAAAGTTTTTAACGCCTGCTCGACTCCGGGCGGCAGTGCTTCCGGGCCGGTGCTTAACGACTGTTCTATAGTGCTGAAGGTCACCTATCAGAACACCTCTATCCTCTACACCGGGGACATGCAGTCGGACAGTGAAGCCAAACTGGTAGCCGCGTACGGCTCCCAGCTTAAGTCGGACGTCCTTAAAGTAGGGCATCACGGCAGCAACACCGCCACCAGCGTAGATTTTTTAAACGTGGTGAAGCCGAAATACGCTTATATCGAAGTGGGCGCGGGCAATACCTTCGGTTTCCCCGCGCAGGTGACGCTCACCAACCTGCTGGCCGCAGGCGTGACCGTCTACCGGACCGACCTCGGCGGCACGCAGGAATACCGCATCGGGGGAAATTAGATTTACAAAGCAGGTTAAGTTTGCTATACTAATCGTACCCCACTGTTAGGCAATGTAGTGTTTTCCGTATCTTACAAGCTGCGCTGGTATCCGTAAAGACCTAAGACTACCTTCAGCAGTGATGTCTCTCGGTTTTTGAGAGCGCGTTAAGTTCCCCCCGCCTGTTACTGGAACTTAGCACAAAGTATCGGGAATATAATAAAAATTATATTTCGGAGGCTTTGTGTTATGAAAAAATGTGCTAAGTTCGCTTCTGTTATTTCATTGGTCCTGATGTCCGGCTCCGCTTTCGCGCGGCCGAACTCCGTAAATTCGTCTCTTGCTGCCGTCATCGCCCATACTGACGCGCAATTGGCCCCGGTACTGGCCGGCGCCCTGGAACAGTTACAGCCCGTAACTTTTCCGGAGCCTGCCGTTTCTCGCGCGGTTCCGTACGGCGTTCAGCTGCAGGATATAACCGAAAAATGCACGCAAGCCGGTGAAGTGGTTTCCGCGTATCCCGCTGTCTATAAAATGATCCACAACGAGGAAAATTCAAGGATTATTAAAGTATTCCGCTTTCTCGATACGAAAGGCGCGGAGCGCAGGGTCGAAGTTTACTTTACCGGCGGGGACTGGATGCAGTACGGGCTGACCTATCTAGTAATTAATTCCGGGCGGAATAAAGACCAGGTCAACGCTTATTTCGTAACCGACCTGTCAACCCCGGACCGTGAGGACGGAGCTGTGGCGCCGAGGGTGGATCCTTTTGATGCCCGGCAACTCCAGAACTTTATTGCCGCTGATTTTTTGGACGCCAACGGGAGCGTTAAAGCCGCGTTCGACAGCGTAGCCTCAGTGTCCGTCCCGGCGAAGTAAGTTAAGCCGGAAACTGAGCCCCCCGTATGCCCAAAAAGGAGCCAAGCTCTTTTTTGGGCATGTTCTTGTGTTAACAGTCTGCTGAAAAAGCCCTTTTCGGTTTCTTTTGGCCGCTTTCGGCCTGCGGCTTCGTTGCTCGTCGCTTACAGGCCCGACGGGCCTGCTCGCTTCTCGCGCCTTGCCTCGGCTTGAAAGCGCCTCAAAATATTACCGAGGGGACTTTTTAAGCAGACTGTTAATCCGGGGGGCCTCCAAAGCGCGCCGGCCGCGGCCCGGGAGGGGCCAAATAAAGCTATGGAAAAACCAGATGCTGCTTCAGGCCCTGCTGGCGCGGCCGGCGCCGTTCCCTGCTGGGGCTGCGGGGCGGTTATTTCGGCCGGAGATAATTACTGTAAAGTGTGCGGCAAAGGGCAGGCCGGTTTTATCCCCTGGCAGTACAAGCACTGGGGGGTGGTGGTTTCCTCGCTCTGCCTGGGCCCGTTCGCCCTGTCTTTTGTCTGGCGCTCCCCGGTTATTTCCCGCAACGCTAAATTCTGTTATACCGCGCTTATTTCGGCCCTGACCTGGCTGGCGATAAAGACTTTTTACGGACTTTGGAATACTTTCCAGGGCATGCTTGGCGCCGTGCAGGTTTTTTAGCGGCCTATAGGAGTTATATGAACCCGGTAATTACAGCCATAAAGAACCGCAGGAGCATACGCAAGTACCTGCCAAGTCAGATAAAAGACGGAGAGCTGCAAACCATCCTTGAGGCCGGAAGCTACGCGCCCAGCGCGCATAACGACCAGTCCTGGCATTTTACTGTTATCCGCGATGCCGTGCTGCTGGATAGCATCAGCGCAAAATCAAAAGAGATAATGGCCGCCCAGAAGACGGATTGGGTCAGGGACATGGGCAATAATAAAACTTTCCATGTTTTCTATCACGCGCCTGCCGTAATAGTGGTCTCAATGCGCAAGGACGCGCTGTCCCCGCTGGCGGACTGCTGCGCCGCCATCGAAAATATGCTGCTGGCGGCGGAGAGCCTGGATATAGGCTCGTGCTGGATAGGCCTTGCGCGCTATTATTTCGCCGCTAAAGAAGGGCCGGCCAGCCTTAAGATACCGCAGGGGTACGAACCCTGCTACGCCGTGGCTTTAGGCTACAAGGGCCAGCGGCCCGCCCGCGCCCTGCCGCGCAAAAAGAACGCGGTAAATTATATTGGCTGAAAACATATGGCAAAAAAAATAGTGGCTATAACCGGCAGCTACAGGCGGGGCGGCATAACCGCGCAGGCGGTGGCCGAAGCGGCCGGAGCCGCGCGGTCCGCCGGCGCCCAGGTGGACGTCATCGACCTCCTGGACCGGCGCATAGAGTTCTGCACCAACTGCCGGGCATGCACCCAGGAGCCCGGAGCAAAGCGCGGCGTTTGCGTCCTCAACGACGATATGGCCGGCATACTGGACCGGGTAGATGCCGCTGACGGGCTTATCCTGGCCGCGCCGGTCAACTATTTCAACGTTACCGCTCTGATGCGGCGGTTTCTGGAACGGCTGATCGTTTACTCCTTCTGGCCATGGGGCGGAATGGTCCCCAAACCAAGGATAAAGACGCCTTCCAGAAAAGCCTTGCTGATCACCTCCTCGGCCATGCCCTCGCTTGCGGGACGCTTCTTTACCGGGGCCATGCGCGCCTTAAATTACGCGGCTGCCGGTGTCGGCGCAAAAAAATCAGGTACGATGTTTATAGGTCTTTCAGCCATGGCTCCGAAGCAGGCCCTGACCGAAAAAGAAAAGAAAAAAGCCCGCGCCCTGGGCCGCCGGCTGGCTTCCTGAATAAATTTGCCCTTAAATGCTGTTTATAGCATAATATCCGGGGAGGGGCCGAGGCCG
>JAVHRY010000102.1:0-33320 GCA_036171915.1 Elusimicrobiales bacterium | reverse complement strand
CTAAAAGATTATGAGACGCTGGAATTGCTCCGCCAGGCGGCCCCCCCCGCGCGCGCCGCGGCAAGGGGCGGGTATAAACTCTCAGCTCTGCCCGGGAGCTGGAAAGTGGAAAAGGACGACTTCTTCGTTACCTACTCCGCGGAGTCCGGCCTTATCTGTGAAAATGGCGGCCATTCCGTCACTGTCCCCGCCTGCGTTCCCACAGCGGAGGCACTATTGAATTGCGTTGAATACTACAGGTTCAGGAAGAAAGAAAAGAACGAGGCTGATACACTGAACTTGCGGGAAGCCCTGAAAACAGCGGGTTATCTTCCCTGAAAGTACGATGTGCGCCGCACGAACTGTCTCAGCCCGCGCAGCCATGAACCCCCCCGGTGACACTCAAAAAGTAGACCAGAATTAAAGCAAGAACCGACTAAAAAACATATTACCTACGTATATCAAGGGGGGGGGACAGGTATCAAAAATCCAGTTGAAACAGAGTTCCCCGCCAGGTGTAGCCCCGGCTGCTGGAAACGCGGCCGGCCGGCACAGAAAACAAAAGAGCCCCGGCGAACCGGGGCCCTTTTTTAATCCGCGCTTCTTGATCAGCGCTCTACGCAGATGGCTATGCCCATGCCGCCGCCTATGCAGAGGGTGGCAAGACCTTTTTTCAGGTTGCGCTTCTTCATCTCGTGCAGCAGCGTCACCAGTATGCGCGCGCCCGAAGCGCCCACGGGATGGCCGAGGGCTACCGCGCCGCCGTTCACGTTCACTATATCCTTATTGAAGCCCAGTTCCTTGGCCACGGCCAGGGACTGCGCCGCGAAGGCTTCGTTCGCCTCTATAAGCTCCACGTCCTTCAGTGCCCAGTTGGCCTTCTTCAGCGCTTTCCGCACGGCTTCGACCGGGCCTATGCCCATAATGGAGGGGTCCACGCCTGCCCAGGCGTAGGAAACTATCTTCGCCATCGGCTTCAGGTTGTGTTTCTTCACCGCGTCGGCGGAGGCCACCAGCACGCAGGCCGCGCCGTCGTTGATGCCGGAAGAGTTGCCGGCGGTTACCGTGCCGTCCTTCTTGAAGGCGGCGCGCAGTTTCGCCAGGCCGGCGG
The DNA here is from genome assembly GCA_036171915.1 of Elusimicrobiales bacterium. Lineage (GTDB taxonomy): Bacteria > Elusimicrobiota > Elusimicrobia > Elusimicrobiales > UBA9959 > UBA9959. The sequence goes on along the minus strand of JAVHRY010000102.1, from coordinate 32,230 downwards.
CGGTCACGCCGGCTTTCGGAAATTCGTCCTTGGCGAATATTACCGGGTCGCCCTTGCGCTGCGGGATGGACACCGGGGCTATCTCTTCGGCAAAGCGGTTCTCTTTCAGCGCCCTCTCGGCTTTGTTCTGCGACTCGGCCGCGAACTTGTCCTGGTCCTCGCGGGTCAGGCCGTATTTGGCGGCCAGGTTCTCGGCGGTCACGCCCATGTGGTAGTTGTTGAAGATATCCCACAGGCCGTCGTGGATAAGCGAGTCCACCAGTTCGCCGTTGCCCATCTTATAGCCTGAGCGGGCCTTCTTGAGCAGGTACGGGGCGTTGGTCATGCTCTCGGTGCCGCCGGCTATCACCATTTCGGCGTCTCCGCAGATGATCTGCTGGGCCGCCATCGCCACAGCGCGCATGCCGGAGCCGCACAACATGTTGAGCGTCACGGCGGTCTTCCCCGCCGGGATGCCGGCGCCGATGGCCACCTGCCGCGCAACTCCCTGGCCCAGGCCGGCCTGGTAGATGCTGCCCAGCAGCACTTCGTCAACGTCCGCGGGGTTCACTTTCGCCCGCTCCATCACCGCTTTTACTACCACCTTGCCCAGGTCCACCGAGCTTAAATTCGCCAGGCTTCCCCCGAAACTGCCTACCGCCGTTCTCACGCCTTCAATTATGAATACTTCTTTCATTTTATTGCCTCCGTTAGGTTAATATTTCAAAATACCAAATTTACAGGTAGCCAAGCTTCCGCGCCTCAGCGCGCAGCCCGGCGCGGAACCCGGGGTGAGCCACGGCTATCAGCGCCGCCGCCCTTTCGCGCACGGTGCGGCCGCGCAGGCGCGCTATGCCGAACTCCGTAACTACATTGTCCGTGTTGGCCCGGTGCAGCGTTACCGCGGTGCCTTCCGCGAGCCGCGGCACTATGGCCGACACCGTCCCTGTCTTGGCGGTGGAACGGCAGGCGATTATCGACTTGCCAAGCCCGTCGTAGGCTTCTTTCGCCCCTACGGCGGTGTCGGTCTGGCCGCCGGTGCCGGAATACTGCACCGGCCCTATGGATTCGCTGGCCACCTGCCCGGTCAGGTCCACCGACAGGCAGGTGTTGATGGAGACCATGCGCGAGTTCTGCCTTATAACGGCCGGGTCGTTGACCCAAGCCCCGCGGCGGAACTCCACGGCCGGGTTGTCGTCCAGCCAGTCGTAAAGCTTGCTGGACCCCATGGCGAAGGTGCAGACGAACTTGTCCTTGCAAAGCGTTTTCTTCTTGTTGGTTATGGCGCCGGCCTCGTAAAGTTCCATCATGGAGTCCACCATCATCTCGGTGTGCACGCCCAGGTCTTTCTTCCCCTTAAGCGCCAGCGCCGCCGCGTTCGGTATGCCGCCTATCCCAAGCTGGAGCGTGGCGCCGTCGTCCACCAGCTCCGCTATGCGGCTCCCGATAGCCAGCTCGGTTTCGTCCGGAGCGGGGGATGGCAGCGACGGCACTTCCTGGTCGTTCTCCACGAACCAGTCCACGTCGTTCATGTGCAGGTGCGTGTCGCCGAAGGTGCGCGGCAGGTTGCGGTTTATCTCCAGCACCACAGTATCGGCGGCTTCGAGTATATCTTTCTCATAGGTGATGCCCAGGGAGAGCGACACAAAGCCCTTGGCGTCGGGGGGGGTGCAGGTTCCGAAGAAAATATCCGGCTTGCGGACCTGCAGGCGGTCCAGCGCGGCCCGGTGCAGCATGTTGGGGACGTAAGTAACGGTGCCGGCGCCGGCGGCCAGCGCGTGGCGGGAGCCTGGCGCGTGGAACCAGCTCGCCAGCTCGAAATGGCCCTTCATCTCCGGCTTCATGTAAAAATCGTAAGGCTTGAGCGTCAGCACCGAGAACACCCGGGCGTCCCTGACGCGCGGCGCGGCCGTGTGAAAGCGGCTCATGCAGCCCTGCGGCTCGGAGGCGCATTGCGCCACCACTATGTCGTCGCCGCTCTTTATCTTTGAAGCGGCTTCGTCGGCGGTTATCAGTTTGTCCGCGTAAGCGGCTTTGGGCGCGTGTTTGTGCTCCAGCGTTACCATCAGTCCCCCGTTTCCCGCGCCAGTATGCCGCGCTTGAATATTCTGGCGAACAGTTTAACGGCCTCCGTGTCCGGCAGGCCGTAATGCCCTTTTACCTTGAAAAGCTTTTCCATTATAAAATAATTCTGGTAGTTCCAGATCACCATCATAAGGGCGGCCACCGGGTCTATATCGGGGGCTATCTTCCCTCCGTCGCAGGAGCCCCGCTTTTTCATGGCCGCGGCGCAGCCGGCGCGCATGTTGGCGAACAGCTTGGCCACGTGCTTGGCCTCAAACTCCACCACGTCCACATATATAAGGAGAATATAGGCCGGGAACTTGTTTACGGTATCGCGCGAGGCAAACCCTAGCTCCTCTATGTTGCCTGGGAAGGGGGAAGTCAGCAGCGCTTTGATGAGCGGCTGGCCGGGCCGGAAGTATTCTTCATCGCAGGCCGCCAGCAGCGAAACGAAGATCTCTTCCTTGGTGGCGAAATAATTATAGATATTGCCCAGCGAAACCCCGGCCTCGCCGGCTATGTCCCGGGTGGAGGTCCCGTGGAAGCCCTGCCGGGTGAAAAGCTTGGAGGCGGCGGCCAGTATGCGGCCGAGGTTGGCTCCCGGGGCGGGTCTTTTTATTTTAGCGCCTCTTGGTCTCATATAAGAACGAGCGTTCGTTCATATAAATTCTACCAAACATATTCGTTCCGGTCAATCATAAAAATAAAAAAGCGGCGTTAAAGGCTTGACAGCCGGCGCTTGTTTATGTTAAAAATGAATACTGAACCATTATTCACTTATGTCCGGTGGGGACGCTGGGTGGGGAGGGTTCAGAATAAAAAAATTGTGGTCTCCCGTCCGCGCGCGGACTTTAGCGGGCGGCGGGGGAAAATTCAAGGAGAACTATAATGACCAAAAGAAACGCTGTGATAACCGGAGCGGCCAGGGGACTCGGGCGCGCGGGCGCGGAGAGGTTCCTTAAGTCCGGAGAGTGGAAGGTTACCCTTTTCGACGTGAACGAGGAACTGCTGGTGACCGCGGCCCGCGAACTGGGCGAGAAATACGGCCACGAGAACGTTTCCTACTGCAAAGTGGACGTTACCTCCAAGCAATCCGTGGACACCGCCATCAACCAGACCATCGAGAAGATGGGCGGCGTGGACACGCTGATCAACAACGCCGGCATCACCCGCGACGCCATGCTGCATAAGATGGAAGAGAAAGACTGGGACCTGGTCCTGGACGTCAACCTTAAGGGCGCTTTCCTCTGCACCAAGGCCGTGGCCGCGCACATGAAGGCGCGCAAGAGCGGTACCATCGTCAACACTTCCTCCGTGGTGGGCATTTACGGGAACATGGGGCAGAGCAACTACGCAGCCTCCAAGTTCGGCATCATCGGCCTCACCAAGACCTGGGCCAAGGAAATGGGCCGCGACGGCATACGCGTGAACGCGGTGGCCCCCGGCTACACCATGACCGAGATGCTCGGCACCGTGCCCGAGAAGATCCTTACCGCCATCTCCGACAAGACACCCCTCAAGCGCCTGGGCCAGCCGGAAGATATAGCCAACGCCTACTACTTCCTGTCCAACAACGAATCCTCTTTCGTTACCGGCCAGGTTCTTTCCGTGGACGGCGGCCTGGTCATATAATGACCGCGCCGGCTACCCCAAAAGGTCTCCGGACCCGCGAGCGCCTCATAAAGGCGTCCGGGGCGGTGTTCGCCCGCAAGGGCTGCGCCGCTTCGGGGGTGGCCGACATCTGCGCCGCGGCGGGGCTGGCCGTGGGCGGCTTTTACCGTTATTTCGCCTCTAAAGGGGAAATAATAACAGCGCTTACCGGGGAATTGCGGGACGGCATGATACGGGACATCTCGGGACTGCCGGAGCAGAAGGACGCCGAGAAGGAAGCGCTGGCCATAGCGGAAGCCTTCTTCAAAGCGGCGGCGGCCCGGCTGGATTCCTTCAAAGCCATGCGCGAGGCCGAAGCCGGCGACGAAGCCCTGGCCCGCGATTTCTACGTTCCGCTGGCCGAAGCTATCGCCGGGCGCCTGGGGCGTTTCGTCCCCGGGGCTGGCGCGGCCGCCCACGCCTGGGCGCTGTTGGGATCGCTGTATTTCTACGCCGTGAAGTTCATGGTCTGGGATAACGGAAGCATGCCGGAGCGCGCGCCGGCGGCCGCGGCCAGGCTTTGCGCCAGGGGGCTGAGCAAAAAGAGTTTCCCCTGGTGGGAGCCGGCGCTTGCGGGCCCGTCGAAGGCGCGGCCCCTGCCCGGAGATACCGGGGCGCTGATGCTGGCGGCTGCGGAGGAAGTGTTCGGGCGGTGCGGTTATAATGGCGCGCGGGTTTCGGAGATAGCTAAAAAAGCCGGCTTCGCGGCGGGCACTTTCTACCTTTTCTTCGGCTCCAAAGAGGAGGCGCTGGAAAAGGTGGTCATGCGCATGCGGGACTGCCTGGTGCAGAAAGCGGCGGCCTATTCGGCCGGCGCGGGCAGCCGCGTTGAGATAGAGGCGCTGGCTTTTCGGGCGCTGTTCGACTTCATCCGCGAGCATCCGTACGGGTACCGCATCATGCGCGAGGCGGAATTCACCGACTCGAAGCTGGCGGACGCCTATTACGGCTACATTCTGCGCAACTACGCGGCCCAGCTTAAAAAGACCGCGGTTTCTGGGGAGTTCAATATAGACGACCATGAATTGCTGGCGCTGGCGCTGATGGGGATGGGGCATATGCTGGGGATGAAGCGCGTGCTGTGGGGGGGCTTTCGCGGCATGACGGAGAACGAACTGCTGAAAGCCGTTTTTGAGGGAATAAAATAATCTAAAGGTGAGGAAAATAAAATGTTCAAAATAGTAAGCACGGGGATGTACCTTCCCAAGAACCTGGTAACCAACGAGGATTTTTACAAGAAGTTCGGCGACGATCCGCTGCGGAAGATCTTCAGCCGCATCGGCCACGGGGCCCGGTATTACTCGTCCCCGGACGAATCGTCCGCCACGCTGGCCATACACGCCGGCGAGCAGGCGCTTAAAAATTCAGGCCTGAAGCCGGAAGACATAAACCTGCTGATAATCTCCACAGATACGCCCTCCCAGCTTTCCCCGGCTACGGCCGCGGAAGTGCAGCACAAGCTGGGCATAAAGTGCGCCGGGGCTTTCGACATAAACTGCGCCTGCGCCGGCTTCGTCACCGCCGTGGACCTGGCAGCCAAATACCTTAACGGCGACGATTACAAGCGCGCCATGGTGATAGGCACCTACGCCATGAGCAAGCACCTGGACCCCGACGACAGCAATGCCTCCATCCTCTTCGGCGACGGCGCCGGGGCTTTTATCCTTGAATATTCCCCGAACCAGGGTCTGACGGCCTCCACGCTGAAGGCCGCCGGCTCTTTCTGGGATTTCATGGGCATTTACGGCGGCGGCAGCGCCATGCCGGTGGACGAGAAGGTGCTGGCGGACCGCACCCATAAGGTGAAGATCCCCAAGAAATTCCCGGCCACGCTGAACAGCGAAGAATGGCCTCCTCTCATAGAGAAGACCCTGGCGAAGATAGGCCTGAAGCCGGCCGACGCGCAGGCTTACGTGTTCACGCAGATCCGCAAGCCGACCATCGTAGAGGTTATGGAAAAGTTCAACCTCCCGATGGAAAAGACGCACACCATAATGGAAAAGTGGGGCTACACCGGCTCTGCCTGCGTGCCTATGGCGTTCCACGACATGGCCGAGCAAGGCAAAGTGAAGCGCGGCGACCGCGTGGTGCTGTGCGCCTCGGGCGGCGGCTACTCTATGGCCTGCCTGACGTTCATCTACTAAAAGTCTGCTGAAAAAGCCCTTTTTGGTTGCTTTTGGCCGCTTTTGCCGCGGATAAGCCGCATAGCGGCTTTCCGCGGCCCCGGCCCGGGGATTCAGCGTTGAATAAATCGCCTGCGCCCTTGCGGACCGCACGCGGCCTCAAGCCTGAGGCCGCTCTAAAGCCGGTCCTCACCTGCGGCTTCTTTGCCCGCCGCTTACAGGCCCGGAGGGCCTGCCCGCTTCTCGCGCCTTGCCTGGGCTTGAAATCGCCTCAAAATATTACCGAGGGGGCTTTTTCAGCGGACTGTAAAAAAAGGTGCGCCGGGCCCCGCGCGGTTTATGCCCGCAGGGCCCAGGTTCCCCGTGAGCACTTTGGCCCTTCCAAGGACAGACTGGAATTAGTAGAGTATCTTTGCCGTGAATAAAACGCTTTTTATATTTATAATTTCAACTCTTATGGCTTCAAAGACGGAAGCCGGCCAGCCCGGCGCTTTTACTCAGCTTTCAGCTGCGGCTCCTGCCGCCGCCGCCGCGCCCCTGCCGGTTCCGGACAAAGCGCGCGCTGTAGAGGGCCTTTCGCTTATCCGCACCGCCAAGTCCAAATACTGGGAGCGTATAGAATGCTACCAGGATGCGGCGCGCCCGTTCGCCATTGAGAGCGCCCTTAACAAATCGCGCCACGAGAACCCGGAGATAGTGGCGGCTTTCGGTTCCGATCTTCCGCCGGCCTCCACCTTTCTGCTGCATTACGGACCGAAGTGGAAGACCAATACCGGCAAGGTGGTTGTGCTGGCGCATGGCGCCTCCGATAACGCCACCCGCGCCTGGGCCGCCCCGACCAGCCTGCAGGGCGGCTCCGACCAGGGCCTGTTGCAGGCGCTTGAGGCGAAGGGGTACAGGGTTTTCGCCGTCACCTTCCCGCACAAGCACGGCAATCTTTTCTATGAATCACAGTACCTGGCCGACGCTATCGAGCTGGCCAGGCGGGCCGCCGGCGCGGGGAAGGTTATACTGATAGGCCACAGCGCCGGGGGGCTGGTTGCCCGGGCTTACGTTTCCAGCTTCCGCCTGAACGGGGCCTGGACGGCTTACAGGGGCGACGTGGCGCAGCTCATTACGCTGGCCGCCCCCCACCGCGGCCAGGATTTCGCTTTCCGCCACCCGGAATTCAACTATTACTTCATGAAGGACGAGCTGGCCGCCAACGCGCCTATGAGCTGGGACAAGATACTGGTTTACGGGGCCTGGAAGGACACTTTCGAATTCAGCATCTACAGCGACAACTTCCCCATGCAGCAGCAGGTACTTTACGACTGGACCGGTAAATTCCCGGTTAGCCCGCTCTCTCCCGATTCCTATACCACCATGCACGGCGGGCAGGGCTTCGTAAGCCATTCGCTGGGGATAGACTCCGCCATGCTGAAGGGCGGGAATTTTATGAGCGCTTTCAAGGGCTATCCGGTGCCGGCTGAGATGCCGGTGACGGTAATAGCCGGCACCAACCAGGCTATTTCGGGAGTTCCGCAGACGGAGAAGGATGGGCCTTCGGACGGGCTGGTCTTCGTGGAGAGCGCCTCCCATACCGCCGATCTTACCTCCCCGGCCCGCAAGGAGCCGATACAAAAAATACTGGTGAACGAGAACCACGTGACAATTGCCTATAGTCCCGATATGCTGAAGCTTGTTACCGGCCTGATAAAATAAGCGATAGAGGCCTAAAAGGAAAAGCCCGGGAAACCGGGCTTTTCCTTTTACTACGGCGCTGGCCGGTTTTCTGCCCCTGGCAGATCGCCCGATCTGGGCCTATCGGCCCGGACTTAAGGCCTACGTCTTCTGGACCATATCACTTTGCCGGCCTAGGTCCGCGGACACTCCCGGTTTTGCGCTCCAGCCGTTATACTCTGGATATGACAAAGCCAAAAGCGCATGCCGGCCAGGTAAAGGATTCCCAAAAAATGAAAATAATAAAAACGCTGCTCTGCTCCTCGCTTCTCTCCGTTTCTTCCTTAGGAGTATTCAACGTGAACGCCGAAGACGGCGGCTGGGCCATGTCAACGCTTATAAAACAGGCCCGGAGCCTCGGCATAGCCGAAACTGCCGAGCCCGCGGCCTCCGAGTCTCCCGCTTGGCATTCTCTTACGGTAGAGACCCCCGGCGCCGGAGAACAGAATTTCTGGGATGACCTGTACACGGGCGTAAGCAAGACCGATATCTGCGAAAATATCTCCCTCCCTATAGAATACGGCTACGAATCAGAAAAACTGGGCACCGTGACCGGCTCCGCCAACCGCAGGTTCCACCGCTATTCCGACAATACCCTGGCCCTGGTGGACGAAGCCGGCCTTAAGTTCGAGTTCAGCGCCGAAAAGCCCCTTATGGAACTTGCCGATGTGGGCGGAGTGTCCGTAGTAGGCGGCATAAGGCTGGAAGGTTCCTCTATAGTTATACGGCCCCTGGGCGGCAGCAAAGCCTGCGGAGAACTTAAGCAGTATGTTAACGTTTTGAAATATAAGACCGTGCTTCCTTTCAAAGCCGAGAGGTTCGCGGCCATGAAGACCGGCGAAGTGTGGAAGCTCCCCATAACCCTGTGGACCGGCATCACCCCCACAGTGTCCGGCGGCTACGGCAATGTGACCGTCAGCGTGGAATTGGGCGTGGAAGGGCAGCGGCTGCCCAGCGTTTCCCTGGCCCGCTTAAGCGACCACGAACTCCGCGTCCGCCTGCGCATAGACCAGGCCAGGATCATGACCGTAGGCGGTTCGGTGGGCGTGACCATAGCCCCCGTAGTGGTGGGCCTGGACAACCTTACCGCCGCTCTTACCAGCCAGATGGGTAAAGTGGCCAGCCAAGTGGTCGCCAAGACCATCGCCAGCCGCTTTGAGCAGTACACCAACGCCAGCCTGGGCCTTAGCCACAGCAGCACCAAGGGCAAGAAAGTGCTGCTTGAGTTCACCCTGGATCCCCAGAACAAAGAGCAGATGGAAGTGCTTGTGAAACTGCTCAGGGACGGCGAACTTAAGAGCGTGAGCGCCCTGGCCAAGCTTGCCGCCATGACCTTCCTCCCCGGCCACAACAACATAACCGACGAGACCGAGCTTGTTACCATGCAGAATAACTGGAATGCCCGGCTGGGCATTAAGCCCGGTTACTCCGGCCAGAACGGCTACCATGAATCGGCCACCGAATTCACGCTGCACCTGCCCGTGGTTACCGACTACACCCATAACAGCGGCCACAACTACCAGACCGCCCACACCCCCGGCAGCAACGAAACCGTGCACGTAAACGAGAGTTTCCGCGAAACCAACCACGACGTGATCCACGTCCCCTTCTCCGGCACCGTGATGCGCCACAACAGCGAGCGCACCGTAAGCGTGTACAATAACGAGGCGGACGGCAAAGTGGGCGCTCCGGTAATGCGCTACGAGCAGCTGGAAGGCATGATCCGTTACAGCCCGGAAAGCGCCCGGGGCATGCTGGTAGGCGTCAACGAGATAATGCGCTACGCCGGCACCAGGGGCGAAGGCAACAACTCCGCAGCCTCTATCCCCGTAAGCCAGATCCAGCCCGAGGGCGGCGACGGCCATTACAAAGCGGCTTTCCTGTCCTTCGCGGTGCTGTTCAACGAAAAAGCCGTGCAGGATATCATAGCGGCGCCCGCCGAGCTGCTCATAAAAGCTTACGCCAACTCCCTGGACGCCGTTAACAGCGCCATAATGAAGAAGGTGCTGTCGGTCTCCACCATCGGCGCGGACGGGAAGATCATGTACAAGCAGAGTGCCGTTGAAAAAGTGCTGGGCGCCAGCATCAACGCCATGCAGGAAGGCCAGAACATAATGGACCAGGTTAACACCTTCTGCCGCACCGCCACCCGGATAGTAGTGGACCTGGCCAAGATCCGCAACGCCTCCGACTGGAAGAGCCAGTCCGAGATCCTCTCCAAGGTTATGGCCGGAGACAGCAAGAGCGATCTGAAATACGGCGACATCCTTAAGGTGGTCATACAGGTAGTGGAGCCCAGGGACGTGGCCGCCGAACTGATCTACCGCGCCGAAAGGAAAGCCGCCAGCGCGGACGACGTCTCGGTGCAGTACTCCTATAACCACGAGGACAACCCCGGCTTCGCCGCTATCGACGGCGCCATCGACACCATGGACCACTTCGACGACGCTCCCCAGCTTGCCGACTAAGCCCGGCCGCGGATAAAACAAAAGCCCCCATCCGGGGGCTTTTGTCGCGCGCAGGGAGGGGGCCTGTCCGCCGCAAACCTACTTTAAAATTATCAAAAGCGCCCCGGCGGCTATCATAGCCGCCCCGAGCCATTGGTAGGCGCCCAGGCGCTCGCCCAGGACCAGTACCGAAAGGACTATCGCGAAAACCAGGCTCAGCTTGTCTATAGGGGCCACCAGCGAGGCGGGTCCGGTCTGCAGCGCCCGGTAGTAGCAGATCCAGGACAGCCCGGTGGCCAGCCCCGATAAGATAAGGAATATAAGACTGTGGCGGTTTAAAAGCAGCGGATTTTTCCATTCCTGCCGCGCCGCCACCAGGGCTCCGAGAAAAGCGATAATTACGAAAGTCCGTATAAGCGTAGCCAGGTTGGAGGGGATGTCCTTGACCCCCACCTTGGCCAGCACCGCAGTCAGGCCGGCAAAAAACGCCGAACCTATCGCAAAAAGCTTCCAGTCTGTCATATGAGTTCCTTAAATACTATAATATAACTTTAAACGGGGGTGGAAAGAGCGTATTTGGCCGGCAAAAAAGATCTTTAGTAAAAATCCAGGAGGAAAAATGTCAAAAATACACGAGATTAAAGCCAGGGAAATTTTAGATTCAAGGGGAAACCCCACCGTCGAAGTGGACGTGACGCTGGAATGCGGCGCTTTCGGCCGGGCGGGCGTGCCCTCGGGCGCTTCCACCGGCGTCTACGAGGCCCTGGAACTGCGGGATACCAAGAGCAAACGCTACGGCGGCAAAGGAGTAGAGACGGCGGTCAAGAACGTGAACACTTTTATAGCCAAGGCCCTGGTCGGCCAGGATTCCCTGAACCAGGCGCTCGTGGACAAAACGATGATAGAGCTCGACGGCACAAAGACCAAGGGCCGCCTGGGCGCCAACGCCACCCTCGGCGTCAGCATGGCCGTGGCCAAGGCCGCGGCCGACGCCTCCAGCCTGCCCCTTTATAAATACCTGGGCGGTTCCGGGGCGCGGATCCTCCCCGTGCCGATGTTCAATATCCTAAACGGCGGCGTGCACGCCAACTGGCAGAGCACCGACCTGCAGGAATTCATGATAGCCCCCGTGGGCGCGAAGACCTTCAAGGAAGCGCTGCGCTGGGGCACCGAGACCTACCACGCGCTTAAGAGCGTGCTGAAGGAAGCGGGCTATTCCGTGAACGTGGGCGACGAGGGCGGTTTCGCCCCTGCCCTGAAGTCCAACGAGGCGGCGCTCCAGTTCATCGTAAAAGCTATAGAGAAAGCCGGCTATAAGCCCGGCGCCGACATCGGCATCTCCATGGACCCCGCCTCCAGCGGTTTCTACGAGAACGGCAAGTACAACCTGCGCACCGAGAAGCGCAAGGTTTCCTCCGCCGAGATGGTGGAGATATACGCCGCTTTCGCCAAGAACTACCCGATCGTCTCCATCGAGGACGGCCTGGCCGAGGACGACTGGGACGGCTGGAAGCTCCTTAACGACAAGATCGGCGACAAGGTGGAGCTGATCGGCGACGACCTGTTCGTCACCAACGTCGAGCGCCTCGCCAAGGGCATAAAGCTCAACTGCGCCAACGCCGTGCTGATCAAGCTCAACCAGATCGGCACCGTGACCGAGACCGTGGCGGCCATAGAGATGGCGCGCAAGGCCGGCTGGGGTTCGATGGTCTCCCACCGCAGCGGCGAGACCGTGGACAGCTTCATCGCGGACTTCACCGTGGCCATGGGCACCGGGCACCTGAAGACGGGCGCGCCCTGCCGCGGCGAGCGCGTGGAGAAGTACAACCAGCTTATGCGCATCGAGGAAGAACTCGGCTCAGCCGCGGTCTACCCCGGCCGCGCCGCGTTAGTTAGGTAAGCAGCAACAGACAGTCGCAAAAAAAGTCCCGCAGCCCTTTAAACGGCGGCGGGACTTTTTCTATTTTAAGCCTTGGATAATGGGTCGCTCATTTGCGCGCGGGCGGCGCGGGGACCGGAACGCAAAAACAGGGTCTCGCACACCGTGCTCGCCCTTCCCCGCCTCGGCCTTCGCGCTTACGTAAGCTCAGGCCTCCGGCAGGGTTTTGCTTATCCGGTCCCCGCGCCGTCCGCGGGTCTTCTCAAGTATTTAGATTAAATCCTCGTCTTCTACGGGGGCGAACCATTTCTGGGCTATGAAGGTGGGGATGACGGCGCTGGCTATCAGCACGCCGGTGAGGATGGAGTACTGCGCCTGGTCCAGGTAGCCGGCTTTAAGGCCGAACATCACGGCCATGAGGCCGAAGGTGAGGCCGGTGGACATCAGCAGCGTGGAATAGGTGTTGCCTTTCGGAAAATACTTTTTCATCAGGAAATAGACCCCGGAGAATTTTGAGGCCTGTTTTACCGAGAAGATGGCCAGGAACAGCCCGGCCGAGGCCCAGAGGGCGGGGAGGGAGACCTTCATGCCGGCGACGATGAAGAAGAAGGGCGTGATGAAGGCGTAGGCGACGGTGCGCAGGCGAATCTTGATATCGGCCGTCCTGCGCTGCGCTTTGAAGTGCCGGCTCATTACCAGGCCGAAGAGGAAAGCCGGCAGTATGGCCTGGCTGGCGCCCAGTTCGGCCAGGTAGATGAAAGCCAGCAGCACGAAGAAGATATATTTTATTTCAGGCTCTATGACCTTTCCTGACAGGGCCGGGTGACGGATCAGCCCCAGGGAAAAACGACCGGCGAAAGCCAGGAACAGGCCCGAAGCGGCCAGGAAGAGCAGCGTGTAAAGGCCGGGCTTGAGGAACATAAAGCTCAGGGCTATGGCTGTAAGCGTGTTTGTAAGGAAAGTGCAGACCATTAAAATTTTGCCCGTCCTTTTTTTTGCCAGGCCGGTTTCCACCAGCACGGAATAGACCACGGCCAGCGAGGTTTCGGAGAGGGCTATGCCGGTTATCAAGGAAGCGGTTACTGACCAGCCGGCCAGGTAACGGCAGAAAAGAAAGCCGCCGGCCAGCGGCGCCAGGAAGGAGAACAGGCTCAGCGTCCCGGCCTCCCTGAAATTTTCCTTAAGCAGTTTTACGTCCACTTCGCTGCCGGCCAGGAAGGTGAGCAGGATGCCGCCGAACCCGGCGATATAAACCATCCAGTCTGCGGCCCGCAGGCCAAGGTTGCCCGCGGCAAGCCCCAGCAGCGTTTCGAAGATGGCCACCGACACGCCAAGCCTGAGGCTGAGCAGGCTGGCGGCGAAGATCAGAAGCCAGGCGATCAAAGGGGTTTTATCTGGTTCCATAAAAAAGACCTCTACCATGTAAGTTCAGGCAGAGGTCATCAGCTTCAGGGGGCTGTCAGTTCCCTTCCGGCGGTTCCCCCGGGCGGCCGGGGCGGCGGACATCATCGCCGTTATTGTGATCGTATCAGTTTTTCTTGGCGGCGCGGAAGGCCTTCAGCGACGCCTCCACTTTTTCAAGCAGTTCCTTCGAATACAGTTTGCCGACAAGCGCGCGCCGCGCTTCTTCGCCCGCCTTCTCAAGCGCAACGGTTACCTCCGGCCCGGCCGGTTCGGTAAATACCAGCTTTTTCGCCTTGAGAATGCCTACCGACTGCTCGTTCTCCTTGCGGCTTTGCAGCGTAAGCGCCCTGAAGTGTTTCTCGCCGAGCTCCAGCATTACCTGCTGGTCTTCCTTTGAGACGGCGTCAAAAGCTTTCTTTGAAATAACCACGGCGCCCGACGCGTTGGCCAGCGGCAGCGCGAACACGTATTTCATGCGCGCGAACCACTGCAGCGCGATCACCGAGAGGGGGGAGCCATAAACGCCGTTGATCATGCCGGTCTGCAGCGAAGTCATAACGTCGGTAATGGAAAGGGGGATCGGCTTTATTTTAAGCGCGGCAAAGGTGGCTTCGGCGATGGGGTCGCCTTCCCAGCTCCACATCTTCACGTTCCGCAGGTCCTCCGGTTTCGTCACCGGGGTATTAGAGAAAATATTAACGTTGCCGACTTCCGCCCAGCCGAGCAGCACGTAACCGCGGTTATGGAAAACTTTCCGGAAGTCCGCGTCGAAAGTTTTGTAAACGTAGTCTATTTCTTTCGGGTTTTTAAACAGGAACGGCGTATCAAGCAGGCGGGCTTCCGGCGCCATTTCACCTATGCCCACCCCGGTAAAACCGCCGGCCTGCAGCTGGCCCAGCCTTATTTTCCTGACTACGTCTTTTTCGTCCCCCGAGACCCCGCCGGCGTAGATCTTGAACTTTACCCGGCCGGCGGTCCTGGCGGTGGTTTCTTCGGTGAACCGCCGCATAGCCTTCATCCAGGTTGACCCCTCCGGGGCCAGCGTGGCGAACTTAACCACCGTCTGCGCGGCCGCGCTAAGCGGGGATAAAACGAGCGCGGCGTAAAGCGCAAAGCGTAAAGCGTGAAACGCATGGAACCTTTTAAAATAGCTCATCTTTTTTCTCCAGTAATTTTTTCGCTTTCAGTTTGGCGACTTCGTCGGCCAGGCGGGTTTCCCCGTCCCTGGGCCCGGCGGAAATTATCTCGCCCAGGAGCCGCTCAAAAAGCGCCTGGTCCTGCGCGGCCACCGCGGCCATCTTGGCGTACATATAGCGGTTAAGCAGGAAACTTCCGCCCTTGCCTTGGAGCGCCAGTTCGAACCTGGCTTTCGCTTTCTCGGGGTCGCCGCCAAGCATGCGCGGCCTGATGGAGTAATAAGCGCCCATTATGCTCTGCGCGCCGTTGTAGTAGTAGCCGGGGTCCAGCTCCAGCAGTTTCAGCGCGGCCGGCTCAAGCGTCGGAATTTCCGCTATAGCCTCCGGCTTGTCCCTGTTGATGTTCATGTAGGAAGCTTTGCAGAAAGTGGCCCAGAACAGGGGGTGGGCGTCGTTCTTTTTAGCGGTTTCAACTGTAGCCCCGTCCAGCGCGCGTTCGGCGTAGGCCTGGCCTTTCAGGTAGAAGACCGAGGCCCGCTCCGGGCTCTCGTCCTCAAGGAACATGAACGCGTAGCCGCAGAACCCCTGCGCGGCGTTTAACAGCAGTTCCTTGTTGCCGGGGTCGCTGGCCAGGAGTATTTCCATAAGCTGAAGGTTAGCCGGCAGGGCCTCTTTGACGTATTGCGCGTCAGACTGGGAAAAAACCGCGGGCAGGCCTTTGTCTATCACGCCGGAAGTTACGCGCGCTGCGGTACGGTTTAGCGAGCACGCCGGCAGCGCGCCCAGCGCCGCAAGGCACAGGAAGTAAACCGGGTATTTTCTGTTCATCCGCGCTTCTCCTTGACCAGGGCCGCAAATACGGCGGCCAGGTCCGAATGCTTCTTCAGGAAGTCTTCCGCCGGAGTCGGGAAACGGTAGGTCCAGTTATGGTCCCCCAGCGTGCCCGGGATGTTAACCCTGTCTTTGGCGCCGAAGATGTCCTGTATGGGCAGTATGATTATGCGGGAGCGCGCCCCCAGCAGCGAACTTATGGCTTTTTCCCTGGCTTTAGCGAATACGGGCGGTTTTGTGGTTTCTCCGGAAATCAGGTTCCAGAAAAGTTTTTTTTCTGCCGTATCAGCGGTGTCCCACCAGTCGGCCAGCGGCTCGTTGTCGTGCGTGGAGGAAGTCGCCAGCGATACGGCCGGGTACTTTTCCGGCGCGGTGTAGCTGCCGTCCTTGCCTTTTTCCCAGCGCATCACCTTGTAGCCGGGTATGTTGAGTTCGGCCAGTACTTCTCCAACGTAGGGCGGGATAAGGCCAAGGTCTTCGGCCACCGGCAGCATGGGGCTGGCGGAGGAGACGGCTTCGATGAAACGCTTGCCGCGTTCGCGCTGGCCGGCCTCGTCCTGAATGTCAAAATCGGCCTTGAGCGCCACGTCGCGCGGTATTATCCAGGTGCGGAAAAAGCCCACCATGTGGTCTATGCGGAAGAGGTCGTAGAATTGGGAGGCTTTTTTTACCTTGGAGCGCCACCAGTCGAAATTGTTCTCTTCTATGGGCGTCCAGTTGTAGGCGGGCAGGCCCCAGTGCTGGCCGGTTTCGCTGAACGCGTCGGGCGGGGCGCCTATCTCGCGGGTAAGGTCGAACTCTCCCTGGCGGGACCAGACGTCGGAGCTTTCCTGGTTTACCATGAAAGGCAGGTCCCCTAATATCTTTATCCCCAGCTCCCCGGCGCGCGCGCGGGCGGCCGCCCACTGGCGGTGTACGGCCCATTGTAGGTACTTAAAAAAAAGTATCTGGTTCTCTTCCCGGTCGTACAACTCCTTCAGGGCCTGAGCTTCGCGGTTCCTAAGCGGGGTTTCCCAATGCGTCCAGGAACTCCAGCCATGCGTGTCTTTAAGGCGGCGGAACATGGCGTAGTCGTAAAGCCAGCCGGCGTTTGCCTGGCAGAAGGCCCTGAATTCTCCTGCCAGAGGGGAATTCTTTAAGATATGGTTCTGGTGGAACTGCGTATAGATTTTCCAAAGGGTGGTGAACTTGAGCTCGCGCACTTCGTTGTACATTACGGATTTCGAGCGGCGCAGTTGCCTTAAGCCGGCCTGGAAGCGGTTGGAATTTATTTCCTCCATAAGAGCGGGGGAATCTTTCAGCTCCGGCAGCTGGTCTACCGCTATATAAATGGGGTCCAGCGCGAAGGCCGAGAGCGCGGTGTAGGGGCAGGAAACGCCGGGAGGCATTTCGTTTATGGGCAGCACCTGC
Source organism: Elusimicrobiales bacterium (assembly GCA_036171915.1). Taxonomy (GTDB): domain Bacteria; phylum Elusimicrobiota; class Elusimicrobia; order Elusimicrobiales; family UBA9959; genus UBA9959. The sequence continues at coordinate 15,585 of JAVHRY010000102.1, read as the reverse complement.
AGCAGGTTCAGGTTCATGGCGCGCAGCGCGTCAAACCAGAGGGTCATGGAGCGGGTGTCGCCTATGCCCCAATCCTCTTTGGAACGCATGGCGAAAAGCGGGAAGAGCGTGCCGGTGAGATTTTTTTCTAAAAGTGGGTGCATAAAATATGTACGGTTCTGCGCCAAACTGCCTTTAAGATACGTAACCTGGGATGGCCGGGGGATTACCCTGAACACCCGTTGCGGAAAGGGGGCCCCGCCATCAAAGTAAGGTGGGGGGAAACCGACGCAAGGGTTTCCTCGGCCCGGGTGGGCGGGGTAATCCCCCGGCCATCCCCCTCGGCGTAAAACCACGTCCATATCTTCTAAAAAACTCCGCCGAAATTATTATCTTGCCGCCACCGCTTCTATCTCCACCAGCGCCGCTTTGGGCAGGGCCTTTACCTCCACCGTGGCGCGCGCCGGGGGATTATTCACGAAGAATCCCGCGTAGACCGCGTTCATCTGGGCGAATTGCCCAAGGTCCGCCATGAAGACCGTGGTCTTTACCACGTTTCCCAGCGTCAGGCCTTCCGCTTTTAGTATCCCCTCTACATTCTTAAGCGAAGCTTCGGTCTGGGCTTTTATCTCGGCGGGGGCCATATCGCCGGTGGCCGGGTCTATAGGCAGCTGCCCGGAGATGAATATCAGCCCGCCCGCTTCCACGGCCTGCGAGTAAGGCCCTATGGCTGCCGGCGCGTTCTTTGTGGAAATTATTTTTTTCATATCAATCCTTCTTCGCGGTGCGTAGAAAATTAGCTATGGAACGGTCGTAGGTGCGCTCTTCGGCCGGGGTAAAATAGCAGCCCGGCAGTTCCCCGCTATCCCGGTGGTAGGCCACGCAGTCGCAACAAATCCCCTTGCGGGGACAGGGCTCGTAAGTGCAGGCGCAGTTCTTCAAGTTAAAGTTCTTTTTGCAGTCCATGAGGGCAGCCGCCTCCCTTGAGGAATATATTACAAAATAAAGAAAGATTTTTTTGGTTTTGGCCCGGCCCGGGGCCGCGCCGCGTTTTACCCTCCGTGTTGACAACGGCGGGTGCGTCCATTATAATATGCACGGCATATGAAACTTAAATTTTTATTTATCTCGCTGGCCGCAGCGGCCTGCCTGTCAGCCTTCCCGCGGCTTACGTCCGGGGGCGTGGATGACGAGTCGGCGGAAAACGCCGCCCTCTTTGACGGCGCGGCCAAATATGCGGTTAATGCGGGCGCTCCCGCCCCGGCTCCCGAGGATAAAGCACAACTGACGGCCGAGCTTAAAAAACACATAACGCTTAACGACCACGGCGATCCCGCCCAGAAGAGAGCGCTGGACGCCATGATCTCAAGGATGATGGACAGCCCCGCCGCCAGGGAAATGGCCGTGAAGTTCATAAAAGCCGACGCCAAGGCGGAGGTTTCATTTGAGACCATTCCCGGGAGCACCGTGGTTACGGTAGAGGGCAGAAAGACCATCTGGGGAACGCGCGGGGTCACCAACATCAATGAGGATCCGCCCCGCGTGTCTATAAACAGTCTTTTAATGGATACCGACAAGGATATGGGGGCGGCGACCCTGGCGCACGAGATGCTGGGGCACGCTTTTGAAAGACAGCAGGTGGACGGAGCCATGGCCGATTTCTACCAGTATAATACGGATGAGGAAGAGAACGCCCGCCTTATCGGCTGGCAGGTAGGGGTAGAGCTGAACGTCAAACCCGATGACGAAACCTGGGCTTATATGCAGAACCCGGACGCGAACCGCGAAGCCCTGAAAATGATGTGCCCGTATTATTCGCTGACCCTTACCAGCGAGGAAATGAAGGATCCCGTCCCCGTTTATAAAGAGCGTCTTGCAGAAGCGGACAAGGCGCAGGTGCGGCTTATTGCGAATGAGAAGAAGTACGGGGTCTGGGTCAGGATAGTCGCCCATTTCACCGGGCCGCATAAAAAGGAGCCCGCTACTTTTCAGTCCATAAGCGACGACCTGAAGAGCGGGCTGGACTACATCCCGGTAGGCCGGAAGAACCTTAAAGGCATAAAAGAAGCTCTCGGGGAGCGCATTACTTATTTTTCAAGCCGCGAGGGGAAAGCGTTCCTTGAAAAGCTGGCCGCCGGCGCCGACAGCGATTATTTCAAACAGAAGGACGCGGGGATACTGGCCCGGCGCGCGCGGCTCGAGGGCCTGCTGCTGGGAAAATCCCCGGAGTCCTTCAGGACGCCCCCGAGCGTGGCGCAGGTTACCTGGGACCAGCTTGTGAAACTGTGGAGCGGCGATGCAAAACCATGCCCTTTAGGAGCTATTTAATGAACTTGCGCGCCTGTCTCGCCCTGCTGCTCCTGCTGTCCGCGCCCGCCGCCGCGCGCGCCGGGGAGCCGGCCGTGAAAATAAAAGCCGCCCTTTCCTCCGCCGCCGCTTACGCGGTGCCGGAAGGCTGGACGGAGGAATTTTCGCTGAACCAGGGCGACTCTCAATCCCTTATTTCAATGGACCTCTACGCCATAAAGATCCGGCTTTCCGGGGGCGCGGGTTCCCGCTATAAGACCGCCGGCAACTACCTGGCGGGCCTGGAGGCTCGTTCAAAGGGCGGCAAGCCGCCTGAAAAAGCGGGGACGGTTATGGTGTCCGGGATGCGCGTCGTTATCTACCGCAGGGAGGTCGCAGTTTCCCTGCCGCTGCCCGGCACCGGCGGGCCGGCGGCTTTTGCGCAGGAGGAATTCTGTGCCGTGCCGGCCGGAAAAAAATTCATCATCCTCAGTTATTCCTACGGCGATCCGGTCCCGGACCCCTCTTATGACGGGCTCGGAGCCTGGCGTAAATTCCTTAAAGACTTCCGCGTGCTGAAGGCCGGGGCGAAGGCTAAATAGCCTCGCGTCTTCCGCCCGCCCCCGCGCCCCCGCCTTGCCCCGCCACCGCATAATTATGAATAATTGATTAATGCGCAATACCATACATTTTTCCGGCATAGGCGGCGTCGGCATGAGCGCGCTGGCGCAGGTGGCGGCCATGGACGGCCGCGCCGTCAGCGGCTCGGACCGTGATTTCGACCGGGGGCGCAACCTTGGCGTGAAAGCCGCGCTGGAAAAGCTCGGGATTAAAATTTACCCGCAGAACGGCTCCGGAGTGAACGCCGGAACCGCCGAGCTGGCGCTTTCCACCGCCATAGAAGACTCAAACCCCGAAGTAATGAAGGCAAAAGAACTGGGGCTTAAAATAACCCACCGTTCGGAGCTGCTTTCAGCGTACGTCAATAAGTTCGACACTATAGCCGTGGCAGGCACAAGCGGCAAATCCACCGCCGCCGCCATGCTTTTCGCCGTGCTGGAGGCCGGTGGGCTCGGCCCCTCCATAATAACCGGCGGGGCGCTGGTAGAGCTTAAAGAACGCGGTCTTATCGGCAACGCTTTCCGCGGCAAAGGCGAAGTGCTGGTGGTGGAAGCCGACGAATCCGACGGCACCATCGTGCGCTACCGGCCCAGGACCGGCCTGTTGCTCAATATCAGCAAAGACCATAAGGACCTGGCCGACCTGAACAAGATCTTCGGCGAGTTCGCCGGGCATTGCGGGCGCGTTATCGTAAACGCCGACGACCCCGCCGCCCGTTCCCTGCTGCCGGCGGCGGAAGCCTTCGGTTTCGGCTCGGGCGGCTGGAAGGTCACGGAGATAGCTGCCGGGCCTTTCTTTTCGACTTTTAAAGTGAACGGCGCGGCCTTCAGCCTGCCCGCACCGGGGCTTTATAATATTGAGAACGCGCTGGCGGCCTGCGCCGCCGCGGCCGCTTACGGAGTGCCCCTGGAGGCCGCCGCCGCCGGGCTTAAAAATTTCCGCGGCGTGGAGCGCCGCTTCGTGCTGATGGGGGAAAAAAAAGGCGTTACCGTTATAGACGATTATGCCCACAACCCGGCCAAGATAAGCGCGGTGCTTAAAGCCCTGCACCAGGCGCGGGGCCGGCGCGTGCTCGCCGTTTACCAGCCGCACGGCTTTACGCCCACCCGCCACCTGAAGGCCGAGCTGATAGAGAGTTTCGCCAGCGGCCTTAACCCCGCGGATATGCTGCTGATGCCGGAGATCTACTACGCCGGCGGCACGGTCTCGAAGAATATTTCGTCCAAAGATATTTCCGACGCGGTGGCCGCTAAAGGCCGCAAGACGGCTTTTTTCGAGAACCGTTCCGACATCCCGGCCGCCGTTTCCAGGCTGGCCGGGCCTGGGGATATCGTTATAGTGATGGGCGCGCGCGACGCCACGCTGGCCGCTTTCGCCCGGGAAATACTGGAGGCCATCTGATATGGCTAAAGTCACGGTCATGATCTACACGACGCTTCGCAAGCGCCTGGGGATCTCCAAGCTGGAACTCAAAGGGCGCAACGTGAGGGAGATACTGGACCGGCTCTGCGACTATAAGAAGCCCGAGGCGGGAAACCTCATACAGGACGCCGAGGGCCACGTGCGGCAGCACTTCGTGCTGACGCTGAACTCTGAAATAATCGACAATAAAAGAACAGCTTCCGTGCCGGTGAAAGACGGGGACATCCTGCACGTCTTCCCGCCGGTGTCGGGGGGGTAGGGCAGCCGGAAGGGGTTGAGAATTTACGGCTACGGAGAAAATATGAAACCTGTGAAAATTACCGATGGGGTTCACTCGCTGCGCGTTAACCACTTTAACCGCCGCCTGTTCGACTCGCTTGTCCCGCTGCCCGAAGGCACCAGCTACAATGCCTACCTTGTAAAAGGTTCCGAAAAGACCGCGCTCCTCGACAGCGCCGACCCTGAAAAGGCCGGGGTGCTTTTTGATTACCTGAAGGACGAGAAGACAATAGACTACATCGTGGCCCACCACGCCGAGCAGGACCATTCCGGCTCCATCCCGCTGGTACTCGCGCGCTACCCCGGGGCCATGGTGGTGACCAATCCCAAGTGTAGAGAATTCCTTATAAGCCACCTGCACCTCCCGGCCGACAAGTTCATCGAAGTTAAGGACGGGGAAACGCTGCAGCTCGGCGGCAAGACGCTGGAATTCGTCTACACGCCCTGGGTGCACTGGCCCGAGACCATGTGCACCTACCTGCGCGAGGACAAAGTTCTGTTCTCCTGCGACTTTTTCGGTTCGCACCTGGCCGCCGGGGAGCTGTTCTCCGAGGAGCGCAGCGTCTATGTGCCCATGAAGCGCTACTACGCCGAGATCATGATGCCCTTCCGCTCCAACATAAAGGGGCACCTGGAGAAGCTGGCTAAGTACGATATTTCCTTTATAGCCCCCAGCCACGGGCCCGTGCATAAGAACGTCAAATTTATAATGGACATCTACCGGGACTGGGCCATGGGCGAGCCGCGCAACAAGGCGCTGATAGCCTACATCTCCATGCACGGCAGCACCTATCTGCTGGTGAACCGCCTGGTGAGCCGCCTGCAGGAGGCCGGCGTCTGCGTGGAAAAACTTAACCTGGAACAGTTCGACGAGGGCCGGGTAGCCATGGCGCTGGTGGACGCGGCGACGGTGGTTATCGGCACGCCTACCGTGCTTACCGGCCCGCATCCTAAAACCATTTACGCCGCTACCCTGGCCAACCTGCTCCGTCCTAAAACCAGGTTCATCTCCGTGATAGGCTCTTTCGGCTGGGGCGGGCGCGCGGTGGAAACTTTGGCCGGCCTTCTGCCCAATCTTAAAGCCGAGGTTCTTAAACCGGTAATGGTGAAAGGAATGCCCCTGGAGGCCGACCTGAAACAAATAGACGGACTTGCGGCCCTTATAGCCGAAAAACATAAGGGACTGCCGGCCTGCAACTGACCGCGGTATCCGCCAGAGCGGAACTGAGCGCTGTTGCGCGCCGGGCCTTGAATTTTCCGGTTTCGTCTGCTACACTCTAGATAAAGCGCGGCCTGGTTTTTCAGTTTCCCCGGGTTAAGGGAAGGGTGAAAAAACAGGATTTTGTTTTTGTTATCCAGGGGGGCGGTTATGGCTGATAATTCCAACAAGAGGAAAAAAACGCTCATCGTCTCGGTTCTGGCCTTCCTGCTTATCGGCGGAGGGGTTTTCCTTTTCTTCGTTATCCAGGGGGCCAACGACCTTACCGGGGCTAACAAAAACGATAAGTTCCATTACGGCGGCGCGGCTAGGCAGGCCGCTACTTCTTTTTTTAAATTCATCGGATTTGAAGAAGTTGAGACCGTAGCTAACCCGCCGGATAATAAGCGCAACAAGGAAAGGTCGTTGATACTTGAGAAACAAGATACGGCCGCGGCCTCTTCCGGCGGCGGTGCGGGTTCGGACTGGGGCGCGCCTTCCGCCGCCCGGCATGGGGCGCCCTCCCCGGCTTATGTTCCGAAAATGGCTTCCGGCGGCGGTTCAGGCGTAGGCGGGGCCAGCGCCGGGGGCACAAAATCTTCCGGCGGCACGGCACGGTTCTCCGAGGGCTCCGATAGCGGGAATACGCGCATAACGGGTAAATCGCTGGCGTCGGCCGGCGGCGCCTCTTCAAAAGGAACCCTGGGCGCCCTTCAGAACGCCCGGGCCATGTTAGGCGACGGGCTGCGCAGCGGTTCGGCCATGACGGCTAAGGGCAAATGGGACGCCAGTTTCGGCGTAGGCAATGCCGGCGCCGGCGGCAGCAGTAATCTGGCTTACGGCAAGAGCGGCCTTGTAAAACTTGACGCTATAAAAAAAGGGGAAATAGATAATTTAAAAACCACCGACACTAAATCGCTGAAAGTCCCCGAGCCCGGCGCTATTAAAATGGACAAAGCGGATGAGGCAAAGGAAACGGCACTGGCTAAGGTCAAAGACGCCGCCGAGAACGCGGCGAAGAAAAATGTGGCGGAGAGTCTTGTTTCTGGAGCGGCCGGCGCCCTGGGGAATTCAGCGGGTAGCCCTAGAGCTGAAGACCCGCAGCCCCCTGATGAACTTAAAAAACAGGCGGACGCCATGAAGCTCGATTCAGATTCGGGAGTTTCCTTTAAGGCCGGTTCCTGCGACAGCACCTGCCCGCCAGAAGCCGCCGGTAAACAAATATTCTCGGTTACTTTCAGCGGTACCGGTACCGGCAATCTGCCCGGGAATGAGGGTAAACCCGTGGATTATAAGGATACTTACGACAGGGCCTATCTGGGGGCTGATAATAAAATGCATATGATCCCGGACCCGCCGGTCATAAGCACGATGTCGGAGGTGGTGAAGAAGTAGCCTTGAACATGGTTCTCTATAAGCGGTATTTAGTGGGCTTGACAAGTCAAGTTTTCTCTGCTATAACATACCGGGGAAATAAGCTTTGATCTGAACGTCCGTGGGACTGTGTCAGGTAAAGTTGGAGTTTTTTTTGTGGTAAACAGCGGGTTTCAAGAGGCGGGTTTATGATGAAATTTCAAGCCAAAAGATCAAAAAGCACGCAGTACGCCATAGGCGCTGTGGTGGCGATAGTAATATTGGCGCTTTGGATCTCTATTCCCCTGATGAGCGGTTCTTCTACGGACGCTTCCGTCTCGGCGGGCAATCCATTTCATTCCAGGGTAGCGGATATCTCTTCCCTCGGCAGCGATATTTCTTCCGAGAGCGGCGCGCCCGGCTCTCCTCTAAACGGCGAGATGATAAACAACCCGGCCACTTCCGGGGAGGAAATGGCGTCTTCCCTTTTTCAGTCGGCCTCTGATGAAGAGGCGGCCCCCGCGGCGGCTGCTGGCGAACCCGGCAGCGCCCCCTCGGCCGCGCCCTCCTCGGCGCCCGGTGTGCCGGCCCCCTCCGGGCCCGGGGCCAAACTCACTATGGCCGCTTCTCTAACCGGCGGCAACTCTAATTCCAGCACCACTGGCGGGGTGCATAATAAATTCTTCGGTTCCGGCGGCCAAAAAGCGGAGCTTGCGCCGGTTTCCGGGGCTGATTTGAAAAAAATGGCCGCGAACGACAAAAAGAGCATGCTTGTGGCAATGCTCAACAGCGCGGCCGATAAGAGCCAGCTTGCGGCTAAAACCGGCAGTCTCAGCGCGGCCAAGGGCGGGGCTTCGGAGGCTTTTGGCGCCTCGGCCAAGGCCGGTTCTTCCGGCCTCAACGGCAACCTTGAGAACCAGGCCCTGACTTCCGGGCTGCAGTTGGGGGAGACGGCCAAGGATCTTAAGAAGAGCGATCCCAGCATCAGCAAACATAAAATTGATCTGCCCCAGCCTAAAGAGCCGGTGGTAGATAATTCCAGCGAAGAGATGAAGAAGATGATAATGCAGATGGTAATACAAGCCCTGCTGAAGGTTGCGCTGGCGTCGTTCGGTGTTGCATAACGGAATTTTTAAAACAGAGATTCGGAGGAATTTATGGAAAACTATAACGGCAAAAATGAAAAGAAAGGCGGTTTCTGGTCATCGCTTTCAGGTCTTTTCAGGGGCGGCTCTTCCGCTGTGGGCGGCGCCTCTTCCGGGCTGGGCTCTGCCGGCTCCGCGGCCGGCGGGCTTGGCGGGCTTTTCGCCACCAAGGCCGGCATAGTGGGTATGGTGCTGGGCGGGGCTACCATCGCCGCGGGAGTGGGCGTTGTCTATAACTTTATAAGCCCTTCCTCGAAAGGCGTTTACTCCCCAGAACTCTTCCAAAACAGTTATTACGAGGAGGAATCCTCCAAAGCGGGGATGGCCCGGGCTAACTCCCACGACGCTTCCGGCGCTTCCGCTTCAACCCTGGATATGTTCAAGGAGCAGGCCAGGAAAGACGGTATTGGCGGGCTTTCCTCTGAAGCCGGCGACGGTGAAAAATCCGCCGCGGACGCAGCCGCCCAATCTGCCGGGGCGGCGCCCTCGGCCGACAGCGCGGCGCCCGGGGTTCCCGGCGCCGACTCCGGCGCGGGTCCCAAGCTGCAGGCAAGTTCCGGTTTCGGCGGTAAAGGGGGGGGCGGCAGCAGCAATACCTCTATTCCCCGCATGAAGAGCGACGCCGGGCTTAGCGGCGGTATAGGCAACCAGTTCCAGTCCGTTTACAGGCCGCCGGCCGGCAAAGCTTCGGGTATGGGCGGTTCCGTGGCCTCGCGAGTGAACGGCTCGCCTAAGTACGCCGTTCCCAGCTTTAACAAGAAAGGCTCGTACGGCCAGGCCAAGTACGCCGGCAAAATGGGCGCGAAGGCCGCTTACTCCGCCGACGGTTCAGGGGCGCGCACCTCGGCTGAAAACGCTTTCTCCGGCGAAACCTCCGGCAGCGGGGATGTCGCCGTGCCGGGCACAGGCGCCGGGCTTGGCGGGGCGGGCGTTACCAACGGTTCGGCCCTTAAAGGGAACGACCCCAGCCTTAACAGCAATAATTCCACCCCCCCGAAGGTGCCGGACACTAAAATTGACAACCCTTGGCAGGCAACCGAGGACAGGGCTATAAAATTCATGCTGATCTCGGCCGGGCTTGTTTTTGTAACCATGATCCTTTCCAAGTTCAAGACGGTCTGGACCTACTACGCAGCCATGGTTACCGCCGCTCTTGCTATAGCCGCCGCTATTGTGACCATAATAGCCGGCGTAGAGATGATGACGAAGTACGGCCAGAAAATGATGGGCGGCATATATGTGGCTGCCGGGGCTATGCTTATTATAGCGGCCTGGAACGCCCTCTGCGCCGCGGCCGGCAACACTACGGCCACCGGCGCGCTCCAGACGTTCTTTGCCGGCGCAAAAATCAGCCTCGCGGCATTAGGTTGAACGACGCCGTATAAACGGGATGGCTAACGGGAATAGTTGTCAGGAGGTTTTATGAACGACAATCTGCCGGAGATAAACTTTAAAGAAAAGAAAGAAAAGAAGGGGGGCGCGCTCGGGTGGCTGCGCAGCCGCCTGGGTTTCGGTTCCCGCGGAGCCATGGGCGAGGCGGGGATCAACCCGGCCGCCATAAACGTGGGGCGCACTTTAGGCGCCGCCAGGTTCGGCTCCTCTTCAGCCGGCATCGCCGGGTTGCTGGCGGGCAAGGCCGGCCTCCTGATTACCGCCGCCATCGTCGCCGTGGCCGGCGGGATGTACGTCGCGCGCAATACTCCGGCGCCTTCGAACACCGCCGGCTCTTTCAGCTCCAACAAGACTCCGGATAACTATGTGCCGGCCATCCTCAGGAGCCAGGCTGCCAACCAGGGCTCCTCGCTGGACATGTTCAAAGACACTAACAAAGGCGCGTTGTCAATGGATGCCAATGCTTCAAAGGCCGCCGCGGAAGCTGCTGCGGCGGACAAGGCCGCGGCGGACAAGGCCGCCGCGCAAGCCGACTCCGGCCAGCCGGCGCCGGGTCAGGGCAATATGGCGCAGGAAATGCTGGGCAAGCTGCAAGGCGGCGGGGCGGGGTCGCTTACCAGTTCGCTGGGGGGAAGCGGTAACAACTTCTCCGCCATGGGCGGTTTCGGCAATAAGTTCAACCAGGGGGCTACCGGTGCGAAAACAGGGTTTAGCTCCGGCATAGGCGCCGGGTTCTCCGCCCTGCCCAAGTTCGACCAGCGCAAAGGCAAAATGCTGGCCATGAAGGGGGCCTCCCGCCCCGTATTCTCAAATGCCAAGGCTGGAAAAGGGAGCAAATTCGGCACCAGCTCTTACTCCCAGGCTAAAGGCTTGCGCGCTACGCAGAAGACGTATTCGGGAGACGGGAATATTGACGCGGCCCGCTCAACGCAGGATAAGGCCTGGGAAGGCTCAACCGCTGCCGGCGAGACTACCGGCGGCGCGGGAGTCGGAGACGGCGGCGCGGGGGTTGTTACCTCCCCGTCCCTTGATAACGCGGGTTCGGGCGGCGGCGGCGGCGGCGGCGGCACTCCCACTGCGGGCGACCCCACAATACCGGATGTCCCCAACCCTGCGACTGACAGTCCCTGGGCCGGCACGCTTAATACTATGATGATGCTGCTTATGGCTTCCGCGGTGCTGGCTGCTATCGGTTCCGTGCTTGTTAATATAAAAATTCCGCCATGGGTGGCGGTGATCGGTTATATGCTGTGTCTGGTTGCGGCTTTACTTGCCGCCGCGGTTATGGTAATGGCCGCAATGCTGATGAAGTCTCAGTTCCTTATGGGAATGGTGTATCTTATCGGGGGCGGTGTAGCGGCCGCCGGGGCTTTGGCGGCTATGGGCGGTATTAAGTTGTCGTTTAGTCCGCTCTGGTTATGTGGTGCGGCCGCCGCGATGGCGCTTATCGCCGGCATGATGGGCGGCAAGTAAGCGGTTTTTGCGGTTGTCGCGCCCACCGCCGGGTTTTATCCCCGGCGGTTTCGGGCGTAGAGCGGCGGGCTGGGTAACAGGTAAAGGCAGTTATAACTGTCTGATAATCGCCACCCGGGAGTGCCTTTACCTGATCGCGGTCCTTGGAGGCTATATGGGCAGCAAGTTCGTAGAAAAACATAAACGCAAATCCGTCCTTGCCGCCCTGCTTCTTCTGTTCCAGGGCAGGGCAAAATATGTCGGCATTTTGTTGCTGATTATGGCGCTGTCCGTACCGTTCGTTATGTCCGGAGAAGCCTGGAACGGCATAATCGCTTTTCCTCCGATCTCGTATTTCCTGAAGACCGTGGGGCTTGGCAGCGTAGTGGCGGCCATAAATCCCAAGTACTCGAACGACATGCTGCGGGCCGCGCTTGACAAGGCGGCGGTGGACAGCGCGCAGGATTCTTTCTGGAGCAAGTTTTTAAAGAGCATTAACGCTACCATGCCGCCCGCCGGTTCCCAGAACTCCATAGCCATGATACGCGGCGGGGGGGATCTGTTCGGGCCGGTGGAGATAAAGGACCAGGATAAGACCCGCCGCGGCCCCGGCCAGGTAAAAGGCGTTGTTAACGACGCCGAGCGCGCGCGCGGCGAGACCGGCGACGATGTTAACCTGGAGAACTTGCTGGGCAACGTGGCAGGCGGGGGCGGGCTTTACGGAAATCAGATGGGGCAGAATCTTTCCGGGCGCTTTGGCGAAGGCGGGGCGGCTTCGGGTTCCGGCCCGTATCTGAACCGCGCGATGTTCGGCGGCTCCGGCGGCTCACAGGCAAAAGGTTCGGATATGTACTCCCAGGTTATGGCCCAGTCCGGCGGCAAAGTGCCGGTGCCGGGGGCTACGCAGAAAGTAAACGCTAAAAAGATGGGGCGTGTTTCCGGGTTCTCCTGGAAGAATGTCGGCTATAAGACCAAGAGCGCCACAATGGATACCAGGATCAATTCCAAGCGGTCAATGTTCCAGCTTGCCACGACTTTTTCCATGACGGGGTCCGCTTTTAAATCGAAGGACGCGGCCCTGGAGTATCAGAACTCTTATGTCGGTTCCACTTACGACGGCAACGACGTGAACGTAGATGTTATACAGACCGGCGGGGATTCGGCGCCGGTGGTACCGGACACCTCTTTTGCCGGCGACCTTATAAACGCCGCCGGGGATCTGCAACAGATAGCCAAGGAATGCTCCGAAGCGCAGGGCACTTATGGCGCTAAAATGTCGGATGACGCCAAGAAAATGGCTGATATACACAAGGGTATGGGTTCGCCTCCTAAGTGTTGCAACCATGGCGGCATTGACCGCTGGAACAGTAATGTCGATCTGGCGGTGTCCTACTGCGTCGACTATAACGTCAACCAGGCTCTGCTGGCCGGTAAGTGCCAGACCAGTGTTGACCCTATGGATTGCGGCAGTATCTCCTCCAACCACCTGAGCAAATGCGGCTGGCTGCATTGCTTCCTGATGATGCTGCTTGCGTTCCTGATAGGCGCATTGTGCGGCATACTTGCGAGCTTTGCCATCGTCGGGGTTTTAGGTTCCATTTTTGGCAGCGTAGTCAGCAATCTTGTGTCGGGAGTGATAAAAAAAGTAGCAGGCGGGGATTAAGCCCCCCGGAGCGTCGGTCTATCTTAGCCCGCGGTTAAAGCCCAGTAAGGAGATTGCCCCGTGCGTTATTTTTGCTTCGGAGCCGCACTCTAGTGTACGTGCGGGTTGTTTTGCGGGGCGTTACTCCTTGCCGGCGCCGGTATGGCGCCGGGGTGTGCTTGCCGCGGGTTTTTTGTTGAGCAAATTTTTACCCCTAGGGCCTAGTCCCGTGTAGGCCAAATGACACTTGGACGGCCGGTAAAGATTAGGTAAAGTATAGTCAGAAGAATATTCAGGGCGTTAGTGGCGCGTATATTTAAGAAATTTAAAATCAGGTACCGGAGGCGGTTATGAATCTCTACAACGAAGACGAAAATGAAAATAAAAAAGGGATCCCCGTCCTGCCGAGAGGTGGCGCCCAGTTCAAAAAAACGTCCCTCTTCGGCCGCTCGCCGATGTTCTCACGCGCCACCGGCGGCATAATGGAGCGGCTTAAAAATCTTTCCCGCAAGGATATGGCTTTTGTGGGGATAGGGCTTGGCGTACTGGTTATGGCCCCTGTGGCCGAGTTCATGATGTCCAAACCAGCCGCCGATAACCTGCTCACCCCCGGTTTCGGGGGAAGGGAAGGGGCCGCGGCAGCCGGGGTTTACGAGCCGGGCATGGGCGCGAACAGCCAGGGTTCTTCCGATGGCTCCGGCGAGGTAATAACCCCGCTTAGCTCCAGGGATCCGGCTTCGCTTATCTTGGGCTCGCAGCCGGCCCAGCCTGTTATGCCCCCGGTTTCAGCCCCGTCCGGCTCCTTCCGGGATGCTATGAAGGACGCGGGCCGTTCGGCTTTTTCTGAAGTCTCAAAATCGGCCGGCATCCCTACTCCCATCCCCCGCCTGTCGGCGGCTTTGCGCAGCTTCGGTTCCTTCTTCAGCGGCGGCGAGACTTCGCGCACCGGCGGCGGCCCTGACGGCAGGATCTTGAACGATTCGAAATCGGCCTCCTCAAAATCAGCCTCGCACTCAATGGTGGGGCCGGTGGCTAATTCGGGCTATAAGGGAGTGGCCACAAGCATCCCCAACAGCTCTTCCAAGGGCGCTTATGAAAAGTTGCGTGCCCAGGCGGATAAATCAGCCGGCAATTTCTCCGGCGATTCCGCCATCCGCTCCCTGGATAAGGCGGCGGCTGACGCGGTCGATATAGGTAAAGGCGCGGGCGGCCTTGGCGCAGGCGGGGACTCCGATAAAACCACCAAGCCCTCCAACTCTACCAACAAGAACGACCATTCCCAGTCCGGAGAGACGCTGGACCAGATGGCCGCCAAGCAGCGCATGCAGAAAGCGCTGGATTGGGAGTTTTTTAAAAAGTACGAGATCCCCAAGATGTTCATTACCGCCGGGGTTGAGGCTCTTACCGGCGTGGGGAAAGAGTTTTTAACCAGCAACCTGAAAACTGCCTTCGGCATGAATGGTTCAGCGCCCGAAGCAAAGTTCTGCTGGGTGCCCGCCGGCGGGGATTTTCCTAACGTTAGTGAGGCTCAGGCCTGGAAAGACTGCCACACATATGGCGCGCGGGAATCCTCGATACACCATCATAGCGGCGGAGATAAAGAGACTAAAACAGGTTATGACACGAACTGCCCTTGCGGCGAGTCACATAACCCTATAACAGGCGTTAATAAGGCCGACGCCGCAGGTGATCCCCCCGGCGGTACTCAGCAGGCTTCAGACGCCGCCGTTGCCGCGCTGGCGGATTATGACACCATACTTAAAGAGATGATAACTAAAACCGCGGAAGCGGAGGCAAGCCCCAAAGACGAAAAACTTGTGGTGCAGGCCGCTAAAAGTGTGGCGGGCGGTTTTGTAAACCTGGAAGGTAATTTTGAGGATCACTCAAAATCACCTCTGAACATATTAGCCAATGCTAAATTAAAGGCCACGGAACAGAACGACGCCCTTAACGGTAAAATAGTCGCCATACGTACAAAATACTCCGGTACTGAACAAAAATGTGGCACGTTTGACACCCAGGTAAAGAATATAGAGAGCGATTTCGCAACTTGCTCCGTTCCCCCGGCTAAAATGCAGGCGGATACCGAAGTTGTAAAAGTTAAGGGGCAGGATATAACGGCCCAATATGCCCTGGATCCGGCAAAATGCGCCAAGATAAAGAAAATTGCCGCGGACTGGCGTAAGTCCTCCGGTGACAGCCTTGCCAGCGTCAAGGGAGATATTGAAATTCATAACCAGGCTTACTTGCAGTACCAGAAGCAAATAGGTTTTGTCGCGGCGGGCATTGAAGGGATACAGGGGCAGTCACAGCAGATCTATACAGACTTTGGCGCTATTAATCCCAAACCCGCAGATGCTGCTACGCTTGACCAGGCTATTGCCGGGCTTAAGGCTATGACCGGCCATCCCCAGGATTCCGCGCCAGCCGCTAAGGGCGCCAAAACTCCTCCGCTCAGGCAGGTTGCCGATATGCGCGCCGTGGATTGGGATACGCTGTGGGAGAAGGAACATAAACTGGATAGTTCTAAAGCGACTACCGATGAACATAGCAAGTGGGTTGCGCAGCAGAATCTTATCTCCACACAGAAGGAAACCGAGGCCCCGGCCACAGACCTTATCTCCAACTATATGCGCAGCGACTCGCTGGCTAAAAGCATACTTGGAAGGCTTCCTGACTTTGACCGGCTTGAAAAAAAACTGGCTTCTATAGAGGCCGGCATCGCTAAAGCAAAGAGCGATTTCCTGGCTGAGAAAATTGACGCGCCTTATAAGCCGGTCGTCGGTACCTGCGAGAAGTGATCCGGTTCCTTAAAA
>JAVHRY010000101.1:0-9475 GCA_036171915.1 Elusimicrobiales bacterium | reverse complement strand
CCCCCGCGCGGGCGGGGGGGCCGGAATACTACTTGGAGGCTCACCCATGAAAAAAACAGCCAGACCCCAAAACACGGCTTTTGATCAGGTGCAAAAGTTTTACCAGTTCATGAATTCCAACAAACTGGAAGTTATGGAATTTTCCAAAGACAACACATACATTAAGCTGGTGCGCAAGCATAACAACGCCGCGCACCAGATCCCCGTTTTCGCGCCGGCTATACCGGTGGCGGCAGGCAAAGCCGCCCCCACGCCCAAGACGCAGCAGGCGGCAGCCTCCAGCGTAGGGGAAACTATAAAAGCCCCGATGTCCGGAATTTTTTACCGTGCGCCCAGCCCGTCCAGCCCGCCCTATGTCCGCGAAGGCGACACGGTCAGAGAGGGGCAGGTTATCTGCGTGCTGGAAGCGATGAAGGTTTTTAACGAGATAAAGGCCGAGTTCACCTGCGTAGTGGAAAAGGTGCTGCAGGAAAACGGCAAGCCGGTGGAACCCAACGGCGACCTGTTCCAGATCAAGAGATAAAATGGAAGATACAGCCAAATTCACCGACACGCTGGCCCAAACCGCAGGCAATCTCCTTGAAGCACTTAAGTCTTCGGGAGGGGAAGCCTCCTCGTGGGACCTTAAACTCAAACTGCACCTCTCCAGTTCAGCCCTCTACCTTGCCCTTGGCTGGCTGGCCGCGCAGGGGAAAGTCGCTCTTTACCCTAAAGAACTTAATTTCAGGGTAGTGCTGACCAAAACGAATTAAAGGCTCGGCGGAGGTACAAGGTAAAGGCAAAGTGCAGAATTTTCCCTGCCAGGCCTCTGCCTCCACCTTTACCTGCCGTTTATTTACATGTCCTACTTCACAAAAAACAGGGCTTCCGCCCAGGGAAAGAAAAAAAACTCGGCTGTGTCCTACCTGTACTGGCTGGGAGCTTTCGCTTTCAGCATCTGGCTGATCTGGGTTTTATTCAGCTCCGGGCCCAAGGGCATAGTAGGCGACACGGTCGCAGGCGGTTTCATGTCCGTTCTGGGCAATACGGCTTATTTATTCCCTTTTATCTTTCTTTACGGCCTGGTGGCCATACTGCTTAACCTCAATAAGCCGCACAAAGGCGTGCTTACCCTTACCGCCGGCATTTTAATCATCCTGGGTTCAGTTTCGGCTATAATCACGCTGCTGAGTTCCCGTTTCGGGCCCTGGGAATTTGCCGGCGGGCTGCTGGGCGGTTTTTTGGAGCAGGTTCTATATAACATGTTCGGCGGGGTGGGCGCGGGGTTGTTCGCCCTGGTCCTGCTTCTTGCCGGCGTCCATCTGCTGTTTAAAATCTCCTGGCAAAAAGTTTTAAAGATAGTTTCCTCCGCTGTTTCCGAAGACTATCGCGACTGGGTCACCGCGCGGCGCGAACTTAAAACACGGCTTAAAATAATCTCCGAAAAAGCCAAAATAGACGGCCCCGCCTACGACGCAAAACCAATTTCCGAACCTCCGCCTGTCACAAGGCCCGTTGAAACAAAGGAGGGAAAACCCGCCCAGCAGCCTCTGCCGCAGATCATACGCGCGCAGGCGAAACAGCCCGCCGCGGACCGGAAAGGACAAGCCCCGGCGCCCTCCGGGGCCGGAAAACAGGGATTGGCCGACCCTTACTACAAGAATTTCAAACTGCCCGGCACGGATTTGCTGGAACAACCTTTAAAGCAGGGCGTAATAGGCCCCGACGCCGGCGAGATCCGCAACGCCAGCCTGCAGCTGGAAAACACTTTTAAGAGCTTTAAGATAGACGTCCACGTGTCGGGGGTCTACCCGGGCCCGGTGATCACCCGTTACGAAGTCACCCCGGGACACGGCGTAAAGATCAGTTCTATAGTCTCGCTTTCGAACGACGTGGCGCTCGCCATGAAATCCGCCGGGGCCATACGCGTGATCGCGCCCATCCCGGGCAAGGACGCCATAGGTTTTGAAATCCCCAACAACACGCGGGCCAAAGTCTGCCTGCGCGAACTGCTTGAAGACCCCGCCTTCAACGGGGCGCGCTCCCCGCTCACCTTCGCGCTGGGCCGCTACGCCGAGGGGGCCGTGGCCACGGCGAACCTCGAAGGGATGCCCCATCTGCTGGTGGCCGGGGCGACCGCCAGCGGCAAGAGCGTTTTTATGCAGTCCCTCATACTTTCCATTATTTTCCGCAACCGGCCGGACGAAGTTAAATTTCTTTTTATAGACCCAAAGCGCCTGGAATTGACTTTTTACGAGGATATCCCGTACCTCTACGACCCGAAAGAGCCCCCCGACAGGGTATCCGTCATAACCAACCCCAAGGACGCCGCGAAATCGCTGGTAGCGCTCACGCGCGTAATGGAAAAGCGCTATCAGAAATTTGAACGCGCCCGCGTAAAGAATATAGCTTCGTACAACAAGTGGGCGGCCGAGAACGGCGAGCCGCACGAGTACTACATAATAGTGGTAATAGACGAGCTGGCGGATCTGATGCTGCAGCAGAAAAACGTGGTAGAGGACGCCATACAGCGCCTGGCCCAGATGGCCCGCGCCGTGGGGATTCACCTGGTCCTTGCCACCCAGCGCCCGTCCGTGGACGTCATAACCGGAGTTATAAAAGCCAACCTTCCTTCGCGCGTGGCCTTACAGGTAACTTCCAAAACGGATTCACGCGTGATACTGGACGCCGCCGGCGCGGAAACTCTTATCGGCAAGGGCGATCTGCTTTACCTGGCCATAGACGCGCAGAAGCCGTCCCGCATACAAGGGGCCTATGTAAGCGAGGATGAAATACGGCGCGTGGCCGATTTCATTAAAGCTCAGGCCCGGCCGAACTACCAGCCCCTGAGCGAAGACGAAGAGAACCAGGGCACCGGCAAGGGCAGTTCTTCCGAGGAGATGTTGGCGGC
This sequence comes from Elusimicrobiales bacterium, assembly GCA_036171915.1. Lineage (GTDB taxonomy): Bacteria > Elusimicrobiota > Elusimicrobia > Elusimicrobiales > UBA9959 > UBA9959. Next base: position 6,585 of record JAVHRY010000101.1, on the reverse strand, counting down.
CCTGCGGCTGGTGCTGGAGCGTAAGCGTGTTTCACAGGACCTGCTTAAGGCCCATTTTGGCTCTTCCTCCAGAGCGACCAATATTTTGAGTATTCTTGAGATGAGCGGGTTCATACACAAGCCGGAAGGCTCCAACCGCTGGGAAATATATTTTGACAAGATAGAGGCCCATATTAATTCCCAGGCCGCCGCTCCGGGGCAGCCGAAGGCCGGGGAGCCTGCCGAAGCGGAGCAGAACGGCATGATCCGCGGCCAATTGAAGCGGAAAAGCGCGCCCCGGGATGAAGAGGAGTTCTCACGAAATGAATAAAATTCTAACAGCCGCCCTGCTCCTCGCTTTAACCCTGGGCGCTTCGGCGCAGCAGAAACCGGCCGCCAAGAAACCTCCGGCAAAGGCGCAAAAAAAATCCGCCGCGGTAGCGGTCTCCACAAAAACCGTTACGGCCCCATCCGTCAAGGCGGAGGTTGACCCGGCCCTGGCCATATTGGAACATCTCAAGGCCTGGGACGTAAAACTTGAGACACTAAAAGCCAACTTCACGCAGGAAGTCAATTTCAAGGAAGCGGGGCTTAAACAGAACATGGAAGGCACGCTGAGCTACGTTAAGCCGAATCTCCTTCGCATAGAGCACGTAAAGCCCGCCAGGCAGGTGGTGGTAACCGACAAGACCGACATCTGGATATACAAACCCGAAGACAAGCAGGCCATCCGCACCAGTTGGGAAGCCTGGCGCCGCACGCAGGACCAGAATTTTTCAGGGATACTGGATTTCGGCAACTATTCCGCGCTAACCGCCAGGAACGAAGCGAAAGTGGTGGGGGGCGCTAACGGCGAACCTTTCACGGTAAGGTTCACGCCCCGCTCCGGAGGCAGCTACGCGCTTACCCTTACCTTGTCCGCCACGGACTATTTCCCGCTCGGAGCGGAACTGGAAGTTGAAGGCACCGTTATTAAAACCCGCCTTACCGCGGTAGAAAAGAACTCCGCCATCGACGGGAAACTTTTTAAATTTTCCCCGCCCAAAGGCGTGGAAGTGCTGGAATTTAAAAACCAATGACGCTAGCAAACCGCATAACCGTAAGCCGGATGGTCCTGAGCCTGGCCATCTTCTGCCTTATAATTTTCAAGACGCTTTGGGCGGAGGCCGGCGCGCTGACGCTTCTCACCGTGGCCAGCATCTCGGACTACTTTGACGGCGTTATCGCGCGGCGGACCATGACGACTACGCCGTTCGGGGCCATCGCGGACCCCTTCGCCGACAAGATACTGGTAATGTCGGTGTTCCTGGCTTTCGCCTCGCTAAGGGAACTGGCGGTGCCGCTCTGGGCTGTATTCCTTATACTGTTGCGCGAACTTACTATTTCCACGCTGCGGGTACTGGCCGCCATGCACGGCGAAGTGATGAAAGCGGAGCGCACTGGCAAGATAAAAACAGGCATACAGATAACCTCGGCCTTTATAATCCTTGTCCTGCTTATTCTGCTGTTATGGGACAAAAAAGCCGCGTTGCCGCCTTACCTGCATTACCCCGCCACCCTGGCCAAGCCGGTGGCCTGGTGGCTCACCACCATTACGGCCGGATTTACGCTTATCAGCGGGGCAGTGTACCTGTATCACCACCGCGTCCTTATTGACAAATCCTGGAGCGAGCGTGGGAAATGAGCTTAAGAGATTTCCTGGTGCGGTTCGCCGCAAGCGGCGGATTTATAAGCTGCCTCCCCGCCAGGCTGACCGGTTTTAAAAAATTTACCGGTTCAGGGTTCGCGGGCACATTTCTCGCTTTTCTTCTTACGTTTGTCCTGCCGGGCGACAATAGGCTGTTCGCCTTGTTTTGCCTGGCGTTCCTGCCGTTTTCCATCTGGGTGGCGGGCCAGGCCGAAATAAGTTACGGCAACCACGACGACCCGCGCATAGTCATAGACGAAATGATAGGTTATTGGACCGCTGTCTTGTTTATGGACCGGACACTGTTTAACCTGGCCGCCGCCTTTATTCTGTTCAGGGCGCTTGACACCCTGAAACCCTGGCCTATAAAAAAACTCGAGATTTCTCTCGGCGGGGGTTTTGGTATAATTACAGATGACATGCTGGCCGGAGCGGAAGCTAATCTGTTCACGAGGCTTGCGGCGCTTATTTTCTTATGAAAACCCTGCTTATACCCGTTTTTGCCCTGCTGTTCTGCGCCCCGCTGGGCGCGCAGATGATACAGGTCATCCCCGCGCCCAGTACCGCCGCCCTGGAAGGCCTTGCTTTTTCAACCGTTTCAGCCCCCGTTCAAAAGAACGGCCCGTCCAAACCCTCTGCTTATGACACGGGAGAAGTCCCGCTAAGCGGCATCGTGTTAATGCCTACCGCCTACCGCGGCCGCGGCAAAAACGCCATCGGCCTGGGGCTGGATTTCAACGCGGCTTACTACATAGGCCGGCTGTACGGCAAGAACTCTTACGCCTGGACGGTGGAAAAGAAAAATTATCTGGACCGTCTGGGTGTGTGGCTGCTTTCGGCGGATTCAAAGATGCAGGTGCAGACCGAGGGCGCCTGGCGGCCGGCTATGGCGGTCGGCGTGCAGGGCATTTTCAAGTTCCGCGACGCGCCCCAGCCGCCCATTAACGGGACTTTCAACCTTACGGTCAAAGCTACAGGCAAAACCACAGACTCCTACGCCAACGCCTATGTGGCGCTGACAAAACGCCTGCACCCCAAGTTTATCGTCAACGCGGGATATTCCGACGGGGATATGCCTAAAGTCATATACGGCCTGTCGGAGTTCCTCTCCAGGGAAGCGATCAACCTGAGCAACGGGAAAAGCGTTACGGACCCGCTGCAGATCCCCACAGGCATGCTGTTCGGAGGTTTTCTTTGGATCCCTAAAAAAAATTCTCCTATCGGGGTTGAAGTAATGGCTCCGCAGGGCGCGCCACAGAGCCCGAAGCTTATAAACCTGCATTTCGGGACACTGTTAAAACTTAATTTTGAGATGTCCTACCTGACGTTCAAGGGCGGGTGGGATCTGCTGGGCATGTTCCAGTTCCGCTACAACTACCTGCCGAAATAGAAGAAAAAACGCAAGTAAATCCGGAATAGCTATAAGGGCTGAAAACCTTTTAACTATTCCCGATTTGCGCCTTGCTGTTTATGAACCGTTATTTTCTGTTTCCGAGCTGCGCCAGGTACCGCGCCGCCGCCGCGTGCCCGGGGTTGAGCCGCACGGTCTGGGAAAGTTCAAAACGCACCCTTTCCCAATCCCGGTTCCAGTAGAGGATGGCCAGGTTGTAATGGGCGTCGGCGAGGCGCGGATTTCTGACAATTGCGGAATTATACGCGTTTTCCGCGGCCTGCCTGTTCCCGGTCTTTTCAAGCGCCACGCCGTAATTAAGCCAGGCGTAGGCGCTGGAAGAGGCCAGGCTCTCCTTAAGGGAAGGCAGCGAATAATATTTTTCCCCCAGAAAAAGCAGGCGCTCGTAAATATCGGCGGAGGCCCTGAAAGAATTCCCGGCCGCGGCCCAGTCGCCGCGGGCTGAATAATAAAAACCTTCATAAAGCGGGGCGTCCGGGATGTCCCCGTCCAGCAGGGCGGACAGCCGGAGCTTATTAACGTCAGCCCACGCCAGGCCCCCGGAGGCGTTCTTCCCGGCCGCCCCCGCCACCAGCGCCTGGGCGTAGGAAGTACCCAGGTCCCTGTCGAAAAAATCCCTGTAATCCCGGTCCAGCCTAGAAAAAGAATAAAAAAGCCAGGGGTCGGGCAGCCGGGCCGGCCCCGCTTGCGGGTACAGCGAATTAAGAACGCCGCGGGGAGCGGCCGGGACCTGGCGCGGGAGTTCCGCGTCCATGGTAGCGTAAAAACCGCCGGCGTTAGCCGCGGCAAAAGCCCTCCATGCGCCATCGTCGCCGGAATTAAGGTTGAAGAGGGTAAGCCCCGGCGAATAGCGCGCTAGCGTGGCCCTGTACCAGGGGGCGGAGCTCAGGCCCTGCGCCACTATTTTCAGGTCCGGGCGCAGCCCTTTTACGGTTTGCAGATACCAGAGCGAAAAAAGCTGCACGTCTTTTTTAGCGACCACGCAAGAACCCGGAGGGGCGCCGCGCATAACGTCGGAAGCGTAATCCTCCGCGCAAAAGAGGCCGCGCCGGAAGGACCCGTGGGCGCCGTTATTGAACGCCAGCCCGGCCGCCGCCGCGGCCCCTATTACCAGAGCGGGCAGCCGGGCCGGCATGGCGCGGGCAAGATAGAAGAAACCGGCGGCGGCCCAGAAGGCGGCGGCGAGGTCCGGCAGCAGATAGTAAGGCTCCACTATGGCCAACGCGTGCGGGTTAGGCGGCATGTTGGCCATAAAGAGGAAGACCGGCCCGGCCACTATAAAAAGCGAGGCTGCGCCCAGCAGGCGGCGGCGCTCATATTTCCACTCGTAGAAAACACCTGCCGCGGCAAAGCCCAGGGCCAGCGAGAAATTCTGCCAGAGGTGCAGGGCATAGACTTTAATATTGGGCCAGAACAATTCCCCGGGGGAATAATTCAGCGAGATCAGGTCCAGCGTGGAACCGTAGCTTTTCCGGGTGATAACGGCAAAGAAAGCGGCCATGTCCGCCGGGTGACTCCAGTCGAAAAGCGGCCAGCCCGAAGAGCGGAAAGGCAGGTAAAGGTAAAGGGAAAAACCGAGGAAGAAAAACCCTGCGGCTTTCAGGAGCCCGCCCCAGCCGCCCGCCTTCAGCGAGGGCCATAGCAGTACAAGCAGCGCCGGCGCGGAAAGTACCAGGTCCATACGGTTGGCCATGCCCAGGCCGAGCAGAAAAGCGGTAAGAAAAACGGCGCGGGCGCCCGAACGCGAGGCCGCCAGCAGCAGCAGCGCGGCGAACAGGAAATTCATGGCGTACATTTCCGGCACGCTGGAAACGGTGCGCAGAGTGAAGTTGAACCCCAGCACAAGCGCTGCGAAGAACGCGGCCGCCGGCGAGAACGCCGCCGCCAGCCGCCAGAAGACGAGGATCCCGGCGAGACCGGCGGCGGCGGAGAAAAGGTTGAGCCGCCAGGCGGGGTTGCCTAGGGGGAGAAGCGAGAACAGCTTTGCGGAAATTATGTAGAGGGGATAGCCGGGCTGGTGCGCCACGCCGAGTGTCCAGGCGGCGCTGGCCATTTCCCCGGAGTCGCGGTAAGGCGGCAGCACGGGGGGGAGGCAGTAGAGGTAAAGCGGCACAAGGATAATAACCAGCAGCGCCGCAAAGATGAACTCAGGCGTAAACCTCTTCCTTTCAGCCCGGTCCATTTCATCCATACGGGATTTATTTTATAACTTATTAGGGCCCGGTGGGAAAATACGGGGCGCGTGGGCGCGGATCATTTTTTAGATTTCAATTTCCTGATAAGGGCAGCAGCTTCGGCGGCGCGGGAGGGGGAGAGGACGGACAGCTTCAGAAAATCTTTTTTGGCTCCGGGGACGTCTCCCAAGTCCGCCCGCAGGCGGCCGCGCAGCTCGTAGTTGTCCGGGTTCTCCGGCTCTTTTTCCAGCGCGATGCCCGCTGCTTTAAGGCCGTATTTAAGCTCACCCGCCCGGTGCATCGCGGACCCCAGCAGGTAGTAGTAACTCGCGTAGCCGGAAATCTCGGCCCAGCCCATGGCCGATGCGTAATCCCGGGCTGCGCAGGAAAAATCCCCTTCAGCCTCGCAGGAACGGGCGCGGTCCATAAAATAGCCCGCCCGGCCGCCGCTGACGGCAATTGCCTCCGTAAATTTACCTATCGCGCGCTTATGCAGCCCCTGCCCGGCGTAAATGCGCCCGAGGCGCCAGAGGGCGGCGTGGCTGCGGGGCTTAAGCGACAGAATTCTAAATCCCGCAGCTTCGGCCCCGGTATAGTCCCGCATCCCTTCCAGGCAGAGCAGGCTGTATTCATAACCGTCAGTTTCCCCGGGGCTCAGGCTTGAAAAAGAAGAGGCGTCCGCGGCGCAGGCCTTGTATTTTCCCAGCACATATTCCGCCTCCGCGCGCGCCAGGTACCCCTCGCCGTAAGTGGGGTCAAAACTGAGCGCCTTTGACGCCAGGGCCAGTTGCGCGGCATAGTCGCCCTTAAGCCGCCCTGACACCAGCGCCTTGAGCAGGTAAGATACCTCCTGGGCGTAGCCGAACTTTATGGCCGCGTCCGCCTGCTTAAGCGCCTCCGCCGCCAGCCCCTGCTCGTAATAGAGACGGGCCTTGAAATAATAGAGCAGGGCGTCGTTAGGGTGGGAGGCAAGCCGCTTGTCCACGGCGGAGAGCGCAACGGCGTACCCGTTTCTAAGCGCGAGTCCTGACAGGGAGGGCCAGTCAAAACGATCCTCCCCCGCCAGCTGCGAACGGCTGATTACAGAAAAAACCGCGGCCAGCGCCGCGGCCGCTGCGGACGCGGTAAGGAATGCTATCTTGAGTTTTCTCTTCATGTCCCCGGGCCGGCCGATAAAAAAAGGCAGGGCTGCCTATTGGGGGGTAGGGTGAGGGAGGCAGCCCTGACGAACTTATTTTAGCACCGGGGCTGACCTTTGTCAAGGCCTCCGACGGCGCAGCAGCAATTCCGCAAGCAGCCGCGTAATTGCTGCGCAGGGATGTTCTGTGACACCC
>JAVHRY010000100.1:0-1997 GCA_036171915.1 Elusimicrobiales bacterium | reverse complement strand
TAGATCCGAAAGGTAACCCGCCTATGCAGCTTGTGAATGTCGTTGAAAAGCCGGCTAAATAGGCAGCCCGGCCGGATAAATAGTCTGGGCCCTTGACAAGTCAATGTTCGTCTGCTATAACATCATTGGAAAATCAACTTTGACCTGAACGTCCCGGGGACTGTGTCAGGAAAAGTTTAAAGTTATTTTGCGGTAAAGCGTCCGGGTTTAACGGGCGGGGTTATGATAAAAATGCGCGCAAAAAAGAGCAAGTCAAAACAATACGTCATAGGCGGCACCGTGGCCGTGATCATACTTGGTCTCTGGATCTCGCTTCCTCTCATGAACGGTTCCTCACTGGATTCTTCCTCTGCGTCCGCGAATCCCTACGGCTCCAGGGCGGCTAACCTGTCCCTGCTTGGCAGCGAGTTCTCCGCTGAGGGCGGCGCGCCCGGCTCCCCGATGAGCGGCGCGATGATAGATAACCCCGCCACTTCGGGCGCGGATATAGCCTCTTCTCTCTTCCAGTCCGGCCTCAGCGAGGAAGTTCCCGCCGAAGCCGCTGCTGACGCCTCCGCGGCCGCGCCCGCCGCTTCGGGTTCGGGTTCGGGCCCGGGTTCGGGTTCGGCCGGGGCCCCTTCGGCTTCAGGCCCCAAGGGCAAGCTCAGCGCCGCGGCTTCCATCACCGGAGGCAATTCCAATTCAATGTCGTCCGGCGGCAAGCATGACAAGTTCTTCGGCTCCGGAAATCAGAAATCGGATTTCGCCCCGGCTGCGCCCGCCGACCTTAAGAAAATGGCCGGCCCGGACAAGAAGAGCGGGCTGGTGGCCATGCTGGGCAACAGCGCCGAGAAGAGCTCTCTTGCCGCCAAGTCCGGCAATATGGACGGCGCCAAGGGCGGAGCTTCCTCGGCTTTCGCAAATACTGTAAAGGGTACCGGCGGCGCGGACCTGAACAGTGATCTCGAAAATAAGAGCGTAGGGGCCGGCCTGCAGATGGGCCAGACCGCCCAGGACCTCAAAAAGAGCGATCCCAGCATGAGCAAGACCAAGATCACCCCGCCTTCGAAACCGGAGGATGTCACCGACAAAAACGAAGAAATGAAGAACCAGATAAAGATGATGATAATAAAGATGGTTCTGCAGATGGCTCTGGGCGCGATATTCCAGGGGATGGTCCCCGCTTAATTTCAGACTTTACCGGGAGGAGTTTATGAACAACTATAATGAGAAAGAAGAAAAGAAAGGCGGGTTCGGTTCCGCGCTTTCGGGGCTTTTCAGGGGCGGCTCCTCGGTAGCCGGCAGCGCCTCTTCCGGAATGGGCTCGGCCGGCGGCGGGCTGGCTGGTCTCTTCGCTACCAAGGCCGGCATAGTCGGCATGGTGCTTGGCGGCGCTACCATAGCCGCGGGCGTCGGGGTGATCTATAATTTCATCGGCCCCTCCTCCAAGCCGGTCTATTCCCCGGAGCTTTTTCAGAACAGCTATTACGAGGAAGAATCCTCGAAGGCCGGGCTTGAGCGGGCCAATTCTCGCGACGCTTCGGCCGCGGCTTCCTCCACGCTTGATATGTTCAAGGAGCAGGCAAAAAAGGACGGCTTAGGCGGCCTGGCGTCGGAAGCCGGAGAAGGCTCCGGCGCTAACGGTTCGTCCGAGGCCCCGGCCGCTCCCGCGGACGCTTCCGCGGATTCGGCGGCGGCCGCTCCCGGCGCCGATAGCGGCGCGGCCGGCGGAGGCGGGGTGCCCAAGATGCAGGCTTCGGCCGGATTCGGCAGCAAGGGCGGCGGAGGCGGCAGCGGAAGCAGCTCTTCCATTCCAAGGATGCAGTCCGGCGGCGGGCTCAGCGGCGGGATAGGGGCGCAGTTCGGATCAGTCTACAGGCCGCCCGCGCAGGCCAACGGCGGCAAGACTTCGGCTATGACGGCTTCCGCCGCGAGGGTAAAGAGCTCTCCTAAATATGCTGTTCCAAATATCAACAAAAAAGGCGCCTACGGCCAGGCCAAGTTCGCGGGCAAGATGG
>JAVHRY010000099.1:0-2016 GCA_036171915.1 Elusimicrobiales bacterium | reverse complement strand
TTAAGTTAAACTACGCCCATGCTTCCCAATTTACACCCGGAAAATTGACATGACCTGAGTTGCCCGGCATTCTCGTCAGAATCCGCAAGGGTGAGCGGGTAGAACATTACGAAACGGAGCGTATACACAAAGATGGCAGGCTTTTACACATTTCCCTTTCGATCTCGCCTGTTTATGACAAGAAAGGGACGCTTATCGGCGCCGCCACAATTGCCAGGGACAGAACCGAGCATCTGGCGCATGAAGAGGCTGCCCGCAATAATATAAAGCTTGAAGCAGCCAATAAAATGTTAGATTCTTTCAGCCATGCCGTCGCGCACGAGTTGCGCAACCCGCTGACAAGCCTGAAGAGTTCCGTTTTCCTCTTGCGCGAAGGGTATTGGGACAAGCTGGATACCAGTGGTAAGACGCTGCTGGAAATAGTCGGGCAGGGGACCGAGCGGATGGTCGACATCGTCCGGGATCTGCGGGATCTCTCTATCACCTCGCGCCCCGTAATACGCAACGAATCGGTGGATCTAAGTTCTCTCGCACAGGAGGAAGCCAACCGGCTCAAAACGACACAGCCCGAACGCCGCGTGGATTGGCGCATCGCCGATGGCTTGACGGCCAAGGGCGACACAGGGCTTCTGCGCCTCGCTCTGGCGAATCTCCTCAGGAACGCCTGGAAGTTTACCGCGAAGACCAAAAATCCGATCATAGAATTCGGAATGTCGCGGCGCGCCGGAGCGCCGGTTTATTTCATAAGGGACAATGGCGCGGGTTTTGACATGGCCGACGCGCATAAACTTTTCCAGCCCTTCTCAAGACTTCACATAGCGAAAGAATTCGCCGGTACCGGCATCGGCCTGACCATTGTTGAAAAGGTCATCCGCCGGCATAACGGGCGCGTGTGGGCCGAAGGCAAAGTACAGGGCGGGGCGACCTTCTTCTTCACGCTTACCGCGGAATAGGAAGGATTTATATGCCGGGAAATATTCTTATTGCGGACGACGACTCGGCTATGCTTAAGCTGTATGCCCGGATATTTGCGTCCGCGGACTATTTCATCACCCTGGCTCCAAGTATTTCCAATCAGAAACAAGACCCGATGCCGGCGCCAGGCCGGGATCGTTAGCCCCAAAAACGACCGGTTCGACAGGGCAAACAGGAGATCATAGATGAACTTTAAAGGAAAAAGGCTGGTGACTTCGGAATCCGTGACGGAGGGCCATCCGGATAAAGTCTGCAACCAGATTTAAGACGCGGAGTTATACGAGATATGGATGCTAATTTTGAGTGAAAAAAAACCACGCCGCAGAAATGCTTAAAAAGAAAGCCTTGGGTCAAAAGAAATCCGGGCTCGGTCTACATGGTAAAGGAAATTCCGCGTCAGCGCCGCAGGCTGTTGACCGCGTCGTCCACTTTCTGAATGAAGCGGACGGCAAAGGCCGCCATGCATCCGGGGCTGGGGGAATAAGTTGATTTCATCTCCTGTAATTCCTTACCGAGCTCCACTAAAACGCGGCCCACCACACGAAGACTGCCAACTGGACCCGCGGGTGGAGCAATACGACGCAATAGACCCGCCGGCGGGTACACTGTCGCTTCGCTCCATCCCTGAAGACTGAATCCCTTGCAACCTGAAATTGCCCCGGAGCCCGCCGGGCAGTGAAACCGCGCGAAAAAACACGAAACTCAGCCCGCTTTTTCCCGCCGTAGAGCTTCGAGCTACAGATCCAGATCCTATTCTAGAGATTTAAACCACCCTTGCAGCCGCTTCATGCCCTGCTCGATGGTCGTTCCAGGGGCATAGCCGAGATCGTGCTTTGCGGCGGAAATGTCGAACCAATGGGTCGTGGTCAGCTGCTGCACTACGAAGCGGGTAAGGGGGGGCTCTGATATTATCCCGGCCAGCCGCCAAACCGCTTCCATCGCCGCAGCCGCGGCATAAGCGGGGCCATAGGGGACCGTTCTTGCCGCCGGCCCCGTTCCGGCCGCGGCCAGGATCATATTTATTATGTCCCAGTTGGGGCG
>JAVHRY010000098.1:0-9600 GCA_036171915.1 Elusimicrobiales bacterium | reverse complement strand
AGGTTCTCCATGCCGGCCCGGCGGGAAGCGCGCATGGTCTCCATGATCTGCTCCAGCTTGATGCCTTTCTTGAGGGAATCCAGCGTGGCCTGCGAGCCGCTTTCTATGCCCCAGTAAATGCGGCGGCAGCCGGCCGAATACATGACCTTCATCAGTTCCGGGTCGGCGGTGTCCACGCGCGAACGGCAGGCCCAGTTGATGTCCAGGTTCTCCCGCTTTATCCCGGCGCAGATGTCCAGCACGCGCTGGCGCTCGCCGGTGAACTCGTAGTCGAAGATGTCTATCTCGCGCACGCCGTCGCGCCGCACGCATTCCTTCATCTCTGCCACCACGGTAGCGGGCGAACGCGGGTTGTACTCGCAGCCCCCGGCTTCGCAGAAGGAGCATTTGAAGGGGCAGCCCAGCGAGGTGACCATCGCCGTGAAGTTCTTGCGGCGCGTGGGGAATTCCGCGTAAAGTTCGTTAGGCAGCAGGTCGCGCGCGGGGTTGGGGAAGGCGTCGAAATTTATCTTCTGCGGGTGGGGGTTCACCACGATCTTCCCGCCGCGCTTCCAGGCCAGGCCCGGCACGGCGGAAAGATCGGTCTCCCCTTTCTCTAGGGCCGCGAACAGCGCCGGCACCGTGTAGTAGGCCTGCTCCACGCAGCCGAAATCTATGTCCGGGTGGCCCACCGACTCTTCCGGGTAAACGCGCAGGTTGTAGCCGCCCACCAGCACTTTGCTTTTTATGCCCGCCGCGTGGAGTTCCCCCCGCAGGTACTTCAGCCAGGCAAGCGTCTCCGGGAACATGTAGGTGGTCATCATCGCGCCCAGCACGTCGGGGCGGAACTTCTTCAGGGCGGCCGCCACTTCAGGCATGGTCAGGCGCAGGGTGCGCGCGTCGATCAGGATGACCTCGTGGCCGGCGGCCCGGGCGATGGCCGCCACCCAGCTCATGGACAGCGGCGGGAACAGCCCGAAATAGCGCTGCACCACGCGGAGGTTCTCCTCATGCGTTTTGTATGAAAAAGGATTAAAAACCAGCGCTAATCTCATATTATCGAGGCTGAGCCTCCTATCGAGGTTGAGCCTCGATAGGGGACTTAAGGGGCCAGGGACTCTTCTACGGCTTTTATTACCATGGCCGGGGTTATGCCGGTGACGCAGTCGTTGCCGCGGCGCACGCAGTTCAGTTCCTTGCCTTTCAAAGTGTCCACGCAGGGGCTGCAGGGCAGCCCGAGGAAAAGCGCCTTGTGACCGGGGCCCAGCGGCGCGTAGCCGGCCGGCGTTTCCGGGCCGAAAATAGAGACGGTGGGACAGCCCATGGCGGCGGCGATGTGCAGCGGGCCGCTATCATGCGTGATGAACAGCGCGGCCCTGGCGAAAAGCCCGGCCAGCTGCCGGTAGTCCAGGCCGCCCGACAGATTTATCAGCCCGGGCCGTTCGGCCATTTCCACGCGGCGCTGGCTGATGACGACGACCTGGTACTTGCCTTCCGCGAGCAGGCGCCCCAGCACTGCCTCGTAATGCTCGCGGGGCCAGGCCCGTTCCGGCATCAGGTCCTTGCGGTCGAAGTTCAGCACGACAAAAGGCACGCCGCGCTCCGGGCAGCCGGGAACTTCGACGGCGGCTTCGAGCGGCCCGCGGTCCGCCGCCGCCGCTTCCACCCCTACGGCCGCGAAAAAAGCGCGGTAGTTCTCCGTCATGTGCCGCCCCAGGTCCAGGGGCACCTTAATGTCGTGGAAAGCCCCGCGCGGAAAGCCTTCTTTACTGAACCCCGCGGCGCAGGCCGCGCCGATCAGCGCGGTCAGCAGGGCCGAGAACCGGCTGAGGAATTCCAGGTCCAGCAGCAGGTCGTACTTCTCGCGCCGCAGCGCCGGCAGCGCGGCCAGGAGGTCCCGGAAGAAAACCGCCAGGCCGGAACTGACGCGCAGGGGGATTATCCTGTCGGCCACGCCCAGCATCCCGCACAGCTGCGCGTTCACGTCGAGAGTGAGGAAATGGATCTGCGCCCCGGGGTAGCGCCGCCGGAGCGCCCGGTACCACGGGGCGGCCATTACGATCAGCCCCCCCTCCCAGAATTTGAGCACGAGGATCTTGGCCGGGGCGGCGGGCAGCGGGGCCGGCGCGCGCCGGACGAAGAGCGAGAGCAGGGCGCAGGCCGGGTAACCGGCGTACCGGTCCAGGAACCTGGCCGCGGCCGCGGTACGCCTCATTTCTTCTTGGTCGGCTTGGCTTTGGAAGGCCGGCGCGAAGCCGCGGCGGCCTTTATTTCCGGGTCCGCGTCGGAGAGGTGCTTAAGCAGCTCTCCGTCGGCGGCGGGAGTTTTCATCTTCGAAAGGGCGGCCGCGGCGGCGCGCCGGGCCCGGAGCGCGCCTTTGGGATCGGAAAGCACCCCGCCTATAAGGGCGGCGGCGGAAGTGCTGGTATTCACCGAGAGAGCGTTCACCACCGCCATGCTGACCGCGTCGGAGGAGTCGGCGCCGAGCGCCCTGAGCTTCCTGTCGGCCAGCTGGTCGCCGGCCTTGCGGGCCAGGGCGGAAGCCGCCGCCTGCCTTACGACTTTATTGGCGTCGCCGGCGGCGGTGGCGGCGCAGGCGTAGGCCCAGGTAGAGCCCTGAACGTTGAGAGCCTCTACTATCTGCACGCGCAGGTAGGCGTCCTTCTCAGAAGGGAAGTGGGCCGCGAGCGCCGCGTAAGCTTCCTGGCTGCGCTGGGCGCCCAGAAAATAAATAGCTTCCAGGCGGGCCTTGGGAACGTCGCTTTTGAGAGCGGCGACGGCGGCCGGCGCGTCTTTCAGCGCGGCCGCGCAGGGCAGCGCGAAAGCTCCGGCAAGCAGCAGCGAAACCAACAGGGATCTTTTCATGATTTTGACCTCCTCACTAACCGCGGCACACTTTTAGGGGCCGCTATTTCAAGTTTTTCAGGGCCGCGGCTATTACAGGGTCCGCGCTGACCACGGCCGCTGGGAAATCGGCGGCGAAAGCGTATTCTCCGTCCAACGGATCTTCCACGGGGAGGTCCGGAGCCAGGCCCTTACCCTCCAGGTCGTTTCCCCCGGGGGTTACCAGCCGCGCCACGGTCAGGCGCAGCGCCCCGCCTTGTTTAAGGCTGAAGGTTTTGGTAACCGAGATGTTGCCGGCGGTCTTGCCGCCCACAACTACGGCGCGCCCGGCTTCCTTAAGCGACGCCGCGAATATTTCCGCCCTGGAAACGGTGCCGGAACCGGTTATCAGCGCCAGTTTAAGCCCGGCAAAGACGCCCGCTTTCCCGGAGGAAAAATCCTTGCTGTAGCCCGGGTGGCGGGAAACTGATCTGAAAATAATCCCGGGGCTGGGGGCAAAAAGCGACAGGATATCGGCAAGCGCACCGAGCGAGCCGCCGTAATTATTGCGCAGGTCTATTATTACCCCGCCGGCGCCGGCGGCAGTAAGACCTTCCAGCTCTTTTTTTACCAGTTCAGGGGTTTTTGCCGAAAAGGAGATAAGCCGCAGGTAGCCGGTTTTTTCTCCCGGCACCATAAACCCCCAGGCAAGCGGGAGGCTGCCGAACTCGCGCTTGAGCGAACCTGAAAGGGCGGAGCCGTCTTTTTTTGAGCCCTCGAATAAAAACTCCCCGCCTTTCGCGCCATACAGGGTTGAAAGAACTTCAGGGGCCGGGATGCCGGCTACAGGTTTGGAATCAAGTTTGTTGATCACATCCCCGGCTTTAAGCCCGGCGGCTTCGGCCGGGGACCCGGGGAAAACTTTTACTACCGCAAGCCCGCCCTGCCGCCGCCAGAGGTAAAACCCGGCTCCGGACTTAAGGACTCCGGGATAATCGCGTTCGGGCCTGTCCTCCGGGCTGATAACCGCGGCGTACGGATCGATGGCGCGCAGCAGGGAAAATTTGCCGGAACTGAACGCGCGTTTTACCGCGGAGGGGTCGCTGGCGGCGTAGCTGTGGCGGGAGAATATACCGGCAATTTCTTCAGGGTCCGCGTTATGCCGTGAACAGCCGGCGGGAAAAAGCAATAAAGCAAGCAAAAATAGGTACATCCATCCTCCGGAAAATGGTAAGGGCTCGCGACGCTGTTCTTATATTTTATCTAATAATGCGGAGCACCCGCCATATCCCCGCCATCAGATGCAGGCCCCGGCGCCGGCCATCAGGCACATTCCGGCGGTGGAATCTTCGCAGCCCAACAGATCCCCTTCCTGGCTGTAAATGCGCCCCAGTCCGTCGGGCCCGGTAATTGTTGTATTGCCGAATTCGTCCACATTGGTCAGGCTGGGGTCGGAATCGGGGCTGGAAGTGTTCATCCGGCTTGTGGGATCGGTCGCGCCGGCACCACCAAGGCTGCTCCCAAGGCCGGAAAACAAAGAATTGAGCAAGCCGCTGGTAAGGTCGGCGGCGGCTTTCTTTTTTGTGTCCGCAGCCTGCGCCTCTTTTGTATCGCCATTGTCTATTTCCGGCTTCCCCACCTCCGAGACGGCAAGGGTTTTGGCTTCCGAAGCGCTTATATCCTGCTCGCGCAGGAACTTGGGAATGGAATTAGGATTTATTTTATCCAGCTTGGACCGCATTGTTTCGTCGTACTGGATGGCGGTATCGTAGTCCGGAGTGGCATCGAATATTTTTGCTATCCAGCTCCTGGCGGAATCATGCGAGGCCACGCGCGCGCCATAGAGAGAAGAGCGGAAACCGCCTTTCAGGGAATCGAGCACCCCGGTGCTGCCGCCCTTCCTGGGCGCCCCGGCCGTGGTTTCCCGCTGGGTGGAAGGCTTGCCTACGGAAGAAGTGCCGCCGCCCTGGAAGGCTTCAACCCCGGCTGGCGACGAAGTTTTGGAAGCAGCGGCGCCCGGTCCGGAAAAGCTTGAAGTCTTGGCCTGGAGCTTGGCGGCAAGGGAAGAAG
Organism: Elusimicrobiales bacterium; assembly: GCA_036171915.1. GTDB lineage: Bacteria > Elusimicrobiota > Elusimicrobia > Elusimicrobiales > UBA9959 > UBA9959. The sequence goes on along the minus strand of JAVHRY010000098.1, from coordinate 4,728 downwards.
CCAAAGAGACGGAAGATGGCGCATTAGGGCCGGCGGAGGGCTGCTGCTGGCCGTCAATTACAACGGACCCGGCCGCGGAGCCATCCGGGCCTTCCTGGCGCGCCTTAAGGCGTTTATCGCCGGCGGTTCCGTCTTTATCCTTGCCGGCGGCTCCGCCGGCGGCCGGGATGTCCTGCCCCGGTTCTTCGGACGGGAAAAAATTTTCATCCCTTGGGACCGTGGACTTGCCGTTGTAAACGGCGCTGTTGGCTGAAAGCTGTTTGTAATTATCGCCGCCGGCCAGTGTATGAGCGGCCTGGCGCATGGCGGTAAAGGCGTAATAGCCGCCGCCCGCGAGGAAAAGCAGCAGCAGGCTGAAAGGCAGCCACTTGTATAACTGTTGCCTGGTTTCGGCGACTCCGCCGTCGTCAAAATCCTCTTTTTCATTGTCTTCGTCAGCCATATAGCCTCCCGCCAGGCACCACATAAAAAAACCTGAGGTCTGGAGACTGGGCTATGCCCTTGCCGTATCAAGCGCTATGCGCCCCAAACAGCCTGGCACCTGACCATCGCCAAGACCCTTATTTCACACCAATGTTATAGCAGAGGAAACCCGGAAATTCAAGGGTTACCTGTTACCCTTTTTTAAGCGGCCGGGGAGGTTTGCCGTATTCGGAGAAGACCAGGGCTATCTCATCGTAGTCCAGCTCCTCGCGGGCCAGCAGTTCCTTCACAAAACGCTCCACTATGGGCCAATTCTCCCTAAGCAGCAGGCTCACGGCCTCGTATTCACCTTTTATAAGCTCCTGGGCTTCGCGGTTCAGGGCGTTGCTGATATCGCTGGAGCGCTCGTGCTCCGGGATGACCGTGAAATCGCCTATAAACCCGGACTTACCCATGCCGAGGCGCCAGACCATGTCGTGCGCGAGCGTGGTGGCTTTGGCGAAGTCGGAACGGACGCCCTCGGTGGTAACCCCGTATTTTATCTTCTCGGCCGCGTAGCCGCCCAGCGCCGTGCGGATATGGGCCAGGAGGGTGTCCTTGTCCGCGGCGTAGATCTCCTCGGTCGGGGTGGAATGCACCACGCCCAGGGCGCCGCCGCGGTTGAGGATGGACACCTTGAAAACGTCGCTGGTCGGGTGGGTCAGGTAAAGCGCCAGCAGGTGGCCGGCCTCGTGGAAGGCGGTCATTTCCTTTTCGCGCGGGTTAAGGCTAAGGCGGTGCGCCACGCCCAGTTCCACGCGTTCGATGGCTTCGCTGAAATCTTTATAGGCTATCATGTCCCGCTTGCTGCGGGCGGCTATCAGCGCGGCTTCCTTAACGATGTTCTCTATCTCCGCGGGCGTCTTGTGCACGGCCTTGCGGGCCAAACGCGGCACTTCTACGGCGGGGTCGAATTTTACCTTGCCCAGGTAGTAGGCGAACAGCGCCTCGCGCTCGTCCAGGTTCGGGCGGCCTACGAAGATCTTGCGGTCGAAGCGGCCGGGGCGCAGCAAAGCGTCGTCCAGGATGTCCTCCAGGGCGTTGGTGGCGGCGAACACCACCACGTTGGCCTCGGACTCGAGACCGTCCATTTCCACCAGCAGCTGGTTCTGCGTGCTGTTGGTCTCGGAGCCGCCGCCAAAAGCGTCGTAAAGCACGCGCTTACGCCCTATCACCTCTATTTCATCGATAAAAATTATGCAGGACCCGTGGGCCTGCGCGTATTCCTTGGCCTGTTTGAAAAGCGTGCGCACGCGGCTGGCGCCTACCCCGACAAAAACCTCCACGAATTCGGAGCCGGAAACGGAAAGAAAAGGCACGCCGGCCTCGGTGGCCACGGCCTTGGCCAGCATGGTCTTGCCGCAGCCGGGAGGCCCCACCAGCAGCACGCCCTTAAGGATCTTGCCGCCTATGGCCTTCACGCGGGTGCGGTCCTTGATCAGCTGCACCACTTCCCAGGCCTCGCGCTTGGCCTCGCCCAGGCCTATAACGTCGGAGAACTTTATGTGCATCGGCCCGGCGTCCACGCGGGTCTTCCTGAGCGCGCTGAAGCCGCCGGACTGCATCAGGTAAAGGAACCCCACGAAAATAATGGTATTGAGCACCATCCAGGGCATGGAAGCCACGTTCATGCTTATTATGTAGCGGCGGGTATTTTCCTCCACCCCGGCCAGGTACCAGACAGGGAAGACCACGGCCACCAGGCAGACGGCCGTTATAGCCAGGCCCAGCCAGTGCCGCTGAAAAAAAAGTTTTATTTTAAACCAAAGCATAAGTTGATTTTTCCAAGATTTACCGCCAGAGGCCGTAAGCCTTAGGCTATAAACAGAAAAGATAAGGACCCGCGGCTTCCGCCCAGGAGCCTATTTCAGGCCCGGCAGAACGAAATTTATGGGCCTGTCGCGGTTGGGCACGTATTTTATAACCTCCAGCTGCTTGCCTCCCTGGCAGAGGTAATCGTGCCCGTTCATGCAGGCGGCCCCGTACGGGGCGGTGCAGACCGCCTGCTTGGGATACTTGCACAACATTTTAACCCCGGCGGGGCTGGTGGTGACCGTCAGCGTCACAACGTTCCAGACCTGCGTGCGCACTACGTCTATCTTAAGGTCCTTCAGATTGAGGAACTTGGAGACCGCGGGCGTGTCGAAACCGATATAACCCCGCACCAGCTTCTCGATGCCGCTGGACGGGTCCTTGAGCAGCGTGGTCTGGTCCCAGTTGGCGTGGTCGGCGTTAAGGTGGGACTCCAGCTGCCAGCGGCGGGCGGCGTAATACGAGGCGATCTCCATTTTCTGCACCAGCACCAGCAGGGCGAAGATCTTGGCCGTTATAAAAACTATAAGCAGGAAAAGAGGGAAAAGCAGTACCACCTCGGTCATAGCCTGGCCCGCGCGCCTCCGGAGAAAGCGGGTAAAGCGTGAATCGGGAATTAGAAACGATTTCCGGATCGGGTTCATTATGGTTGCCATGTCATATTTTCCAATTAATATTCCCGCCCGCAGTTGGCCCGCTATTTACAATTCCCCCCCCGGCCTTACGGGTACAGCCGCGTCTGGTATTTGGGCGTGGGGTTTGGCCAGACGCAGTTATTGCCGGACGACATCTGCGGGCACTGCGTGGCTACCAGCGCATGCACGCACGGGCGCTTCATACCGCTGCATTTGGCTATGACGTTAAAATCCACTTTGAAATAATTGGAGGGAGCGTCCCAGCCCTGGTACACGTCAAAGCCGTTGCCCAGTTTCAAGAGCGTTGAATCCGGCACGGTAGCTAGCTGGAAAAGGCCTTTGGGGTCCGGAGTGGTCATAGGGATCGGCGTTTGGCAGTGGACGCGGTCATATACCCCCGTCCAGGTTGAAGACATCTGCTTGCCCCAGAAGTCTATTTTCTGGATATAGTGCATAAAAAAGCTGTTGGCCCCGCCCCCGCCCATTACCAGCTTGTTCGCGAAAAAACCGCCGCTGCTGTGCAGCCCGTCGTCGCCGCAGGTCTGGGCGTTCGAGGGATCGCAGACGTTAGAGTTCAGGTAATAAGATTTGCGGAAAAAATTGAAGTTTTCGGTCAGGCGGTCAAAGACCGTGAACTGCGATTCTTCAACGGAGCCAAGGAGGCTGTAAACCTGCGCGTAAAAAGTATAAAAACCGATGCTCTGGGTCTTAAAGAAAACCATTATTTTGGTGCCCTGATCCCCGGTGATAAGCTCAAAAAGAGGCGTGTCTTTCTGGGAAGTCGGATTGTCCGTGAAATCCGGCCTGGCCGTGTTGTCGAACTCTATCTCCCACTTGGGCTTGTCGTCCAGCGGCGTGGGGTCCTGACCTTTCATGTCGTTTTTATATTTAGGGAAAGCCCCGGCGGCGTACATCATGTCGTAGGCGCAGATCTCGCCGTTGCCGTCGGACTTTTGCAGCGGCTTATTGGTCCCGTCGGCCCCGGGGCATTCAAAGGCCTCCTTGAATATCCTGTAAGGGAAAGCCCCGTTCACATAGGCGGTACGGTTGAGAAGATTGGTGTAATCGCCCATCTCGATAAAGGCGGCGGAGTCTACCGCGAACTGCTGGCGGATCTTTTCACGGGAGATTTTAGTGGTTTCAAAAAGCAGGTAGACAAAAAGCAGCAAAGAGGGAATTATCAGCAGCGAGGGGATAAGGACCTGGCCGCCGCGGCGCGCAAAGCGCAAAGCGCAAGGCGCAAAGGGTTGAGAATATGATTTCGAGTTGTTGCCGTTCATAAAGACTCTTCCCGCTTACCGCCCCCCTAAGTAGGCTTTCCGGCGCCGATTATAAGGCCCACCATGGTAAAGATCCCTCCCAGTATGCGCTTGTGAAAAAGAATCCCCATCAGCGCCGCCATGCCGGCTACTACCGCCAGCATAAGCAGGTACTCCACCGTGGTCTGGCCTGGCCTGCGGGTAAAGGCCGAAAGCTGAAGACTGAAGGACGAAGGGCAGAAACAGAATAAAGCCCGCCATGCCATTTTTATGATTTTAACCATTCCAGCCTTATCCCTCATACGCCATCCCCCGGCCGCCATATGTTATAGCACCAAAAACCGGGCATTTCAATAGTATACCGCGCCGTTGTTGCCGTATTATTAAAAGAGCGGCCGGTTTTAACATAAGCCGCTTATCTTCGGCGCAGGGCGCCCCGGGGACCGGGAACAAAAACAGCGTCGCGCACACCGTGCGCGCGCTTCCGGCTCTCGCTCGCCGCGCTTACGCATGGCAGCTTTGCGATCGCAAACCTGCCAAGATTCAGTATAATCTGCCTG
>JAVHRY010000097.1:0-34325 GCA_036171915.1 Elusimicrobiales bacterium | reverse complement strand
CGCGCGCGGGGGGGGCCGCCTGGCGGAGCAATTCCAGCGTCTCATAATCTTTTAGTACTACGGCCTGCGGACATTGAGAGGCTTTCAGGCTGACGGCGGCACCCTCAAAGTCCCCGGCCCGGGCCAGCATGGACGTTTCAAGCCTTGCCTGCTGGCAGGATAGTGTGCCTGTGGACCTGGCTACGGGCGGGGCTTTCCTCCTGAGAAAGCAATTCCCTTCTTTCCCGTCCGGCATGCCGGCCTTGATCAGTTTATCCGCCCCTGAAAAAGCCAAGTAGCCGGCTGCCAGCTTAAGAAACTCGACGGGGCTTTCCTTCGCAAGATCTTTTGTCTCGCCCGGATCCGAGGACAGGTTGAAAAGTTGCCACCTATGGTTACGCAGTATTATTTTACTGCCGTTTTCAGTAAAAGCGGCGGACTGGATGATTGTGCGCAGGCTTTCCTTTGTGTCCCCCGCGGCCGCCCATCTGCCGGATTTATCAGCGTTCCCGGCCCCTGCCGACAGGGCTTTACCGTCGAGACCGTTGGGGCAGGCTACACCGGTCGCCGCGCAGATAGTGGGCAGCAGGTCCACGTGTTCGGTAAGCTCCCGTATGCGGCCGGGCTTCCTGCCGTCAGGAAACCGTACAAGGAGCGGGACTCTAACCACCTGCTCGTAATAATGCCGCCCGTGGCCTATAACGCCGTGCTCGCCGAGAAGTTCTCCGTGGTCGGCCGTGACTATGACCAGCAGCGGCCTGCCTGAGCCGGTTTCAAGGCCGTGAAGGAATACTGCGAGATCTTGATCCTCCCGGGAGATGCAGAGATCATAGGCTTTGGAAACGGACGACAAAAAAGCCGCATTTTCCCTTAAGGCTAAAGCCCGCTTCCATTTCTCCGGGTCAAGCAGCCTTAGGTCCCAACCGGGGGCGCCATGGTAATACCCGAGGAACTCCCCGTCCAGCTCCGGGAATTCTCCGTTACCCGTTGTGGCCGACGACGAGCAATGGTACGGGGCGTGCGCGTCGTTGCCGTGCAGGAGTATGAAATAATCTTTTTCGGCGGGTAGTTCTCTTGCCCATTTAATTGCCGAGGCTACCTGGCGGCTCATGGGGATGCGGTCTTCTGCCGCGACCACATGCCCGGCTCCCCGGCCGTTCCCGTACTCAGGCGCGCCGGACAGGCCGCTGAAAAAAAAAGATGTTTCATAGCCGTTCCGCGACAAAACAGACTGGATAGTGGGAGTCTCCGGAGAAAGCTTCTCCAGGCTGCCCACCATGCCGTGAGCGAAAGGGCGTTTGCCGGTAAGGATGGAAGCGAACGAGGAGCCTGTCCAGTTAGAGTTGGAGTATGCGTTTTCAAACACAGAGGCCTGTTCCGCCAGGGCGCTCAGCGCAGGGGTTACGGATTTCGAATAGCCATACGGCGAGGTGTGGTCGGCGCGGACCGCGTCAAGTATGACCAGCACCACGCTGGGGCGGCGGGTCTGCGCGGCGCAGGGCGCCGGAGCGGCCAGGCCGGACGCTCCGGAAATAAAGCATATTATAAAACAGCTAATTCTTAGGCGCATCGTTTTCCTTCATAAAAGTCCCGTTAATTCCCGCAGGAGGCCCCGGCTGGTGAGGGCGGCTTTCCTCCATGTTTTTAATGAGCTGAAAAGCCAGGCGTGCCGTTATGTCCGGTCTGGCTTTAGAAAGCTCCCGCGTTTCAAGAGGGTCGGAGCAGAGGTCGTAAAGTTCCCATTCCGCCTTATAAAGATAGTGATGCAGCTTCCAGCAGGCGTCGCGTACTACACGCTCTTCTATAAAGGTGTCTTTACCTGTTAGGTATGGCATGTCCCTGCGGGACCGCGCGAACGCATACTCGCGCCAGGTGGCTTGCGAGTCTTTAAGCAGAGGCACAAAACTGCGCCCCTGAAGCCCCAGACCGGATTGACTCACCCCGGCTATATCCAATATGGTGGGCATAAGGTCTATGCGCTGTACCAGTTGCTTAAGCCTTTGGCCGGAGGCGCCGGGGATTGCGGGATCCCGCACTATAAGCGGAACATGTAAAACCGGTTCATAAAGGCTCTCGGTATGATTTAGCAGCCCTTTTTCACCCAACATTTCCCCGTGGTCAGCGGAGATAATCAGCACGGTATTGTCTTCTATTCCCATTTCCCGCATTTTATTCAAAAAGTCCCCTATCTGCCTGTCCACGCTGTTCAGCGCGGCGTCATAGTGCGCTATCAGGTGCTTAAGGTGGCGGGGGTCGCTTTTAAACTCTTCAACTTTCTTCCTCATGCTTTCCGGATACCCGGTCTCCTGGCCATTATAGGCCCTGGAGAAAGGAACGGTAGCGATGTCCGGATCGTGAGCTATGCCGGCATAACCGGGATCGTAAATGTCCGGATCCGGCGAGTGATACGGGACGTGAAGATCGTCTATTGTCGCGAACAAGAAAAAAGGCTTTTCCGTGTTTTTATTCTGTTTTACCCAGCTCAGAACGGCTTGCAGATTGTCTTCAAACGGCGCCGGTATCCGGCCGGGGGTAGTGGTTGAAAAAATATTGGTGTAGGTGTCAAACCCATCGGTCAAACCCCACCCGGGCAGAAGGTAGACGCCCCCGCTGAATAAAGCCGTCTTGTAACCTGCCCCATACAGCTGGGTGGCGAGCGTGGTTTCAAAAGGAGGGAGCTTGGCCGGAAGATTGGTGTAGAGACCGTGTACCTCGGGGACGTGCCCCGTCAGCAGGCTGGCGTAGCTGGGCAGGCACCAGGAACCCTCGGACATGGCATTTTCAAAAACCGCAGCGCTTTTGCCGAAGGAGTCTATGTTCGGGGTTGTGCCGCGGCTGTACCCGTAAGCGCCGAAATGATCGGCCCTGGTGGAACAGATATCAAGAAAAATAACATTCATTTTTCCGGCTGCCCGACTTTGAGGCGCCAAAAATAAAAAAACAACGCAGCAAATCAGAATATTCGGTATTTTTATCATTTCTTCCTTAGAATAGCCGTGAGAACCGGTGACTTCCCCACGCCAAATCTTATTTTTTTACACAACAGTTTATACGCGGCCATCCGGGGGCACAACAACATGTTGCCGCAATTTTCGCGTTATCTCCGGACAACATAAGGTCTGTTTTCATCAGGTCTTACTTTAATTCCGGCCTTTCCGCGGCCTGAAAATTTAAAAAAAGCGCTCGGGACCAGCATATGAGGATTTCTACCAGGCTCTTGCACTATTTTTTTAACGCAGTTGGTAGTGGGCTAGGGTCAGCCTTCCCATCCAGTTTATTCATAAATTCACGTACGTTCCTTTCCAGTTCGCCCGGAGGAGGAGTGGCGGGGGTTACAGCCTCGGGTCTGCCTATCTCTATCCGCTGCAGGTCTGTTGAGAAAAAACCCATGGAATAACGCAACGTGACAGTCAGCCGGGATTTGGGATAGCCCAGGTAAAGATCGGAGGCCAGGCTATCCCCGGCCATGGATACCCCCGGATCCGGATCGCAGGACTGCAAGGGCCCAAGGTCCTGCGGGAGCTCGGAAAACAACGGGGAGCGGCGGATCGCGGTGTAAGGGGAAGGGCCTTTCCCGGCCAGCCAGGTAACGGCGTCGGCGAAGCGCAATTCGCGTTTGTCGGTTTTCAGGGCTATTGGGACCGACGCTGCGGCCTGATCGCCTCTAAGCAGATTTGCGCAGATCTCCGCCCGGCCCAGGTCGGTGCCGTGGTCTCTCAGGCGAGCCACCGCCCTTTGCGGGATGAAGGCGTCGATAAAGGCAACTATCACAAAAAGCGCCACGAAGCCCGCCCCTACGTAAATTATGACCCTGAAAGAAGAAAGTATCGGTTTCATAGTTCACAAGCCTGCCTTTGGGGGAACCGGTCAAAACAGGCCGGTGACGTTGCCGTCCGCGTCTATGTCTATATTTTCCGAAGCGGGATGCTCGGGCAGCCCCGGCATGCGCATGATATCGCCGGTTATGGGGATAAGGAAACCCGCGCCGGAGGCTATTTCAATTTCACGCACCGTAACCACAAAGTCCTTAGGCCGCCCCAGCAGCTCCGGGTTGTCCGACAGGGACTTTTGCGTTTTCGCTATACAGACGGGCAGTTCAGCCAGGCCCAGGCTGTTTATTTTTTCCAGGTCTTTTTTCGCCTTGGCCGTATAGTCAATGTGCCGGGCCCCGTACATCTTGCCGGCTATAGCCTCTATTTTCTTTTCCACCGGCCATTCCCATTCGTACACCGGTTGAAAGGCGCAATTTTTATTATCTTCCACGGCCTTTGCCGCCAGGGCGGCCAGCTCCAGCGCCCCGGCCCCGCCCTTGCCCCAGACATCGGCCACGGCCACGGGGACGCCCAGCTCTTTGCATTTTTCTTTGATCACCGCTATTTCCCCATCCGTGTCGGATGTAAACAAGTTGATGGCTATGACCGGGGAAAGCCGGAACTGCTTCATGTTCTCGACATGCTTCTCCAGGTTTTCAAGGCCGCGGCGGACGGCCTCGACGTCGGGCCTGTTTAATTCTTTCAGCCCGACGCCGCCGTGGTACTTGAGCGCCCGCACGGTGGCCACCAGCACGGCCGCGCCCGGGCAAAGCCCGGCGTAGCGGCACTTAATGTCCAGGAATTTCTCCGCGCCCAGCTCAAAAGCGAAACCGGCCTCGGTTACGACATAATCAGACAGGCTAAGGCCCATGCGCGTGGCTATTATGGAGTTGCAGCCGTGCGCGATATTGGCGAAAGGCCCGCCGTGGATTATGGCGGGCGTGCCCTCGGTAGTCTGCACCAGGTTAGGCATGATGGCGTCTTTTAACAGCGCGGCCATGGCGCCGTTGGCCTTAAGGTCCCGGGCGTAAACCGGCTTGCGGTCGTAAGTATAGCCCACAAAAATATTCCCGAGTTTCTCCTTCAGGTGGGGCAGGTCGTTAGACAGGCAGAGTATGGCCATTACCTCGGAGGCGGCCACTATGTCGAAGCCGGTCTCCCTGGGCACCCCGGACATGGTACCGCCCAGGCCCACTATAATTTTACGCAGGGACCGGTCGTTCATGTCCATCACGCGCTTCCAGGTTACCGTGCGGGGGTCTATTTCCAGGTTGCTCTTCTTGTTCTGAATATTGTTGTCAATAATGGCGGCCAGCAGATTATGCGCCTTCTCTATGGCCGCGAAGTCGCCGGTAAAGTGGAGGTTTATGTCCTCCATCGGCAGCACCTGCGAGTGCCCCCCGCCGGTGGCCCCGCCTTTTATGCCGAACACCGGCCCAAGCGAAGGCTCGCGCAACACCACGGTGGTTTTTCTGCCTATGCGGTTGAGGCCCAAAGCCAGGCCTATGGAGACGGTGGTTTTCCCCTCCCCGGCGGGGGTCGGGGAAATGGCAGAGACGAGTATGAGTTTGTTCTTTTTTACTTTCTCGAGATTTATGAATTTAAGCGGCAGTTTGGCCTTATGCTTGCCGTAAAAGATCAAGTCGTCTTCCGGCACGCCGAGCCCGGCCGCTATTTCTTTGATATGCCTGAGCTTTACCGTCCTGCCTATTTCGATATCAGTGGCCATGGTCGCTCCCGTATAAAAAAAAGGGCAGGCCGCCTTTAAAACAGCCTGCCCCGCGTGTAAGCTTAAGCCTGCGCTCCGCCGGCGGGCTGAGTGCTGTCCACGAAGACCCTTACGGAAAGTTCCTTGTCCAGCATGAACAGGCCGTCTTTGGAGTCGCCGATAAGTTTCAGTTTCTCGGTTATCTCGGAGGCATTGGCCTCCTCCTCCACCTGCTCGTCGATGAACCAGTTAAGCATGCTGGCGGTGGCGTGGTCGCGCTCGGCGATGGCGATGTCCATGATATTGTTTATCAGGGCGGTCACTTTCTGCTCATGCGTGTAGGCGGCGGCGAACATTTCCACCGGCGTCTTCCAGCCGGTGCTAACGCCCTCGATGGACGGCATCACCGGGTGGCCGGAACGGTCCAGCACGAAGCGGTAGAACTTCATCGCGTGGGTCATTTCTTCCTGGGCCTGCACGTAGAACCAGTGGCCCATCCCCTTCAGGTTCATCTCGGTGCAGCGCGCCGACATGCCGAGGTACAGGTAGGCCGAATAAAGTTCGGCGTTGATCTGCCTGTTTATGGCATCTTCGATTTTATCGTTTATTTTCATTTTATCCTCCGTTTCAGGCGACACTGGAACATTAAAGCGACGACTATCAGTTCCCCTTTGATTATGATACCAAAAACTCCCGCGCTTGCGGTAAGCCTCAGGCATTTAGGATAATGAAGAGATGAGATTTCTGTTCAAGGCTGAAAGTTACCTGGTAAAGACCGAGAAGGGCTTAGTTGTGGCCCTGGTCCTGGCCATGGTCGGCCTGTCTTTCACGCAGGTGCTGCTGCGCATTCTTTTTCATTCCGGCATAGTGTGGCTGGACCCCCTGCTGCGCCACATGGTGCTGTGGGCGGGGCTTACCGGCTCGGTGCTGGCCGCGCGGTACTCCAGCCATTTCGCCCTCGAAGCCTTCGTGAAGTTCGCCCCGAAAAAAATGCAGCGCCCGCTGGACATCTTCGCCGCCCTGTTCACCGCGGCGGCCTCGGCCCTGCTTTTTTACGCCGCCTGGAAATTCACCCGCGACGAGTTCGCGGCGGATTCAGTGGCTTTCTATATAGGGATGTTCGGGGTAAAAGGCGGCTGGGCCGTGCTGATAATCCCCGCTTCTTTCGCCCTTATAGGCGTGCATACCCTGGCAGGCCTCTTCCGCCCTGAAGATTCTTTTGAGGGGCCGTTCTGATGGGTATTATTGTCGGCCTGCTTATACTGCTGCTGGCCTTCCTGGGCTCGCCGGTATTTACGCTTATCGGCGGCGGGGCGATCCTGCTTTTCGCCGGGTCCGGCATTGATTCCTCGGCCGTTATAGTGGAGATGCTGCGCCTGGCCTCGCTGCCGGCGCTTATAGCTATCCCGCTTTTTACTTTTTCCGGCTACCTGCTCGCCGAAAGCAAGGCGCCCCAGCGCATGCTGGCGCTGGCCGAGGCCCTGTTCGGCACGCTGCCGGGCGGCCTGGCCATAGTGGCGCTGTTCACCACCGCGCTGTTCACGGCTTTTACAGGCGCCTCCGGGGTTACCATCATAGCCCTGGGCGGCCTGCTGTACCCTATGCTGTCCAAGCAGGGCTACCCGGAGAAGTTCACGCTGGGCCTGCTCACCACTACCGGGAGCCTCGGCCTGCTTTTCCCGCCCAGCCTGCCCATAATACTTTACGCCATAGTGGCGAAAATTGACATGGACCGGCTTTTCAAGGCCGGTCTGCTGCCCGGGGTACTGCTGCTCGCAGCGCTTTCCGTCTACGCCTTCTTCACCGCCCGCAAAGCCGGAGTGAAAAAAATCCCCTTCTCCGTAAAGGCGCTAAAAAAAGCCTCCCGCGGCATCGCCTGGGAGCTGCCGCTGCCCTTCGTTATAATCGGCGGCATTTACATGGGCCTGTTCACCGCCGGCGAGGCCGCCTCGGTGATGGCTTTCTACGTGATAATCACGGAGGTCTTCATCTACAAAGACCTGAGCCTCCCGAAAGATATCCCGCGCATAGCGGTAAAGAGCATGCTGCTGGTAGGCGCCATCTTTATGGTGCTGGGCACGGCGCTGGGCTTTACCAACTTCCTTATTGACGCGCAGATCCCCGACAAGATCTTCGCCTGGCTGCACGCCTATGTCGCCAGCAAGGTGCTGTTCCTGATACTGCTCAACGCCTTCCTGCTGGTCATCAACATGATAGAGATCTTCTCGGCGATACTTATAGTGGTGCCGATCATAGTGCCGGTAGCCGCGCAGTACGGCATAGACCCCGTGCACCTGGGCATTATTTTCCTCCTGAACCTGGAGATAGGCTATATGCTGCCGCCGCTGGGGCTGAACCTGTTCCTGGCCAGTTCCCGCTTTAAGAAGAAACTCCCGGAGCTTTACCGCGCCATAGGGCCGTTCATCCTTATACTGCTGGCCATGCTGGCGCTGGTCACCTACCTGCCGTCCATCAGTCTTATCGGCGTAAAGCCCTAGGCCGCGTAAGAATTTATGAGGTTTTTTGCGAATGCAGCAGGCGGATTACGCAGAGCGACGCGGGGACCGGGTTAGCAAAACCGTCTCGGAACTCGACGCTTGCGTAAGCGCGGAGGGCGAGAGCCGGAAGCGCGCGCACGATGTGCGCGACGCTGGTGTTGCGTTCCGGTCCCCACGGCGCCCCGGCGCCAAACATAATGCCCCATGCTAAACCCGCAAACGCCAATTTATGAAAATAGAATTCAGTGATAAATTCAAATCGTTTAAACCCTTCCTTTTTGAGGAACTTTACCGCAAGGAACGCGCGGAAAGGGCTAAGGGCAAGGACATTATCAGCCTGGCCGTAGGGGACCCCGACATCCCTACCGCCCCCCAAATAGTCGCCTGCGCCGTAAAAGAGCTGCGCCTCCCCCGCAACCACCGCTACCCCAACACCAAGGGCAACGAGAACCTGAGGCGCGAGATCTCCGCCTGGCACAAGCGCAGGTTCGGCCTGGATTTTCACTATACCGACGAGGTTTCCATCCTCATAGGCTCCAAGGAGGGCATAGCCCACCTGCCTTTCGTGGTGATGAACGCCGGCGACTACTGTCTGATCCCGGACCCCACCTATCCGACCTACCGCACCGGCGTAGTGCTGGCCGGCGGGCGCATCCACGCCGTGCCGCTGCTGGAGAAGAACGGCTTTTTGCCCGACCTCGGCAAGATCCCGCAGAAAGTGGCGGACAAAACCAGGCTTTTCTTCCTTAACTACCCGAACAACCCAACGGGCGCGGGCGCCACGCTGGAGTTCTACAGGGACCTGGTGAAATGGGCCCGCAAGAACAGCATAATTATCGCCCAGGACGCGGCCTACGCCGAGATTTATTTCGACAAGCCGGCGCCGAGCCTGCTGCAGGTGCCCGGCGCGCGCGACGTGGCCGTTGAGTTCTATTCCTCTTCCAAAACCTACTGCATGGCCGGCTGGCGCATCGGCTGGGTGGTAGGCAACTCAAAACTGGTCTGCGCGCTCAACCAGCTAAAGGAGAACATCGACTCCGGCCCGTTCAACGCTATCCAGAACGCGGTGGCCCACGCGCTGAAGCACCACGAGCGGATCGTGCCCCCTATCCGGGAAAAGTTCAAGAAGCGGGCCGCGGCTTTCTGCGCCGTGCTCAGGGCCAGCGGCTGGCAGTTCCCCGACCCCAAGGGCAGCTGCTTCGTGTGGGCCAGGCCGCCGGTTAAGCGCGCCTCGCTGGACGCGGTCTATTTCATGCTGGACAAGATCTCGGTGCTCACCGCGCCGGGCTCCGGCTTCGGCAAGTACGGCGAAGGCTACGTGCGGTTCTCGCTCACCGAGCCCGACGCGGCGCTGAAGGAAGCCGCCAAACGGATAAGGCTGCTGGACTGGAGCCTGCTATAACAGCCGGCGCCAAAAAAAAGAACAGCCCGGCTTTTGCCGGGCTGTTCTTTTTTTATGCCGCCGCGGTTAAAGTTCGCAGGCGGTCTTATCGAACCTAATCTCGGAATTTTCCCCTACGTTCAGCTGGTCCTTGCGGCCTATTACCGTAGCGCTCGGGCCCACCAGCGAGCCGCTCAGGTTCATGCTGATGATGAAAGCGTTCTCGTTTACGATAGAATCCGAAATTATGGAAGAATCTATTTTAGCGCCGTCGCCGATAGAGGCGTACGGGCCTACTATGGAATTTTCCACGGAGGCCGAAGGGGAAATATAGACCGGCGGTATTATAAGCGAATTTTTCGCCTTAGGCGAAAACCTTTTTTTGTCCAGTATGTACCGGTTGGTTTCAAGCAGCGTTTCCGGTTTGCCGCAGTCGTACCAGCCTTCTATCGGAACCGGCTTTATTTTGTGCCCCGCCTTCACCATAAGGGACAGCGCGTCCGTGAACTGCACCTCGCCCCCGGTAGTACGGCCCGAAGCCACCAGGCTTTCCAGGCTGTTATAGAGCATCGAGGACGCGTGAAAAGAGTATATCCCCACGATAGCCAGGTTTGTCTTAGGCTTCTCCGGCTTTTCCGCCATAGCTGAGATATAGCCGTCCTTCACCTCCACCACGCCGAAGCGGCGCGGGTCTTTTACTTCCTTTACAGCCAGGCAGTCCTGTTTTGAATCCATGAACTTGGACAGGTCCGCGTCCAGGATGGTGTCGCCCAGCATCACCAGCACCGGGCCGGCAACAGAGCCGCGCGTAAGCCAGATGGCGTGCCCCAGGCCTTTCTGCTCGGCCTGCTCCACGTAGGAGACCTTCAGGTGTTTATAGTTCTTCCCTACGTATTCCTTTATCTTCTCCCCGAGGTAGCCAACCACCAGGCAGACTTTCTTTATCCCGGCCGCCCCCAGATCGTCCAGGATATGGCCGATTATGGGTTTGTCGCCCACGGTCAGCATGACCTTGGGATAAGTATAGGTATGCGGGCGCAGCCGCGTCCCCGTCCCCGCCACCGGCACCACCGCCGTGAATTCAGTTCCTTTCATAATATCACACCTCTTTTATCGCAGCTTTTCGGGGCCGGAGTCCGCGTCTTCGGAGTACTCCGGGTAAAGTTTTTTCGCGCAGGCGGGGCAGAGGCCGTGGCTGAACTGGGCGTCCGTGTGGGCGGCTACATAAACCTCCACCTTGTTCCAATAGCCCTTATCGTCGCGGATCTTCTTGCAGGAGGCGCAGATCGGGACTATGCCGCTTAAAGTTTTAACCTCTTCTTTCAGGCTCAGCAGGTCCTCGGCAATTTCCCTGGCGGACTCGGACTGCACCAGGGCCAGGAAGAAGGCCAGCAGCAGCATGCAAAGGGTGAAGCTGAGCAAGATGCCGGCGAACCTGGCCATGTGCACGCTGTGCCGGGAGTTAAAGGAAACAAGCGACCAGCCCGTCTGTTCAAGGAACGCGCGCGAAATATAATACTGTTCGCCTTCGAAAGTAAATACGTCGTCATCCTTTAATTCCGTATTAAGAACCGGCTTGAAATCCAGATCACCGAACTGCCTGGATCCGGTCAATCCCGCGCGCGCGGATCCGCTGACAGGCCATAAACTCCTGAATCGCAGCTCGGGCTTGCTGGAAATGAAGACTATACCTTCAGGACTTACCAGGAACGAGTAGGACAATAATTTAAGGTCCTTGGCCAGATAATCCAGGTTTTTCTTTACTACGGCGACCCCGAGTATTTTCCCGCTCCCGCCGCGTACGGGGAAACTGGAGTAATAGCCCCGCTCGCCGCTGGTCACGCCGAGGGCGAAATAGAAGCCCGGCCCCCCCGCGCCCGCTTCCGTAAAATAGGGCCTGAAGGCGTAGGACTTCCCCATAAAACTCTTTGTTGTGTTCCTGTTCGAAGAAGCGATGGTGATGCCTTTAAGGTCTATAAGGTAGCAGACCGAGAGACCGTACGAGGAGCAGTAGCGGTCCAGCACGGCTTCCGCCCTGGCGAGCTGCCCCCGGCCTCCGCCGGCGAACGCTTCCGGGATCCAGGGGGAACCGGACATAGCGGCCACCGTCTGGTCCGCTATCAGCAGGGAATCCGTCACCCGGTTGAACATTATAGCCTCAAGGTTTTCGCTGTCGCGCACCAGCGCGGTTTCGGCGCGCCTGCCCATTTCCACAGTAAGCGCCCAGCCGGCGGCTAAGGCAAGCAGAAGCGACGCGATTAAAATCCACCCGACCTTAGCCTTGCGCCCGGTACTGACCGGGCCGTCCGTTTTGCCGCAACCGATATTTATAAAATAGACCCAGGCGCCGGCAGCCGCGAGCATGGCCAGAATACCGCGCAGCAGCTGCACCGGGAAGCCGAAAAGGTTTATAAATTGCGTCTGGTTTATCCAACGGGCGGGTATCAGGGCAGACTCGGGCACCACCGCTCCGGAGGCCAGGGCGTAAAGCGCGAAAGCGGCAGCCACAGCCAGGAGCGGGCGGCGCAGGCAGGGCGCCTTGCCGGCGGCGGCCAGGTAAAGCGACCGGCAGGCGAACAACCCGCCGGTAAGGCCCAGCGCGTAGCGGGCCGCGGCGTTAAGGCCGTTAAAACCGTAAAAGCCGCCCAGGGCCGCCAGCGGCAAAAGCCCGGCGTAGAGCCAGGCGGGGGCGTTTGCGGCCCCGGTCTTAGCCCCGTAGCGGCGGCCGAACTCGAAAAGGCACAGGAAAGAGGCGGCCATCAACACCAGGCGTACCGCGGAGAACCCCCCACCGTCCGAAAAGATGAAAGCCAGCATATCCAGCCATTCATTGAGACCGTGCAGCAGGCCGAACAGCGCCAGCCAGACCCAGGCGGGACTTCCCTCTTTTTCCCGGCTGAGGAAAAAGCTTACGGCCGCCAGCAGCAGGAACGAGAGGCCGTAAAAGAAAAAAATATAATCCAGATTGTTTAAGAAATAATTCATTCGAACCCTCCCCACGCTGTATTTTATTTAATCCACGGTCATCTGGCGGTAAACTTCTTTATAATCCGGCGCTTTTTTTATGCCGGCTTTGGCGTATTTTTTTGAGTCCCAGAAATTGGGCCGGGCCGCAGCTGTTTTATAGTCCGCCAGCGCCTCCGCGCGCCTGCCCGCCAGGTCCAGCGCCTCCGCGCGGCGCAGGTAGCAGTAAGTTACCCAGCCTTTCTCCCGGAAGCCGGTCTTCTCTATGCCCCTGGTCAGCCAGGCCGCCGCCTCTTCATAACGCTGCATGGCTATAAGCGCGTCCCCGGCGGAAAGATAGACCATGGCCAGCTGGGACTCAAGTCCCCCCTGCGGCTTAACCTGCCAGGCGCCCAGGAAGGCCTCGCATTCGCTTAGCACGCCCTGCCAGTCCTTCGCTTGTATATGGGTCATTATCTCGCCCAGCCGGAACAGCATATTGCCCGGGTCCAGCGCGCGCAGCTCCTCGCTTTCCGCATAAGCCGCCTTAAAATCCTTCTCGTGCATGGAATAGATCTCTATAAGGAAGAACCGCGCCTCCACCTTAAAGAAGCGGCCCTTGTCCTTCGCCAGCTTTACGTACTCCATGCCGCGCCGGCGGTCGCCGCCCACGAACAGCTTGGCGCCCAGGCCCAGCGCGCCGGGCAGCGTGGCCGCGTAGTAGTCAAAGATCCCCAGGCCCAGGAAGGCGTCGTAAACCGCCGGGTTCACATCAACACATTTTTTAAGATACTTCCGGCCTTTCTTGCCCCGCAGGTAGGCCTTGAACCAGCTGCGCCGCACGGCGTACCAGCGCCCCTGCAGGCCGTAGGCGCTGCCCATAAAGAAGTAGGCCTGGTCCAGGGAACGCCCCTCTTTTACCATTTTTTTAGAAAGGTCTATGACTTTGTCGGAATTCGAAAGGAATTCGTTCTCCATGGACTTAAAACTGTCCTGCATGTCAAAGTTCTGGGAATAGCGCCACCAGGAGAGCGCGGCCAGCGCGAAATAACCGGCCGGATTTTGCGGGTCCAGTTTTACTATCTCCCGGAATTCTTCCCCGGCCCTGTCAAAGTCCAGCCGGTACATATAGGCTATGCCGCGGTCGTAGCGTTCGTCCGCTCCGGGGCTAAGCGTGAAGGGCCGCGTGGAGGCGTTCAGGTCCACCAGCGCCGGGCCCAAATCGTCGCCGGAGATATCTTCGGCGAAATCCGCAGTACCGGCAAAAAGACGGGCGGGCAGCAGAAAGGCCAGGAGAAAGATGATCTTTTTCATATACGCGTCTACACTCCGAGCAGCGCCAGCACAAGGAAGAGGACCATGCAGATCCCGCCGCCCGCCCCCAGCGTCGCGCCCGCGAGGCCGCTAAAGGCCCCTAAGAACAGCAGCCCGGAAAAATTAAGGGCTTGCAGTTCTACCCCTGCCCGAAGCCCCGCAAAAAGATCCCGGCTTCGGCCTCTCCGATGTCATATGCCCTGCCGCACTTGGCGCCGTCGAATTCCAGCAGGTTCAGGCCCAGGTCAACCGGCGGTTTTATAAGGTAAACATCCGGCTCTGATTTTATAAAAACCCGCGACTCGTAGATCTTCTGCGTGTGGATGGCCAGCATCCGCCGCCCTTTGCGCTCGAAATAGCCGAAAGGCCCCGCGGACGGGTAATCAATGTCGGCCTCGCGGGAATTGCCTATCATAATTACCGTGCGGCAGCCCTCGAAAAGGTTCAGGTTGATGGTGGCTATGCCGATAACGCCCCCGTCCACCAGGTGGTAGTTGCGGCCGTGCTCCTCCACCGTCACCGGCGGGAACACCATGGGGATGGAGCAGCTGGCCACCAGCGCGTCCGGGAAGGAGATATGCGGGTTCTGCGTCGAGCCGTCAAAAGCCGTTATATAAGGCAGCTTCATCTCCACGGCGTGGCTTATCACGTAGAACTTTATATTGTGGTGGAACCGCGGCCCGCTCTTAGCCAGCCAGCCGTTCAGAAAACTGTAAACGGGCCTGTTGGAAAAAAGCGTGAGCTTGGCTATGCGGTTCTGGAAAAAAAAGTTCAGCTTGTTGAAGAGGCTGTCGCCCGCATGCTGGTAAAGCTCCAGCGGCATGCTGTAATACCTGGGCTTCAGGCTGAGGATGGAAGCCGGCTGCATGTCGCGCCAGATCTGGCGCAGCTCGCCGGTCTTGTTATAGCAGTAGGCGGCGCCGTTAAGGGCGCCTATACTGAACCCCGCCACGACGTCGAAACGCAACCCCTGCCGCACCAGCTCCGCCAGCACCCCGGACTGCCAGGAACCCAGCGCTCCGCCGCCGCACAGGAAAAGCCCTACCGGGCGCTTAAATTTAAACATGCTCTTCTTATACCTTTGTTAAAGTAATAGAATATAATTGTAGCAAATGGAGGAACAGCCGCTAGAAACTGACAGCCAGTTGTTTACTGTTGACGATTCGCTTTTCCCTATATGTCCGATTACCTGATAATAGCCGGTTTGGGTTTAATAATGGGCCTTACGTTCATCCTCCCGTTCTCGTTCAAGCGGGTAGAGGACGACCTGGAAGCCTTCCTTTTTGTTATGGGGATGATAGCTGTCAGTATTTCCGGGCTCTGGACCTCCCGCCTGGTGAAAGAAGCTTTTAGAGAGCCTTTAGCCATAACGGCGTCGGTCGCCGTAGTCGGCTGGCTGTTCCGGGCCGTGCGCCGCCACCTTCGCGGCTGGCTAGACTCGCTGGTAAATAAATTGGGGCTGGGCGGGACCATCTTCGTAATAGTCTCCATACTGGGACTGGGCTCAAGCGTGTTCACGGCGATAGTAGCGGCCATAATGCTGGCCGAAGTAGTAACCATTTTAAAGTTGAACAGGGCGTACGAGATAAAGCTTACGGTTTACGCCTGCTACGCGATCGGCCTGGGGGCCGCGCTCACCCCCCTCGGGGAGCCGCTATCCACCATCGTAGTGGCCAAGCTGCAAGGCCCGCCGCATGACGCGACTTTCTTCTACCTGCTCCGCCAAATAGGGATGTGGATAATCCCCGGCGTGCTGCTCTGCGCCGCCCTGGCCGCGCGCGGCGCCGCGGCTGCCGCCACCGGGGCGGCCGGGCTGAGGGAGGACGCTCCCGACACCAACAAAGACATCCTTAAGCGCGCGGGCCGGGTTTACCTGTTCATAATGGCTCTTATCTTCCTGGGAGCGGGCTTGTCCCCGCTGGCGGTGCGTTTTGCCGCCCGCCTGCCCGACTGGGCGCTTTACTGGCTCAATTCCGTTTCCGCCATACTGGACAACGCCACGCTGGCCGCCGCCGAGATAACCCCGGGGATGACGGACAAGCAGATCACTTTTCTTCTGATGGGGCTGCTTATTTCGGGCGGCATGCTGATACCGGGGAATATCCCCAATATCGTAAGCTCGGCCAAGCTGGGGATAAAATCCCGCGAGTGGGCCAGGGCCGCGCTGCCTTTCGGCGGCGCGCTGATGCTGGGTTATTTTGTTTTAATGATGCTGTTTATAAGATGAAGGAGACCTAAAATCATGGAAATTAAATGGAAAACGATAATAGAACCTTTCAAAATAAAATGCGTCGAGCCCCTGGGCATAACCACGCGCGAGGAAAGGCTTAAAGTCATTGAGCAGGCCCATTACAACCTTTTCAACATCAAGGCGGAAAAGGTACTCATAGACCTGCTGACCGATTCCGGCACCGGCGCCATGAGCGCGGCGCAATGGGGCGGCATCATGGTAGGCGACGAATCCTACGCCGGGGCCCGCAGCTACTACAACTTTGAGACCGAAGTGCGCTCGCTGACGGGTTTTGCAGAGATAATGCCGGTGCACCAGGGCCGCGCCGCGGAAAAGATACTGTTTACCGTGATCGGCGGCAAAGGCAAATATTTTATTTCAAACTCGCATTTTGACACCACGCGCGCCAACGTGGAGTTTTCGGGGGCGCAGGCCGTGGACTTCCCGGTAAAAGAGGCCATGGATTTTGCCACGCCGGCGCCTTTCAAGGGCAACGCCGACGTTGCCGCCATGGACAGATTTATAAAGGAAAAAGGGGTAAAGAACATTCCTCTTTGCGTAATGACCGTAACCAACAACTCTCTGGGCGGCCAGCCTGTTTCGATGGAGAACCTTAAGGCCGTGCAGAACCTGTGCCGCAAGCACGGCATCCCGATGTTCCTGGACTGCGCGCGCTTCGCCGAGAACGCCTACTTCATCAAGCTGCGCGAGAAAGGCTACGCCAAATGCCCGGTCAGGGAAATAGCGCAGGAGATGTTCGAGCTGGCCGACGGCGCCTGGATGAGCTCAAAAAAAGACGCTCTGGTAAACATCGGCGGCTTCCTGGCCATGAACAACCAAGACTGGTCAACCAGGGCCCGCCAGCTGCTTATCCTCACGGAAGGCTTCAATACCTACGGGGGCCTGGCCGGGAGGGACCTGGAGGCCCTGGCTATAGGCCTGCGCGAAGTGCTGGACGAAAATTACCTGCAGTACCGCATACGTTCGTCGGCGTACCTGGGAGAAGGGCTGCTTAAGCACGGCGTGCCGATAATCAACCCGCCCGGCGGCCACGGCGTTTACGTCAACGCCCGGGAATTCCTCGCGCACATCGCCCCTGAGCAGTTCCCGGCGCAGGCCCTCGCCTGCGCGCTGTACCTTGAAGGCGGCATACGCAGCGTGGAAATAGGCACGCTGATGTTCGGGCGCCGGGACAAGAACAACAAGTACCTGGCCGCCCCCATGGACCTGGTGCGTCTGGCCATCCCGCGCAGGGTCTACACGCAGAGCCACATAGACTACGTAATAGAGGTTTTCGGTTATATGGCCAAAAACCGCAAGTCGATAAAAGGCCTTGAGATAGTGGAAGCCCCGGAGATACTGCCGCATTTCACCGCGAAACTGAAGCCGGTGAAATAGCGGCTTGCGGCTGCGGGAAACGACCATGTTCAAACACGACAGGATACGCGCTATCAGGGCCGAACTGGAAGCCATAGTGGGCCAGGACAACGTGCATACCGACGAAGCGGAAATACTGATGTATTCCTACGACGCCGGCATGGCGCGCTCCCGCCCCGAGGCCGTGGTTAATTTTACCGCCTCCGGCCAGGTGGCAAAGGTGGTAAAAGTTCTCTACGGCAGCGGCGTCCCCTTCCTGCCGCGGCTGGCAGGGACAAACCTCTCCGGCGGCACCATAGCGCTGCGCGGCGGCGTAATCCTTAACCTGTCGCGGCTGAAAAAAATACGCCAGATAGACACGGCCGCCCGCCTCGCCCTTGTAGAGCCCGGGGTAGTTAACATGGAACTGCAGCGCGCGCTTAAGCCTTTCGGTTTTTTCTACGCGCCCGACCCGGCCAGCCAGAAAGTTTCCACCATAGGCGGCAATATCGGGGAGAACGCGGGAGGGCCGCTCTGCCTGAAATACGGCGTCACCTCGGACAACGTGGAAAAGCTCGAGGTGGTCACCCCTGAAGGGGAAACAAAAACCTGGGCGTACGGCGACCCGGGGCCGGATCTAATGAGCCTTATCGTGGGCTCCGAGGGAACGCTCGGCATCGTGACCAACGCCTGGCTGAAAATACTTCCGCTTCCGAAATACATAAAGACCGCCTCGGCCGCGTTCAACTCCATAGATGACGCTATGACCGCCGTCACGCGGATAATCAGCCTTGGCATAGTACCGAGGGCCCTGGAGGCAATGGATAAAGTTTCACTGGACGCCTCCATGGCCGGGAAAACCAGCCCGTTCCCCCCCGGCACCGAAGCGGTGCTCATAATAGAGCTGGACGGCCAGGACTCGGCTAAAATAAAAAAAGACCTGGAGGCCGCGGAAAAGATCTGCGGCGAAAACTCCTGTTCGGCCTTCACGCTGGCGGCCGACAACGCGGAGCGCGAACTGCTGTGGGCCGCGCGCAAGGGGGCGTACCCGGCCCTCGCCCGGCTTGCGCCCGACGTGCTGGTGGAAGACGGCGTGGTGCCCCGCCCCCTTCTGCCCGAAGCGCTGAAGGCTACGCACGAAATACTTTCAAAGTATAAAATTACGGCGGGGCTTCTTTTCCACGCCGGGGACGGCAACCTGCACCCGAACATGATCTTCGACCGCAGGGACCTGCAGGGGGTGAAGCGGGTAAAGCTTGCCGGCCGCGAAATACTAAAAGCCTGCATAAAACTGGGCGGCACTATTTCCGGCGAACACGGCATAGGCGTGGAGAAACGCGTGGCCATGAACTGGCTTTACGGCCCGGAGGAACTGGATTTTTTCAGGAAGATAAAAACCGCTTTTGACCCCAAAGGCCTGGCGAACCCCGACAAGATACTGCCGGTGAGCGGGCAAACTCCGGCGCAGGCCGCCGGGCTCACTTCAAGAAGCGCCCTGAGCCCGGCCGCGCGCGGGGTAACCGACGAGCTGAAGCTCCGGGCCAGGAGCGGCGAACGCACCGCGGTGACCGGGCTTGGCACCCGGCTTCAGCCCGACATGATAATGCAGGGGACAAAGCCGCTGGAACTCCGCCTGCTGAACTCCCCCGCCCTGATAGACCGGGAAAATCTTACGGCCCGCGCCGAAGCGGGCCTGCCCTTCAAGGTGTTCAGGGAACAGCTGCGGGAAGCAGGGTTTTACCTTAACCTCCCGGACCTTGAAGGCAGCGTGGGCGGGGTTATAGCCTCAAAAGCTTCGCCGGAGATACGGGAACTGCTGCTTGGCCTTGAGCTGGCCTGTTCCGACGGCACGCTGCTGGAACTTGGCGGGAAGACCGTTAAGAACGTTGCGGGCTACGACGCGGTCAGCATGCTCTGCGGCTCGATGGGCGCCTACGGGGTTATACTTGCGGCCACTTTCGCCCTCTCGGCCTCCCGTCCTAAGGCCGGGACGGACGGGGAACGGGCCATCGGCGGTTTTGAGCCGGACGAATACCATTGCCGCCTGAAAAAAGTTTTTGACCCGAAGAATTTGCTTAACCCGTGGATCTTCAGGAATTTATGAGCGAAGAAATAAAGAAACAGCCTTCCAGTTCCGCCAAGCCGGCGCGCGAGCCGTCAGGTACCATTGTAACCTCGGTATCTTCCGATATCCCGGTGGGGATTAACGAGCTGTACGTTCATGAAGACTCGCACCGGCATCTGGCGGCCCTGCTTACGGACCTGGGAGAAAAGAACATTTACGACGCCTCCGCCCAGTGCAACCGCTGCGGGTACTGCGAGACTTCCTGCCCCACCTATATGCTTACGGGCAGGGAAACGCTGTCGCCGCGCGGCCGGAACCAGTTCGTGAGGCTGCTGGTGGAGGGCAAGGCAAAAAACGCCGCGGCAGCCGCGGAAGCGCTTTCCACCTGCCTGCTCTGCGGGGCCTGCTCCAGCGCCTGTTACGCCAAGGTTCCCACCCCGGACATAGTGCTGGAGGGAAGGCGGTCCCTCAGCGGCTACGGGGATAATTTTTTCGCGCGCGCGGCGGTGCGCACCCTGCTCGACGCTCCGGCTCTTTTCGGTTTCTGGCTGAAACTCGCCTACCTTGTAAAGATGACCGGCCTGCCGCGCCTGGCCGCCCGCATGGGCCTCTACGATTTACTCGGCATGCCCGGGCTTGCGGGCACTGAAGGCGCGGTAACCAGTACCCCGCTCCGCTTCGCTTCGGAAATTCTGCGCAAAGACCCGGCGCTCAATGCCGCGGGCAGAAGCGCCATAAACTGGGCCTACTTCGCTCCCTGCGGCCCTAACTTTATTTTTACGGAGGTCGCGCTGGCCACCGTGCGCGTGTTGCGCCGCTGCGCCGGGGAAGGCATTTTTATTGAGAACAGCTGCTGCGGGCTGCTGGCCCATAATTACGGGCGCCTGGAGGACGCGCGCCGGTTCGCGCAGCAGAACATTATCCGCTACGAGGAATTAAAAGCGGTTTTCGGGGATTTCCCCGTTGTCGCGGACTGCGCCTCCTGCACGGCTTTCATGAAAACGTACGAGCAGCTTTTCACCGACGACCCGGCCTGGCGGGAAAGGGCCAGGAATTTCGCCGCGGCCTTAAAAGACATACTGGAATTCATCCCGCCGGAAAAAACGGTAAAAGCGGCGGCGGGCAAGGCCGGCCGCGTGACCTACCACGATTCCTGCCGCGCCTGCCACGGCCAGGGGATACGCCTGGAACCGCGCGCGGTCCTGAAAAAAATTGCCGGCAGGAGCTACGTTGAACTGCCTGAAAGCGACTGGTGCTGCGGCGGCGCCGGCGCGTTCGCCCTCACTCAGCCGGAACTCTCGGACAAAGTACTAGACCGCAAGCTCCGCAATATCGCCTCGGTACAGGCGCAGACGGTGATCGTCGGCGGCACATCCTGCCTGATACAAATAAACGCGGGCCTCCGCGCCGCCTACCCGTCCGCGCGCGCCGTGCATTACAGCGTGTTCCTGGACGAAATGGAAGCGGAAGCGAAGCCCGGCTGAACCCTCCGCTCCTAAGGAACCGCCCGGCATCGAGTTGTCCGGCCCGTAAGATCCGCCGAATGAAAATACTTCTGATAAACCCGGTCATCACCTTTCAGCCGTATGCCCTTGGCTTCCCGATAAACCTGGTCTATCTGACTTCGGGAGTCCGCCAGTTCGGGAAAGGCATGCGCGCCGTCCCGCTGGACCTGACCTTTGAACGGTTCAACCGAAAGCTATGCGGTCTCCCGCTTATGCGCGCCCAGGAGCGCTGTATCGAGGCCGTCTGGCGGGAACACGGCGGTTTTGACGCGGTCGGGGTTTCCGGCCTGTGCGACAATTTTCATCTGACCCTTAAGATCTCCGAGTTTATTAAAAACCGTTTCAAGGTGCCGGTAATAGTAGGCGGGTCGCACGCCACTTTCCTGGCGCGGGAGATCCTGGAAGCCTGCCCGTCCGTGGATTTCATTATCCGCCACGACGGGATCTCCCCGCTGGTAAAGCTCTGCCAGGCGTTAGCGCGGGGATCGGACCCCGCCGCGGTGCCTGCTTTGACGTACAGGGGCAGGGACGGGCGGATAGAACAAACCGAAGTGGACAGAACCGCGCCGGGGATCCTCGAGGTGGAGCCGGACTATTCCGTTCTGCCGCTTCAAAGCTACCTGCGGATAAATCGGAGCATGACCATTCCGGTCCTGGCGGGCTCGGGGTGCCCGTTCGAGTGTTCGTTCTGCACGACCTCTCTGATGTGGCACAGGCAATACCGCGTTCTCGACCCTAAACGCATTTCCGGACTTATCGCCGGGCTTAAGGCCGGATTCCCTGAAGCCGTCTTCTCTTTCGTGCATGACAACCTGCTTATAAACCGCAAGTTCGCGCTCAAATTATGCGGGGAAATGCGGAAGCTGGGCATCAGGTGGAATTGCAGCAGCCGTGTCGAGCATATAGACGACAGGGAGTTCCTCGGAAAGCTGGCCGCCAGCGGCTGCAGAAGCATTTTCATCGGCGTAGAGACCGGGTCCGCGCGCATGCAGCGGACCCTGAACAAACGCGTTAACGTCGGACGGGTCCTGCCCCTGGCCAAAGAGCTGAAAAGCGCGGGGATAAGGCCGACTTATTCCCTGATCCTAGGCTTTCCGGAAGAGACCGATTCGGACAGGAACGAGACGATCAGATTGGCTTTTACCCTTAGAACTTTCGGCGCTAACGAGGTGATGGTCGGGCTGCTGTCGCCTCTGCCCGGCACAAAATACGCCAGGCAGCCCCTGTTTTTCTCCAAGCAGAAGCGGAATTTGCTTTTACAGGACCTGATCAATACCCCCTCGCTGCTGCGGATGATCGGCCGCGATCCGGTGCTTTTCGGTTCTTTTTGGCGGGTGAAGGATGCGCCGCGGAACACCGCGGTATCACCGGCGACCGTCGGGCAGCTCGGCATGCATCTGGCGGTGCATCCGCTGGCTTTCAACTATCTCTTTTCAAAAGCCGGCCTCCTGCCGACCCGGCTCTTCAAGACGTTCGAGACGAAGTCTCAAAAGCGGCTTCATGAGAATTTGAAAGTTATTTTGCCGCCGCGGCATTACAAAACTTTTTACTGGCTCTATCGCTACGAGTCGGAATTGATGAAGCTCAACGCGATAAACCCCGCCGCCTCTTCACGGCGGGCGGTCCCGGGCGAGTTCGATATCGACCGGCGGTACAGGCTGGCTCCCGGAGTTTCTCTTCTGAACATCCCCCTGCCGGCCTCGGAACTCTTCTCCGGGGGGCATGAAAGCTCCCCCTCCCCGCGGACTTACCTGATCATTATTAATACCGGGAAGCACCTGAACATCTATACCGCCGGGCGCGACCTGTACAAGGTGCTGTCCCTGTTCCGCAACAACGAAGCCAGGGCCTGTTCTGAAATGATAAAGGCGTCGCTGCCCGGGCCGGCTGCCCGCCAGATCGTTGCCAGGCTTAGCGAGTTCCATGGCGCGGGCGCGTTTCTGGAAGTGCCGGAGCCGGCTGGTAGCGGCCGCCCTTAGCCTGCGTTCCGGGGCTGAAGCCGCGATCCCGGCTTCACGCATATTCCAAATGGTCCGACGGCCCTGTTGACATGGCTTTTGCGGTGTGCTACACTAAGAACAACGGAATTGGACCAGAAGGGGGTTTTTATGAAAAAAACGACCAAAGCTAAAGGCTACAAAAAGCCCGTTATGAAGACCGTTATAACTCCGAAAGAAATTCGGGACATCGAGCAGCCCTGCGCGTTCACCATCTATACCGTCTACCGCTAGGGGAGTATTGTTTTTTCGGGGTAAATCCCGGGGTTTTTTAACCCGCGCGCGGGTTAACTAGAATACCTATTCCTGGTTTTTTGCAGCGACAAAAACACCGGAATAGGTTTTCTTTTTGACGACCCGCCCGGGGAAGGAAGAGGCCGTTTTTCTGCCGCGGTTTCTAAAAGAGGGCACCATCGTATGGACTCAATCGAAAAGCCATTTCCTCTGGACCAGGTTCATTTATGCGGGATTTTCGGCCGGAAGATGGCGTTCGATCTTACCAGCGGGCGCCGCGTAAGGATAAGCGAGGCGGCCTGGGACCTGGCGCAGGAAGTTAAGACGGGAGCCAGACCCTTCGCGGCGCTGTCCGATGAAGCCACCAAGGCGGCGGCCGAGTTGCGCATACTGCTGGAGGCCGGGCTCTTCTCCCAGGAGGAGGCCGACACGGCAGCCGAAGATTTCGTCCCCACGGGAATTAATTCCGTTTTATTCAATCTGACCCATAACTGCAACCTGGCCTGCAAATACTGCATTATGGACATGCCCGACCTGAAGGAAGGGTACAAAAACCTGGCCAAGACCGTGGACAAAGACCTGGTCCCCCGCGTGGTGGACTTTGTCCGTTCGGTCGCGTTGCCCGGCACGAACTTCAGCTTTTTCGGCGGCGAGCCCCTGCTCGCCTTTGACCGCCTTAAAGAGACGGTTGAATACGCCGAGGCCAGGTACCCCGGGTGGTTCCATTTCAATATCATCACCAACGGAACGCTGCTGCGCGGGGAAATGTGCGAATTCTTCAAAAAGCACAAAGTTTCCTTCCTTTTCAGCATCGACGGGGACCAGCCCGAAAACGATTCTCTCCGCGTTTATAAAGGCGGGCAGGGCAGCGTCTTCCGGGACGCCTGGGAAAATATCCGCGGCCTGAAGGAAGCGTATCCCGAGGTCGTATATAAAGTCAACGTCACGTATTTCCGCCAGACTACGGACTTACTGAAGGCGTTCCGCAAGTTCCTCGCTTTAGGGATAGGAAATACCCGGTTTGAACGGGGCCTCGCCACCAAAGGCAGCCCCTACAGGGTCAACCTTGCCGACTTGGACCAGGTCAAGGAAGCTTTTTCAGGCATGGCGCGCGAATACCGGGACCACCTCCTCGGCGGGGGCCGCCACTTAGTGGATAATTTCGTGACCCCTATGCGGAAGATCGCCAAGCAGACTCCGCGCCTCAGAGGCTGCAACATGGGGATCGACTACCTGACGATAGCCGCCGACGGTTCGCTTTACCCCTGCCACAAGCTGGTAGGGCATAAGGACCATCGCATAGGGGACGTCCGCACTTCCATGGAGACCGCGAAATACCGCGGCCTTTGGGAAAAGAGCGTGATGAAACGTGAGCCCTGCAAAGCGTGCTGGGCCCGCTTCCTCTGCGGGGGCTGCTGTATTTCTGATAATTTCCACGAGACCGGGAACTTCATGGCGCCGGTGGCGGAGAACTGCGAACTTACGAAACACCTGATCGGGCTCTCGCTCTGGCTGTTCGAAGAACTGGAAGAGAAGGACCCGGTCATTTTAAAGGATCTTTTATATCCCGACTACCTTCTGGAAACCGCCGTGCCGGTCTCCCTCCGGGGTCCCGGTACGGGGAACAGGGTAAGCAATCCCCGGTCCGGCGGGGTCTACGAACTCAACGACCTGGCCCGGAAGATCCTGGACGGCTGCGACGGCAAGAATTCGGTGGGGGCTATGGCCCGGCAGCTGGCGGGCGAATATGAGATCCCCCTCCCCGTCGCCCTCAGCGATCTCAGGCAGCAATTGGGGATTTTTTATCATGCCGGCCTGGTAAGTTTCCGGATGTGAGAATGAAAAGACCTGAAACGATACAACTTAAAAAGGACCTGCTGCTGGCCGAAAAGGACGATGAGCTGTTCGTGCTGGACATCGGCTCCGGCCGGATCCACCAGTTCAATCAGACCGCCAAGATCATCTTCCAGATGGTGCTGGAGCCGCGCTCGTCCGAAGACGTCATAACGGCATACGCGCGTTGTTTCTCCCTCGGCCAGGCCGAGGCGGAGGAAGATGTCAACAGCATCTTAGGCATGATGCGCCAATACGACCTCCTGCGCCCCGCCGGGAACGCTCGCGATGACTGACTTGTGGCTGCGTATTTTTCATTACCGCTGCAGGATCCGCACGGACGTCCCCGAAGCGCGGCAGCATCTGCAAAGCGTTTTCCCCGCCGAAGGGCGTCCCTCCTCCGGCCGGCCGGATTTCTGCCTGACCCTGCGAAGGGCGCCCCGGGATAAACGTTCGTTCCGGCTGTCCGCGGGACATACTCTTCTTGGCGCGTTCACGGACGCGGCCTCCGCCGTCATGGAGCTCGACCACCAGCTCCTCGCGCTGCCTGTCAAGCTCAGCAAGGACCTGGCGGTCTTTCACTCCGCCTGGCTGGCGAAAAAGAACCGCGCCGTTCTCCTCCCGGGGGCCGGCGGGGCGGGGAAGTCTACGCTGTGTTATGCCCTTTCCCGCCGGGGGCTGGCCTGCGGGTCCGATGAGGCCGCCGCTTTTTCGTCCGGTTCCGGGATGCTGATCCCTTTCTCGCGGAAGATCCTGCTGAAGCCCGGCTCCCGCTATGCCTCGTTCGCGGACGGCGGCATAAGCCGGGACAACGTGCTCTGCCGAATGGATGGGCGCCGGTACCTGGCTCCGGAAAAACTGGCCCGCGCGGCCCCTTACAAGATCCTTTTTGTTTTCCCGCGCTATGACCCGGCGGCCCCCCCGGCGAAGGCCGGCGCCCTGACCACGGAACAGGCGCTTCACCTCCTGCTAAACAACTTGTTCCGCCTCAACTCGATGACGCAGCCTCTTTTTCGCCGCCTGACGCGGGCGCTCGGACCCGGCAGCGCCTTCAGGCTGACCTACTCGGATACGGACAGGGCGGCCGGGCTGATCTTAAACCGGCTGAAAAATACTTGACCATGCAACGAATCGACGATCCTTCAATCGACCGCGGGGCGAACGAACCCTGGTATATCATGACACGCGCTTCACAGCGCGACCGGTATAGGCGCGCGCTCAGCCTGGCCACGTTCGGCCGGTGGCGGCCAAAGGACGCTTACGACGTAGGCTGCGCTAACGGGCAGTTCGCCTCCCGCCTGGCCGGGCTGGGGGTTTCCGTGACGGGGCTGGATATCAGCCAGGAGCGGATCCACCAGAACCAGGCCCAGTATGAAAATACGCCCAACTTAAGCTTCCGGCACGCGGATTTCCTGACCGCCGGGCCGGCGGCCGGCAGCGCCGACCTTGTCTGCGCCCTCGAGGTTATCTATTATTTTTCGGAAGAAGAAGAAAAAATATTTTTCGAGAAAGCGTGGGAGGCGCTCAGACCCGGCGGGCGGCTTCTGCTGAGCGTGAACGTTTTCTTCACAAGCCATATTTCCGAAGAGGCCCTCATCGCGAAAGTGGAGAGGAAATTCCGCATCCTCAAGATAGACAAGATCTACCGCAGTTTCTATTACCGCCTGGAGCTGCCCCTGATCGAACTTCTCGACCAGATCAAGTACCTGGAGAACCTCAGGCTCTTTTCTCCGGCCATTCTCGGAGTGAACCGAACCTTTTACCCGGGCGTCTGGAACACCGTTCTGCTCCGCCCTTCCTTCACGATGGACCGGATAATATTGCCCGCGGCGCGTTTTCTTGCCCTCAAGCTGCTGGGTTCCTGGCTGTTGTACAAGACCGTAACCGGTTTGACCCGGATATTTTGGCCGCGGAAAGGGAAAAGCCAGATGATCATTATCGCGGAGAAAAAGTAACTGTCGATGTCCGCCCACTCACTGTTCTTATGAAAACGCGGGAGATCCCTCTCGGGGTCGTCGGCTATTCGGCCGCCTGGCTGGGCCGGAACCGTTTTCTGATCGTCGGGACGCTGCAGCGGCCGGGGAAGATCCCGGTCCTTCAGAGCCCGGGCCGTTTCGGACCTCTTTCCGGACTGGACCGGCGCTTCACCCGCAGGAAACTGATCCGGGAAAACGGGGCCGTGCTGCCTTGGGAGGAAGCCGAATCCGCCGGAACGGGGAGCGCTGCCGGAGATATACGCCGCTTTTCCTACGAGGCGGAACTGACCGGGGCACTTTGCGGCCCAGAAGCCCTGTTTCGCGGCCATGGGAACGCCGGATACCGCTTTTTTCTCGGGCTTGCGCTATTTTCAGGAGTCCAAAACGCCGCCGGCTACAGGGTTCAGTTCGACAGGAAGACCGCGGGCCCGGGGCTGATTTCCAGAAGCGTTTTCTTATTTCCCGGCACCCGGGACCTTTGGTTAAGCGCGTTCGGACAAGGCCGGTATTTGCGGGGCCGCCCGGCTGGCCTGCCGGTGACGCTGACCGGCCTGGACATCCCCCCCGGCCGGATGGCGTATTTGCAGGGCGAATTACCCAGGCTCGTTTCCGCCTGTTCGGATTGGTGGGGGACCACTCTGCCCCATGGCGAGTTGGCCCTTTTCGCGTGGCCCGGGGCGGGCACCGGCTATGGGCAGGGAAGTTCCGTCGCGAAGGCCGGCTGGGTAGCTTTGCCGGCGGAATTCAAACCGTCAGGAGACTCCTGGCTGCTGCTGCATGAGCTCTTTCACCAATGGGCGGGGAACGCCATCCAGCCCAAAGAACCGGGCCTTGAATGGTTCTTCGAAGGCATAGCCTGCTATGGAGCCTACCTGCTCTCGCTCCGCCTGGGCATGCTGGATGCGGCGGAACTCAAGACGCTGCTCCAGAGCTCTCTTTTTGCGGCCGGCCAGGAACGAAACCCGGGGAACCCCTATCGCGAGGGGATGATCATGATGCATGCCTTTCACCGGCGGCTCCTTGCTTCGGGACAGGGAACCCTCGCGGCCTGGAGCGGGGAATTATTCCGCGGATGGCGCGGAAAGAAACTTGACGGCGCTTCCCTTTCGGAAGAAATGCTCCGGGCCGCCCCGGAAAGGGCCGGCGATACCTGGCTGACCACATATCTTAGAACCGGGAAAGTCCCCGCTCACTCCGTGTCCGAAATGGCGGCCGCGCTCATGCGGGAAGCGGGGATCCAGTTCCTGAAGCGGCGTTATCGCTAAAAACCGTAAATCGCGGCCCGCCCGTAATATTTATAGTTCAGGGACCGCCTTTTACATGCTAAAATATTTATATGACGCGTGTCGACGAACTAGAGAACCGGCTCAAACTGCTTGTGAATTTCGGAGGAGTCGTCTCCAAGGAAACCAACCTCAACAAGCTACTTGAATTGATAACCGAGCAGGCCAAGACCATCCTTAACTGCGACCGCTGCAGCGTCTTCATCTTCGACCGCAATACCAACGAACTCTGGTCCAAGATCGGCATCGGCATTCAGACCAACGAGATACGCATCCCGGCCGGCAAGGGCATCGCCGGCCATGTGGCCGCCACCGGCCTGACCATAAATATAACCGACGCTTACCAGGACCAGCGCTTCGACAAGGTCCCCGACCACCTTACCGGCTACCGCACGCGCAGCATCCTGGCCGTACCGATGAAGAACGTGGGCGGCCGCATCATCGGAGTCTTCGAGGCGATGAACAAGGCCCTGACCCCTTTCAATATCGACGACGAGGGGATACTGCAGCTCATAAGCTCGCTGGCCGCCTCGGGCATCGAGAACGCCCAGCTTTACGAGAGCCTTTCAAAATCCCAGCTGGAGACCATCTACCGCCTGGCCGTCACGGCGGAATACCGCGACCAGCAGGACACGGCCATCCACCTGCGCCATATCAGCGAATACTCCGCCCTTATCGCCCAGGGCCTGGGCCTGCCGGAGCGCGAGGTGGAGAATATCCGCTACGCGAGCCCGCTGCACGACATCGGCAAGGTCGGCATCGCCGACGCTATCCTCCTCAAGCCGGGCAAGCTGACCCCCGAAGAGTTCGAGGAGATGAAGAAGCACACCCTTTACGGCGCGAAGATCCTCTGCAACGCCGAAAGCTCCCTGCTGCAGATCGCCTGCAAGGTGGCGGCCTCGCACCACGAGAAGTTCGACGGCAACGGCTACCCGGCGCGCCTGAAGGGCGAGCAGATCCCGGTTTACGCCAGGGTCGTTTCCGTGGCCGACGTCTTCGACGCCCTCTGCGCACACCGCGTGTACAAGCCCAAGTGGGACCCGGAAAAAGCGCGCGCCTATATCCTGGAGGAAAGCGGCAAAGCCTTCGATCCCGCGGTAGTCGAAGCCTTCGAACGGGTTTACCCCGAGATCCTCAAGATGCACGCCCTGGGCGACGGCAAGACCACCATCATCCCCGGCATCACCAAAGAGATGAACCGGCACACCTATTAAGCTTCGCTCCCTGAAACTTTTCATCACGTCAAGCATCTAAATTATGAAGCGCGAAAGTCCCTGGCTTCGCTTTCACTACGTACAGGCGGTAAATGGAGACCCTATGTCAGACATGAAGATCACGTTCCCCGGCGGCAAGAAAGTCAGCGCCCAGTGGCACGGTTTCGAGATAAAGACCGACCAGCCGGTCTCTAACGGCGGAGAGGGCTCCGCCCCCACCCCGTTCGACCTGTTCCTGGCCTCGCTGGGCACCTGCGCCGGCATCTTCGCGCTGGGGTTCCTGCAGTCCAGGAACCTGAACACGGAGGGCTTCGGCATAGACGTCTCCTTCGAGACCAGCCCCGAAACCCACCTGCTGAGCAAGGCGGTCTTTAAAATAAACCTGCCCAAGGATTTCCCGCCGAAATACAAGGGCGCCGTAATAAGGGCCGCGGAGCAGTGCCTGGTGAAGCGCACCATGGACAACCCGGCGGCTTTCGAGTTCACCGCGGCCTGAAACTACGCGCCGGCGAGACGGCGCGCTATTTACTACAATATCCGGGTGGCCAATAAACCCGAAGTTTCAATAATCATCCCCTGCCTGAACGAGGCCGAGAACGCCGCCGCCTATGGCGAGACGCTCCTGGCGCCGCTGCGCGCCGCGCTGCCCTCCTTTGAAGTTATCTTTTCCGACGGCGGCAGCTCCGACGGCACCATGGAAGCGCTGTGGCGTCTGGCGGGGGAACAGCAGGGAGTAACCGCGCTTGGCGGCGGCAAGGCTACTTTCCGCGCCTCTCTTGAAAAAGCTATCTCCGCCGCGCAGGGGCGTTTTATAATTTTCATGGAGGCTGACCTTTCCTTCTCTCCGGCGGATACCGCGCGCCTGCTGACCGGCATAAAGGAATCAGGGTCGGACTGCGTCTGCGGCTCGCCCTTCCTCGGGGATTTTATAGGCCTGCCGGTGGCCAGACGGATGCTTAGTTTAGGCGCCAACACGCTGCTGCGCCTGCGGTTCTCCCCCCGCCTCAGCTCGTTCACCCAGATCTTCAAGATCTACGACGCCGAAAAATTAAAAAAACTGCGCCTCGAGACGGAAGGTTTCGCCCTTGACGCCGAGCTGGTTGCAAAATTTTTAAAACAAGGCTGGAAAGTTTCCGAGATCCCCGTGGCAATGCGCGTACGCGATAAAGGTAAATCCAAGATCAACGTCTCCAGGGAAATAGCCGCCTGTCTGCGGCTTTTAATGAAAGGGGTAAAGGTTTAAGACACCCGCGGTTTATATCTTTATTTTCGCTATCACCAGCCCCACCAGCACGAATTCCAGCCCCAGGACGCCCACTATCAGGACGCCCCAGACGAGCGTTACCTGCGTAATAAGCCAGGCGAAAAGCGCAAGCGCGAGCGTCGCCAGCGAAGCCAGCCTTACCACCTGCCTGCGGGAGAAACCTATTTTTTCAAGCCGCAGCGCGAAATGGTCCCGGCTGCCCAGGAAGGGCGAGTGGCCCCGGCGCAGCCGCAGGACGGAAACGAATATAGTGTCGTAGATAGGCACCGCCAGTATAAAAAGCGGGGCATAAACGCCCAGCGGGTTAACGGCGGAATATTTGGTGCCCATCGCCACCAGCGCCAGCACGAAACCGCAAAAAAGACTGCCGGAATCCCCCATGAAGATCTTGTATTTTTTTGAAAAATTGTAAGGCAGGAAACCCAGCGCGGCGCCCGCCAGCGCCGCGGAAGCGAAATTCACGTAAATTGATTCCGAAGGGAAGGCGATAAGCAGGAAGCCGAAGGCCGCCAGCGCCGCCTGCCCGGCCGAAAGGCCGTCCATTATGTCTATGATGTTAAAAGCGTTGGACACGCCCACTATCCAGATAACGCTCAGCGCGAAAGCCAGGTACCCCGGCTGTATATAATTTATCCTTATGCCGTGCAGAACCGTAAAAAAAGCCACCGCGAACTGTACCGCGAACTTCACTTTAAAGCCGAGCCCGTAGGGCTTGCGCAGGTCGTCTATAAAGCCCAACAGAAAGATCACGCCGCCGCCCAGCAGTATTACGCGCAGGTCCCGGAGCGTGCCGGTGGGGAACGAAGTGTAAAAACGCATCACGCCCAGGGAAAGCGAGAAAGCGGCGAAGATGGCAAGGCCGCCAAAAAGCGGCGTAGGCGTCTTGTGGGTCTTTATGTCGGTCGGTCTATCCAAGAGCCCGAATTTTACGGCGGCCAGGCGCACCAGGGGGGTAAACCCCAGCGAAAGCAGGAAAGGCAGCAGGAAGGCCAGCAGGTACAGCCTGAAGTTTTCGAGCAGGTCATTCATAATTTTTAATTATGCCCGCTATCCTGCGCAGGCTGTCCTCGACCGGGGGAAGGGAACGGCCCAGTTTCGCCAGGAGCTTTTCAGTCTTCAGGCCGGCCCTGAGCGGGCGCTGCGCGGCCTGGACAAGTTCTGTGGTAAGTTTGGGTTCCAGGAAGGCCGGGTCAAAGCCGAAAGCCGCGCAGGCTTTGAGGGCGAACTCATAGCGGCTCAGCCAGTCGGGCCCGACCACATTGTAAATTCCGCAAGCGCCCTTCTCCGCCAGGTCAAGCACGGCGGCGGCCAGTTCCGGGGCGTAAGTGGGGTTTGAAAACTGGTCGGAAGGGACCCGCATTTTAGCTCCCGCGCGGTAATTGCTTATAAGCTGCATGATGAAATTTTTGGACGCCGGGTTGTGGCTGTAAACCACCGTGGTCCTTACGGACAGCGCCCCCTTAATATCCAAGGCCGCCCGTTCCCCCTCAAGCTTGGTGCTGCCGTAAACGCAGACCGGCCCGACAGGGTCGCCTTCCCCGTACGGGCCGCCTTTACCGTCGAAAACGTACTCGGTAGAGAAATAAACCAGTTTGGCGCCCGCCTTGCGGCATTCCCCGGCCACCAGGGCGGCCCCCGCGGCGTTAACCCTCCGCGCCAGGTCCGGGTCGCGCTCGCAGTTGTCAACGTGCGTCATGGCCGAACATAAAAAAACCATATCCGGCTTCGCTTTTTCAAAAGCCGCCGCCACGGACCCGGCGTCGGACAGATCAAGGTACACGAACCCCTGCCCTTTGCGGGAAGTGCCGTAAACCTCTATCTTGCGCCTGACGGCCAGCGCGGCGATATTGCCGCCTATCTGCCCGGAGGCGCCTATGATCAAAACCCTCATTCTTTAAAATCCGAGGCTTTCAAAGAAAGCCTTAACTGAAGGATCTTCAGCACGCCTTTTACCGCGTCCTTGTAATTTATCTTCTTCCCATCCTTGCGTGAGCGCGAAGCGTAAACTACCGGGATCTCCTCGAAACGCAGCCCGCGGAAAGCGGTCTTACAGGAGATCTCCGCCTCCATTTCGAAACCCGTGGAGACCAGGCCCATGCTTTTAAGTACCTGTGCGCGGAAAGCCTTGTAGCAGGTATAGGAATCCGTCATCTTCGCGCCGAAAAGCAGGTTTACAAGGGAGGTCAGGAACTGGTTGCCCCAAAGGTAGAGGATATTGTAAGTTTCGGCTTTGCCGGAGAGAAACCTGGACCCGTACACCACGTCGGCCCGGCCTTCCACTATCGGCCTGACTACGGCGGGGATACAGGCCGGGTCGTATTCCAGGTCGGCGTCCTGTACTATTATTATATCCCCGGAAGCGGCGCTGAAGCCTGTTATAAGGGCGCCGCCCTTGCCGGAGTTGACCACGTGTTTTATCAGCTTAAGCTCGTACGGGAATTCTTTATTGGCGATAGCCCTTTCCAGCAGCTCGCGGGTACCGTCGCTCGAGCCGTCATCCACCACTATAACCTCTTTTTCAAGGGGCACGGCGGCCAGCGCATTCAACACCGCCGGCAGCGTGCGCATCTCGTTGTATGACGGGATGACTATGGTGGTTTTCATCAACAAAATTATACAATACTCAAAGTAGCAAGCACACGGAGGCAACGATGAAAGTACCCATGGTAGATATGCTGGCTGGTTACGCGCCCATCAAGAGAGAGATAGAGGCCGCGGTTATCAACGTTTTCGACAAAGCCCATTTCATCCTGGGCGAAGACGTGACCAAATTTGAGCAGGAATTCGCCGCGCACAACGGCGCCAAGTACGCCGTGGGCGTAGCCAGCGGCACCGACGCCATCCGCATGGCGCTCATCGCCTGCGGCATCAAAAAGGGCGACGAGGTCATCACCTCCCCGTTCACCTTCATCGCCACTTCCGAGACCATCTCCCAGGTCGGCGCCACCCCCGTCTTCGCGGACATCGACCCGGTGACCTACGACCTGGACCCCAGGTCCGTGGAGAAGAAGATCACCCCGAAGACCCGCGCCATCGTGCCGGTGCACCTGTACGGCATGCCCTGCGACATGGACGCCATCATGGCGATCGCCAAAAAGCATAACCTGATAGTGGTGGAAGACACCGCGCAGGCCTTCACCGGCAAGTACAAGCTGGGCGGCAAGGACTGGAAGTACCTGGGCAATATCGGCCATTGCGGCACCTACAGCTTCTTCCCGGCCAAGAACCTCGGCGCCTTCGGCGACGGCGGCGCTGTCGTCACCAACGACGACAAGATCTACGAGACGCTTAAACAGCTCAGAAACCACGGCAGCAAGGTGCGCTACCACCACGAAATGGAAGGCTTCAACTCCCGCCTGGACACCGTGCAGGCCGCCATCCTTTCCGTGCGGCTGAAGCGCGTGGAGAAGTGGACCGAGATGCGCAACGCCGTGGCCGCCAAGTACGCCGCCGCTCTCAAGGGCGTCTGCGTTACCCCGGTGGCGCCCGCCAACTGCAGGCACTCATTCAATTACTACACCATCCGCTTCGCCACCAAGGCCAAGCGCGACAAGGCCCAGGCCTACCTGACCGGGCAGGAAATCGCCAACCAGATCTACTACCCGATAGCCCTGCACCTGCAGGAAGCGTACGCGCACCTGGGCGGCAAGCGGGGCGACCTGCCCGTCTGCGACGCGGTAATGGACACCGTGTTCTCGCTGCCGATGTACCCGGAGCTGTCGGACGCGCAGAT
>JAVHRY010000096.1:0-2081 GCA_036171915.1 Elusimicrobiales bacterium | reverse complement strand
CGAAGCCATTGCCAGGCGCATGGCGCATTGACGCCGCCTTTAAGAAAGTGGGGCCCTTGACAAGTCAACTTTCGTCTGCTATAACATCACTGTAAAATCAACTTTGACCTGAACGTCCCGGGGACTGTGTCAGGAAAAGTTTAAAGTTATTTTGCGGTAAAGCGTCCGGGTTTAACGGGCGGGGTTATGATAAAAATGCGCGCAAAAAAGAGCAAGTCAAAACAATACGTCATAGGCGGCACCGTGGCCGTGATCATACTTGGTCTCTGGATCTCGCTTCCTCTCATGAACGGTTCCTCACTGGATTCTTCCTCTGCGTCCGCGAATCCCTACGGCTCCAGGGCGGCTAACCTGTCCCTGCTTGGCAGCGAGTTCTCCGCTGAGGGCGGCGCGCCCGGCTCCCCGATGAGCGGCGCGATGATAGATAACCCCGCCACTTCGGGCGCGGATATAGCCTCTTCTCTCTTCCAGTCCGGCCTCAGCGAGGAAGTTCCCGCCGAAGCCGCTGCTGACGCCTCCGCGGCCGCGCCCGCCGCTTCGGGTTCGGGTTCGGGCCCGGGTTCGGGTTCGGCCGGGGCCCCTTCGGCTTCAGGCCCCAAGGGCAAGCTCAGCGCCGCGGCTTCCATCACCGGAGGCAATTCCAATTCAATGTCGTCCGGCGGCAAGCATGACAAGTTCTTCGGCTCCGGAAATCAGAAATCGGATTTCGCCCCGGCTGCGCCCGCCGACCTTAAGAAAATGGCCGGCCCGGACAAGAAGAGCGGGCTGGTGGCCATGCTGGGCAACAGCGCCGAGAAGAGCTCTCTTGCCGCCAAGTCCGGCAATATGGACGGCGCCAAGGGCGGAGCTTCCTCGGCTTTCGCAAATACTGTAAAGGGTACCGGCGGCGCGGACCTGAACAGTGATCTCGAAAATAAGAGCGTAGGGGCCGGCCTGCAGATGGGCCAGACCGCCCAGGACCTCAAAAAGAGCGATCCCAGCATGAGCAAGACCAAGATCACCCCGCCTTCGAAACCGGAGGATGTCACCGACAAAAACGAAGAAATGAAGAACCAGATAAAGATGATGATAATAAAGATGGTTCTGCAGATGGCTCTGGGCGCGATATTCCAGGGGATGGTCCCCGCTTAATTTCAGACTTTACCGGGAGGAGTTTATGAACAACTATAATGAGAAAGAAGAAAAGAAAGGCGGGTTCGGTTCCGCGCTTTCGGGGCTTTTCAGGGGCGGCTCCTCGGTAGCCGGCAGCGCCTCCTCCGGGATGGGTTCAGCCGGCGGCCTGGCCGGTCTCTTCGCGACCAAGGCCGGTATAGTCGGCATGGTGCTTGGCGGCGCTACTATAGCCGCGGGCGTCGGGGTGATCTACAACTTTATCGGGCCCTCGTCTAAACCCGTATATTCTCCCGAACTTTTCCAGAACAGCTACTACGAGGAAGAATCCTCGAAAGCCGGGCTTGAAAGGACCAATTCGCGCGACGCTTCGGCGGCGGCCTCCTCTACGCTTGATATGTTCAAGGAGCAGGCCAAGAAGGAAGGGCTGGGGCTGGGAGGGGAAGCGGGCGAAGGTTCCAACGCCAACGCTTCGTCTGACGCTCCGGCCGCTCCCGCGGACGCTTCCGCGGATTCGGAGGCGGCGGCTCCGGGCGCTGAAGGCGGCGCGGCTGGCGGCGGCGGGATGCCCAAGATGCAGGCTTCGTCCGGCTTCGGGAGCAAGGGCGGCGGCGCCGGAGGGGGAGGCAGCAGCTCTTCAATTCCCAGGATGCAGGCGGGCGGCGGTCTCAGCGGCGGTATCGGAGCGCAGTTCGGGTCCGTCTACAGGCCGCCGGCGCAGGCTAACGGCGGCAAGACCTCGGCTATGACGGCTTCGGCCGCGAGGGTAAAGAGCTCTCCCAAGTACGCGATCCCCAATATCAACAGGAAAGGCGCTTACGGCCAGGCTAAATTCGCCGGCAAGATGGGCAATAAAGCTGCTTTCTCGGCCGACGCTTCCGGTTCGCGCACCGACGCTACTAACGCTTTTTCCGGCGAGACCACCGGCGCCGGCGACGTGGGCGCTCCCGCTTCGGGCGCGGGCCTGGGCG
>JAVHRY010000095.1:0-9913 GCA_036171915.1 Elusimicrobiales bacterium | reverse complement strand
GGTGATAAACGGGGCTTTTTTCGGTACCGACGCGGAGATGCAGGTAGAGTTCTTTTTC
Organism: Elusimicrobiales bacterium; assembly: GCA_036171915.1. Classification (GTDB taxonomy): domain Bacteria; phylum Elusimicrobiota; class Elusimicrobia; order Elusimicrobiales; family UBA9959; genus UBA9959. The sequence continues at coordinate 9,855 of JAVHRY010000095.1, read as the reverse complement.
AGCCGCCTGGCGAAATATAAACCGGCCGTAATCCTTATCCGGCACCGGATGGATGATGTGATGCCGTTCGATGATAAATATTACACGGGGGCGTCGGCGGATATCCTGGCTGAATATGCCCCTCTCTGGACCAGTGGTATGAAAAATTTTTTTCTAAAGCGCGAAGTGTTTCTTATACGGGAAAAGTTTTGGAAACATTACCGTGCCGACCCCGGAGGCGTAATTAAAAAGAACATGTCGGATCATTATGCCCGCCTGGGCAGGTACGCGGCCGAAAACAAAATACGCGTGATGCTGCTGCTCGACCGCTGCCCCAAGGGTTACGAGGCGATATGCGCGGCGGCCAGGACCGAAACGGACAGGCAGAAATGGGAGCTCTTTGATCCCGGCGAGAAGGCGGATTTTTCGTCTTCCGATATGGTCATCGCGGGAGATGGGCACCCCTCGGCGCGCGCCAACCTCGTCCTCGCGGGCCTTATCCGCGGCAGGCTGGCCCAAAGCCGCTGACTTCGCTGCGCGTAGTCCCGGCAGTTCCGGGAGTTCCGGGGTCCGGGAGTTCCGGGGAGTTCCGGGGACAGTATATTTAATTGCTTTTCCCGAGATAATTATACTGTCCCCGGAATTCCCAGGAATTCCGTTCCTAAGACCACAGAGTTTTGCCGGGTCTTTTTTGTTTGGTATAGTTGAATTGTATTATGAATGATCGTTTTGCCGTCCGCGTCCTGTTCGTCAGCGGCGCCATCACCGTGGTGCTGGCGGCTACGCCTTACAATATATTCGACCTTGACCGGTTCTTCGCGCCCAAAGAACTCGTGCTGCACGCTGTCACGCTCGCGCTGCTGCTCCTGAGCCTGCGCCGGGCTAAGGCGCTGGACTTCAGCCGGATAGACCTGCTTCTCGCTTTATACCTGTCTCTCAGCTTCGCCAGCGCGCTGTTCGCGCCCGACCATTGGCTCTCTACGCGCGCGCTGGCGGTAACGCTCTCGGGCGCGGGATTGTTCTGGGCCTCGCGCGCGGCCGCGGCCGCCGGCGCGCGCCGTATGATAGTAGCCGCTGTTGCCGCGGCGGCGGTGCTAGGCGCCGCGGCCTCGCTTGCGCAGGCTTACGGCGCCACAAGCTGCTGCTTCAGCCTTAACCGCATTCCCGGCGGGACCTTGGGCAACCGCAACTTCATGGCGCACCTCGCCGTTATCGGCGTTCCGGCGCTCATCTTTACTGCTATTACGGCGCGCCGCTTGCTGGCCGCGGCCGCCGGCGCCGCGGGGCTGGCGATAATCGCGGACGCGCTGGTGCTTTCCCGCTCGCGCGCCGCCTACCTGGGCCTTGCCGCCGGCGCGGTCATCCTGGTGTACGGTTTCCGGCGCGCGCGCGGCTTCCGGAATGATCCGGAAACCGCGTTCAGAATAAAATCTCTCGTGCTCGCCGCCGCTTTAGGGGTCCTCGCAGCGCTGATCGTGCCGAATACACTGGAGTGGAAAAGTGGATCCCCGTACCTTGACACTCTTACAGGGGTGGTGAACTACCATAAGGGGAGCGGCCACGGGCGCGTCGTCCAGTACTCACGAACGCTGCGCATAGCGGCCGCGCATCCGCTGCTGGGAGTCGGCCCGGGCAATTGGGCGGTCGTTTACCCTAAGTCCGTAACGGAATATGATCCCTCGATTGACTATAACAGCGGGCTGACCAGAAACCCATGGCCGAGCAGCGACTGGATGGCGATAGTCTCGGAACGCGGGTTGCCGGCGCTAATTGCTCTCCTGCTGGTTTTTTTCGGGCTGCTTGAGGGCGCTTGGCGGCGGGCCGGACAGGCCGCCGGTATAGAGGATTATATGGAGGGTCTGACGCTGGCGGCTACGGTCGCGGTTACCGCGGTCGTCGCTTGCTTCGACGCCGTGCTGCTGCTTCCTGCGACTTCGTTCATAGCTTGGGCGCTCTTCGGCGCGCTCGCGGCGTACCAGCCGGCGCTGCGGTCGGCGGCGCTCTCTCCGCGCGGCCGGAGGCGGCTGACGGCGGCGGTGGCGCTTGTAGGCGCCGCGGCTGTGCTGCGCAGTTCGGGGCAGATCGCAGCGATGGCGCTTTTCAGCAGGGCGCATACGGCAGCGCAATTCAGGCATGCCGCGCTTCTGGACCCGGGCAATGCCAGGATACGCGCGCGGCTTACGGCCCTGCAAGCCAGGAAAAATGCCCCTCCGGTGCCCCCAGGACAAGAATCCCCGCCGCCCGCGGGCGGCGGAGAGGCGGTAGTGAAATAAGGCGGTGATATTGCTGCTGGTATTTTGCGGGGGCGGCCTGGCCCCGCTTCGCAAAGATTTGATGGTAATTTGAGTGGCGCTTTGGCAGGGCCTCTGTTATATTATAACGGAGGCTTATGCTTAGACTCTCTATACTGCTCTCCGCCTTGGTAGCCGCCGGTGCGCCCGTGTTAGCCTTGGATACTGTCCCGCCTTTATCTGCGGTGGTAAGCCCGGCCAACGGGGCCTTTCTCAATACGCTCCCTTCCATTACCGGCACCGCCGTTGACGACGTGGCCGTTTCCTCGGTGCAGCTTCAGGTGGTCCGCCAGTCGGATTCCTATTTCTGGGACGGTTCGGCTTTTACAGCCGCGGAGGGCTGGCTTGCCGTCTCCTTTGCGGACCCGAACTGGAGCTACTCCGTTCTGCCCGCCTGGGTAAGCGGGGGATCTTATACCGTGATCGCCCGCGCGGAGGATACCTCCGGCAATCTGTCGGCGGTCTATTCCACTTCGGTTTTTCATTTCGATACCGGCCTGCCGGTTTCGGCGGTAACGGTTCCGGCCGGCGGCTCCTCCACCCCTACTTTTTCCGGGGTGGCCGGCACGGCCTGGGACGCCGATTCCTCCGTCGGGCAGGTCCTGGTTAAGTTTCAGCGCCTGGAGGATAACAAGTATTGGGATTCCGGGTCCTCGCTGTGGACCGCGTCTGAGACCTGGAACCTGGCCGTGGGCAGCGCCACCTGGGCTTGGTCCGGGCCCGCCCAGGCCGCTCTTACCTCCGGGGCCACCTATTTTGCCGTGGCCCGCGCCGAAGACCTGGCCGGCAATATCCAGGTTTCCGAAATAGCCGGCAGCACCTTTATCTATACCGGCGCTCCTCTGCCGCCGGGCTGTGACTCGGCCGTCACCGTAAAGAGCGGCGGCGGCGGCGATTTCTTTTTCATACAGGACGCCTTGGACGCCCTGCCTAGAAATCTCACCGGCAATACCTGCGTGGTGGCCACACCCGACGGCTCCTATACCGAGGAAGTGGTCGTTCATGATTTCAACACTAACGGCTACAGGCTGAAGATCATGGCGGAGCCGGGTAGCGGCGCTATCGAGGTCAGCGCTCCTCCCGGTTCTACGGCCGCGTTCCGGCTGTACAACGCCAGCGTGACGCTGGCCGGGATAGATCTCGTTTTCGGCGGACCCACGCCGTACGGTGTCCTGGCTTCTTCTGAAAATATAATCCTCTCGAGCGTCACCGTGGCTTCGGCCGGCAGTATCAGCGTCGCCGGCGTTTACATTACCAGTTCCAGCGTGATCTCGGATTCCCATATAGTGACGGAGTTCTCGGCCGGCATACTGGTGAAAGGCGGCGGGAATATCCTCGCCCGCGATACGGTAACTAACAATTCGGTGAACGGCGCCCTTTCCCTGGACGGCGCTTCTTATAATACCGTTATCGGCGGTTCCTATTATAACGACGGCGGCAGCGCCGTGGAGATGTTCAACGGCGCCGGCTATAACTCCGTCATTAGCAGCACCATGACCAGCTATGGGAATCCCGCGGCCGCGCTCTATTTGTCCGGAGCCTCCTATAATACGGTGATGGACTCTTATATGCAGGGTGTGTCTTCGGCGGCCTATGTGGCCGGCTCTACCGGCACGGTTATCGGCGGCAGCCGGTTGTCGGCCGCAGAGGATGGGGGCATCGGCCTGGCCGTCGTCTCCGGAAGTCATGACCTCTCTTTGGCTTCCAGCACTATAGCGGGCGGAATACAGGGTGCGGCTGTTTATTTAGGCGCGGATAACTCAGGCTCGTTAAACATTTCTTCTAACGTAATCTCCGGAGGGGCCTACGGGCTGGATATCGCCGCGCAGAGCGCTGGGGCCGCGCTGAATATCTCAAGTCTGACCTTCCAAAGCCTTGCCTTTGGCGGTACTGCTGTCAATTTCACCGGGGGCGCGCCAGTATCCACTTTTACCGGTTTTGCGTTCAACGACGCCAATATGGGGGCCAACGTGGACGCCTCCCTGCTGTCGGCCGAGGCGCGCATTACGCTGCGGAATTATTCTGGTGCGCGCGCCGGCGCGGCGTACGAGAACGATCCCTCCGGCTACGTGGACTGGTACGGGTCCGACATCACCGCGCCTTCCGCGGCGGTGCTGCAGCCGGTGAACTTTTCCTATCTGAACCTTCTGGCGGAAATTGCAGGCACGGCGGCTGACAATGTGTCCGTCTCCAGCGTTACTTTGGCCGTTAGGCGCGGCGATACGGGGCTTTACTGGGACGGCGCTGCCTGGAGCGCCGGCCAAGCCTGGCTCAACGCGGCTATCTGGCCGTCCTCTTGGACCTATACCAACGTCCCGGCCTGGGTGGACGGCTCTTCTTACGCGGTAACCGCCAGGGCCCTGGATACCTCCGGCAACTGGTCCGTAGCCTACAGCACGGCCCTGTTCACGTACGACATAGCGGCCCCGACGGTGTTTATAAACGCGCCGGTCACGGGGACTTACGCTTCTTTTTCGTCCCTGTCCGGCACCGCGGCCGACCCGGCGGGGGTGGCGCAGGTGCAGGTGAGCGTGCTGCGCGAAGGCGACGGGCTGTACTGGGACGGCGCCGCGTGGGCGGCCGGCCCGGTCTGGAACGCCTCTGCCGGTACCGCGGTCTGGAATTATAACGGCATCACCGAAGCCGCGCTGGCCAGCGGCGCTACCTATATGTTTAACGTCCGGGCGCAGGATACGGCCGGGAATCTCTCAAACGCGGCGGCTGTGGTCAGCACTTTTACCTATGTTCTGCCTCCCGACGGCGTGCTGACCCCGGGCGCGTTCAGCGGGATCGGCGTGAGCTCGCTCACCGTTAACTGGAACACTACGCACAGCACCGAAACTGTTTATTATGTGCGGCTGTCCTCCTGGGAGGCCGAAGCTCCCTTCCTGTTTTCCGGTTCCACTACAACGACTTTTCTGGATTTCTCCGGGTTGACACCCGATACCGGCTATTATGGCTTCATTTCCACCCTGCCCGCCTCCGGCTTTATAGGCGGCGGCTCCGGTATTACTTTGGCCGCGCTCCCGTCCTCTGTCGATTTTTCTTACGTGTCCTACACCAGCGCCACGCTCAGCTGGAACGGCGGCGCCAACCCGGACTGGACCGTTTACGAGGCCGAGCTCTCCACTTCCAGCGCTTTCGACGTGTTGACCTCTTCCTCCTCCGGCGCGGCGGCCGGCGCCGTGTTCACCGGGCTGGCGCAGTGGACTACATATTACGGCCGCGTCCGCGCGGTCAACGGCGGCGGCCTTAAGACAGGTTACGCCGGGGCCGCTTCTTCGGCATTAACGCTGGCCTACCTGCCGTCGGGCCTGGTGAGCGGCCTGGGCGGCTCCGCGCAGGGCGCCAGTTCCATAACCTGGACCTGGAATTCCGGCGCGGTGTCCGACGCCGATATGTTCGCTTTCTATTCCGGCGCCAGCGTGTTCCTCGGCACCGTTCCGTTCGGCGCTTCCGGTTCCTATATTGAGACCGGGCTCACGCCCAACGCGCCGCGCCTGCTGCGCGTGGCGGGCCGCAACGCTTTAGGGGAGGGGCCGCTGGCCGCTTCGGCTACCATTTATACGCTGGCCGCCGCGCCCGCCTCGGCAGCGTTCTTCGGCGTGGGTTACTCCAGCGTCTCCTTCAACTGGCCCGCCGGCCTTAACCCCGCCGGGACTTCCTATGAGTACCAGCTCTCCGAGTCCGGCCTTTTCGGCGTGCTGACCTCTTCCGGTTCCGGGGCCGCGACCAGCGTGGTGTTTACGGGGCTCACGCAAGGGGACACCTATTACGCGCGGGTCCGGGCTGTTAACTACGACGGGGTGCCGACGGCTTATGTCCTTCCCGCCGCGCCGGCGGTGACGCAGGAACTGTTGCCGTCGGGTAAGGTGTCCGGCCTGGCCGGCTCCGCCCTGGGCGTCAGTTCTATAAGCTGGGCCTGGAATTCCGGCGCCGTGGCCGCGGCGGATTACTTCGCATTCTACTCCGGTTCAGGAGTGTCCCTGGGGACGGTCACGTTCACCGCCTCAGCTTCTTACGCACAGACAGGACTTGGCCCGAACAGCCCGCAGCGACTGCTTGCCGGAGGGCGCAACCAGTTCGGCGACGGCCCTCTGGCCGCTTCCGCCACCGTCTACACGCTGGCGCAGATCCCGTCAGTCCCGTCCGCTGCGCAGGTGGCGCTCTCCAGCGCGGATACGGCGCTGGGCCTTAACGGCAACCCCGCGGGCACCGTGCTGCAGCTTTGGCGTTCAGGCGACAATATCTCTTTTGTCAGCCTCCACGAGGGGACGGAGCTCTCCTATTCCGACGGAGGCCTTGCCGAATGTTCCGCCTATTATTACAAGGCGCGCGCCAGGAACGGCGCGGGGATCTACACCGCTTTCAGCGGGGTTTTAGCCTTTTCCACCCTGGCCTCCACTCCCGAGGCTCCCGGAGGCCTTTATGCCGAGGCGCAGGAAGGGGCCCGGATAAAGCTGGTCTGGGAACCTTCCCCTTCTTCTTCGGTTTCCGTCTACAGCGTCTATTATGACAGCGCCACCGGCTCCGTGGATTACTCCGCGCCGCTGGCCGTTCTTCCTGCCAATGTCACTTCCTGGACTACTTCCGCGCTGGCAAGCGGCAGCAGTTATATGTGCGCGGGGCGCGCGGGCGGCGCCTGCGGCGCCGAGGAAAAGAACACGGCCATGCTGGCTTCAGCGCAGGCCGCCAGTTCGCTGAGCGGCGTGCGCGCCGCCATAAAGGTGCCGCAGACCGGCAAGCGGATAAAGGGCAATATGGTAACGGTAGTAGCGGAAATTATCCTCGGCCTGCCCTCCCAGGTGGCCAAGGTGAATTTTCAGTACAGCCCGGCGGGGACCGGCGCCTGGATGGATATTCCCTCCGCCAGCGTTAACCAGCCCAACCCGGACCTGACGGCCCCCTACTTCGTGCACCTGGACGCCGACGCGCTGGCGGGCGGCACCTACGACCTGCGCGCCGTAGCCACCGATATTTACGGCGCCGCGGACCCGGCCGCTCCGTCGGTTACCGTGGTGACAGGCGCGGCGGATTACGATATTAACGAAACCGTTATCGCCGGAGAACAGAGCAAGGAGCAGAAGATAAACAACGCCGTTAGCAGCACTGTGCAGGCGGCGGACGACGTTACCGCGCTGATCACAAAAGTAGTGATCCCTTCCGGGGCGGTAACGGATTCCACCGCTTCCGTTACACTGGTAAACAACCCGGCCTCGGTCCCCGCGCCTCCAAGCGGCTCCGACACGCTCAGCCTGGCGGTAAAAGTGAACCTTTCCAACGGGCAGACCCAGCTGGCCGCGGGCAGGACGGCGGCCCTGAGCTTTACTTATAAGGACGACGACGGCAACGGCATAGTGGACGGCACGCAGGCCGCGGTGGACCGCCTGCGGGTCTACTCCGTTTCCGATTCCGGCGGGGCCTGGACCCCGCTGGCCACCAGCGTGGACAAGGAAAAGAAAACGATCACGGCCGCTACCACTCATTTCAGTTTTTTCTCCGTCTTCGCGGCCGCCGTGTCCGGCCTGGGCGAAGTGAAAGTTTACCCGGTACCGTGGCAGCCGGGCTCCGGCGGCCGGTTCGACTCTGTCCAGGGCGTTACTTTCAGCGGCGTGCCCGCAGCTTCCAGGATAAAGATCTATACCCTGCTGGGCGAGCTGGTGCGCCTGTTGGAAGTGTCCGCGGCCGACTCCGGTTTCAAGGTCTGGGACGGGCGTAACTCCGAAGGACACAAGGCAGCCAGCGGCGTTTACCTGGCGGTGGTGAAGTCCGGCTCTGATCAGAGGACCCTTAAAGTGGCGGTGGAAAGATGAAAGCTGTCGGCGCCATCATTTTAGCCCTGTGGCTGGCCCCCGTCCAGGCCGCGCGGGCCGCCTCCGATAACGGCACCGTGTCGGGCGCTTTCCTGCGCCTGCCGCCCTCCGCCGCGGGCGCCGGCATGGCCGAGGCCGGTGTGGCCGTAACGGCCGGCTCCCAGGCCATCTTCGTCAATCCCGCCGGGCTGGCCACGGTAAAGGGCGGCTTCGCCTCGTTCTCGCACGCTCTATGGGCCGATTCCATTACCTTTGACGTGCTTAGCGCCGCGTTCAATACTCCGTACGGCGGTGTGGCCGGCATCGGCCTGCGCTCCCTTTCGTACGGGAAGATGGATTCGCTGGATAATAAAGGCAACCCCTCCGGCAGCATTTCCCCGCGCGACATAGCCGCGGAGGCGGGCTGGGGCGCGGATCTGGGCGGCGGGCTGGCCGCCGGTTTCTCCCTTAAATATATAAGTTCCAGGATAAAGCGCTCAGCTTCCGCCTTCGCGGCGGACGCGGGCGTGACGCGGCGCGTAGGGAGGACTTTCTTCGGCGCGGCCCTGCAGAACGCGGGCGGCGGGCTGAAGTTCGGAGAAGACCGCTACCCCCTGCCGCTCAACCTTAAACTGGGGGTCGGAGTGCCGTACGGGCGCAGCCTGCTGGGGGTCTTTGACCTGAATCTCACGCGCGGCTCCTCCCCGTGGCTGGCGGCTGGCGGCAAGTACACTTACTTGTTAGGCGACAACCTGGCGCTGGTGCTGCGAGCCGGCTATAATACCGCCTCCGCCGATACCGGCGGGGTCAACGGCTTCGCGCTGGGTTTCGGGATCTCCCTGCCGGACATGGCCTTTGACTACGCGCTCAGGACCATGGGGGAACTTGGCCCTACGCACCATATCGGCATAAGTGTTAAATGGGGCGCAGTCTGCACCGAGACCGTGACGCCCTACACTCCTTATACTTCCGCGCGGCCCAAGCCGCGCGTTCCCTGACGGGTGTTCCGGGGACAGTATATTTAATTCAACACCAAAGGTTTAGGGCCCGGCTTTCCCTTATGTAAAACACGGCCAAGCTCTACTTCCATCTTTTTAACGAAGTCTTCACTGCCTAGCGGTCGGCCGGTAGAGCTATGTTTATGTAATTTCCCAACTTCCTCGGCGCTTAAAGGCTCTGTTAAAAACTTTTTCCAGTCACCGACAGTTTCGTCAAGTGCAGAGTGTTTAACAAGTCCGTCCGCAAAACCGTACAAATGGTACCTTGCGCTGCTCCATAAATAATCTCCGGCCGACGGCGCCAGCGCAGCCGCAACAGGGTTACGCTCGATATACTTTGCCGCCGCCAGGAGATGCTGTTCCTGCATGGGGAACGAAGCGAAACGTTCCTGCCACAGGTGACCTCTCCAACCCTTTCGAAAATTTATATGCCTGGTATAGCGGCGGTGGGCCTCGCCTATTGCCAGGCGGAGCCCGGCCGCGTCGGCTGGCACGGCGATCAGGTGTATGTGGTTCGGCATAAGGCAATACGACCATATCGCTACGGAATATTTTCCACACCACTCGCTCATTAGATTTAAATACAGTCTGTAATCATCTTCGCAGAAGAACGTCCGCTGCCGCCTATTCCCCCGCTGTGTCACATGGTGCGGATATCCCGGCACAACAACTCTTGCGATCCTAGCCATATTGCCCCCTTTAACCCCGTTTATAACTGCATAATGTTATAGCAGGCCAACCCGACAGCCGTCTGTCGGGATAATACAGCTGTGTTTATCCACAGCTGTCCGGTTA
>JAVHRY010000094.1:3592-34523 GCA_036171915.1 Elusimicrobiales bacterium | reverse complement strand
CCCTTTTCCTGGCGTAATTTGGCCTCCCCGGCATAGGCCCTTTAGCCGCGCTTGCTTGCCACAGGGCGGGCACAAGCTATACAATAGTTAACGCCGTATGTCGGCACGATGCTCTCTTTTAAATACGCGGACGCGGGCGCCGAATTCGGCTGCCCCATTAAACCGGGCTCTCTGACAGCGCCAAGGACGATAGATCTGCCCCATAGCCTACCTGCTCTTCGGCGTCCCGTGGACGACCCCGCGCTCAAAAAGTTCTTCTCCGCCCTGCAGCAGCAGGAAAAGGCGCACGCCAAAACAGTGGGCAGCATGCTCGCCGCTTTCGATTACAAAGGAAAATAACCCCGCAGCCAAGGCACACCCTATGGAAATACTTATAACCAACGACGACGGGATCTACGCTGAGGGCATCTACGCCCTGGCCAACGCGCTGAAAAAACTGGGGAACGTTACGGTAGTGGCCCCGGACACCCAGCGCAGCGCCGTCGGGCACGCCATTACCATAGCGGACCCGCTGCGCGTTGTTACATCCAGGCGCAACGGCAAGTTCTTCGGCTATGCCGCCAGCGGCACGCCCGCGGACTGCGTTAAGCTCGGCATAAAGGCCATAATGAAAAAAAGGCCGGACCTGGTGGTTTCCGGTATTAACCTGGGCGGCAACCAGGGTTATAATATTCTTTACTCTGGCACCGTCTCGGGCGCCACCGAAGGCGCGCTGCTGGGCATACCGTCGCTGGCGGTTTCCTTAAACACTTTCGTTAAGCCGGACTTCACGGCCTCGGCCGCTTTCGCGGTAAAGATAGCGGGCATAATGAAAAAACACCGGCTGCCGGCGGGCACCCTGCTGAACGTAAACCTGCCCAATATCCCGGCTTCCGAGATAAAGGGCGTAAGGGTTACCAACCAGAGCCGCACTTCTTTTAATGACTGGTTCGACAAGCGCAAAGACCCGCACGGCAACACCTATTACTGGATGACCGGCGATTTCAAGCCCAAAGACGCGGACGCCGCCAGCGACCTCAACGCGCTGAAAGCCGGCTATATTTCCGTCACGCCTATACAGTTCGACCTGACCGACTATAAATTCATCCCTGAGCTGGAAAACTGGGGAGTTAAGTTTTAACCGCCGCTCCGGAAAGACCTATGATCAAAGAAGACACTATCAGCCGCACCATAGAAAGCCTTATTTTAAAGTATCCCTCCGAAGCGGCCAGGATAACGGCCTGCGTGCGCCAGGCGGCGCGCCTCTGGGACAACCGCAAAGACGGGACGGCGGCGGACTTCAGGCGCTTCTGCCGCGATAATTTCATGATAGGCGAAGAGCTTGAAAACCTGCTGAAGACTTTTGAGGCTAAACTGGAACAGATAAACGGCCATTGCACGGCGCTTACCCAGAAGCTGCGCCGGGAACTGGACGAGGACACCGGGACGCTGCACACCGCGGAGCGGATGTTCGCGGCCTACTCCCCAAGCGCCCACTTCGTTGAAGACATGTTCCTGACGCGGCTGGCTTTTTTGGCGCTGCTTAATTTCCCGGTAAAAACCCTAAGCGACTGCATGGCCGAGGGGGCGCTCTGGACGCGGGAGGAGTGGGCAAGGACCCGCCTGGCGCAGCGCTTTGCCCACCGGGTGCCGGCGGCGGTGAACAACGCGCTGGTAACGGCCTACTCGGAAGCTGAAAATTACATAAACTCCTACAACATTTTCTTGGGCTCGGTTACCGGCCCCGGCGACAAAGAAATTTTTCCCAAAGGCGTAAAGCTTATTTCCCACTGGGGTCTGCGTGATTACCTGAAGGGCCTTTACAAAGGCGGGGACAACGCTTTAAATAAACAGCGGGCGATACAAGCCGTGATGGAAAGGATAATAGCCCAGGAAATCCCCGCGAAAGCGGTAAACTCCGAAAAACACGCCTGGAACCCCGCCGCCAATACCCTGGACGGGGCGCAGGCCGCGCGCGAGCCGGACACCCGTTACGCGCGCCTGCTGGATATTTTCCGGGCGCATTTAAAAGAGGACCCGTATTTTCCCCTGGAGCCCAGCCACATGGCCCGCAAGTTCAACCTGGGCCGCGAAATACCGGAGCCCGAAGTGGAAAAAATGTTAACGGATCTGCTGGAAGCGCCGGAAGGCGCCGAAGCCGCCGGGCTGATAGCGGCGCGCCTGGGCAGGGCCCTGGAACCTTTTGACATCTGGTACGACGGGTTCAAGGAGCGCGCGGCGGTGCCGCAGGAAGAGCTTGACCGGGCGGTAGCGGCAAAATACCCGGACGCGGCCGCCTTCGAGCGCGGCATCCCCGCCATCCTTGAGGGCCTGGGCTTTGCCAAAGAGACGGCGCAATTTGTGGGCGGGCGGGTGGAAGTTAACGCCGCGCGCGGCTCCGGCCACGCCTGGGGCCCCGGCATGCGCACCGAAAAAGCGCGTTTGCGCGTGCGCGCCCCGAAAACCGGCATGGACTACCTGGGCTTTAACGTGGCCATGCACGAGCTCGGCCACTGCACGGAGCAGGTCTTTTCGCTTTACCGGGCGGACCACACGCTGCTGCAAGGCGTGCCCAACACGGCTTTTACGGAAGGCTTCGCTTTTGTTTTCCAGGACCGGGACCTGCAGGCGCTCGGCCTGGGCAGGCCCGGCAGCCGGGCGGAGCTGCTTAAAACCCTGGACACCTTCTGGGCCGCGCGTGAAATAGCCGGCGTGGCGCTGGTGGACATGAACGTGTGGCGCTGGCTGTACGCCAACAAGGACGCGGAGGCGGCGGACCTGCGCCAGGCGGTAATTGAAATAGCCAGGAGCGTCTGGGACCGCTACTACGCCCCGGTCTTCGGCGTTAAGGGCAGCCCGCTGCTGGCGGTTTATTCCCACATGATAAACAACGCGCTGTACCTGCCGGATTACCCGCTGGGGCACATCATAGCCTTCCAGATAGAGGAATATTTTAAAAAGCATAACCTCGCCGAAGAGATGGAGCGCATGTGCGTGCTGGGCGCCATTACCCCCGAAGAATGGATGAAGCGCGCCGTGGGGGAGGAGATCTCCCCTGCGCCCCTGATACGGGCCGCCGCCGGGGCGCTTAAAGCGCTGAAGGCCGGGGAGAAAAAATGAACTCCGGCAATGTTAAAAAGTTCTATCTCGCGGCCGCGGCCGCGGCGGGGGGAATAATTGCCGCCATAGTGGTCTACGCCGTGTTGGTGGAAGTACTTAAAGCGAAGACTTACGCGGCGCCGGTGCGGCCGCCGGCGGCTTACGCGGTTAAATACGCGTGCTACCTCCTGGGCGCCTGGGCGCTGCTGGGCTTAAAATTCGCCGGCCGGTCCCTGGCCGAAAAAAAGGCCACCCAGGAAGAGACGGTAAAAGCGCTGACCATGCTGGCCGTGCTCCGCGCCGCCGTCTGCGAACTCCCGGCCATCGCGGGCCTGGTGCTGTTCCTGCTTACCCGGTACTACCTGGATTTTTACCTGCTGGCGGTATTTTCAATAGCGCTTGAGCTCTACTACTTCCCGCGGCTGGCGGTCTGGGAAGAAAAACTGCGGGGAGACTTCGGGCAATTATGAACGCGAAAGAATACAGCCTTATAGCGGTGGTGGGCGTCTCCGGCGACGCCTCCAAATACGGGCACAAGATCTTCCGGGACCTGCTCCACTCCGGCTACCCCGTAAAAGGCGTAAACCCCAGGGGCGGTTTTGTACTGGGGCAAAACCTTTACCGCAGCCTGTCCGCAATAGAGCGGAAACCGGAACTGGTAATAACCGTAGTGCCCCCGGCGGTTACGGAGAAAGTGGTGGAAGAGTGCAATCAACTGGGGATAAAAACCGTCTGGATGCAGCCCGGCTCGGAATCCGGCGCGGCGGTGGACAAAGCCGGGGAGTACGGGATAAAAACCATCATCGCCTGTTTCATGGCGGAGAAGGGAGTCTGGTAACAGCGCCGCCCGCGCCGCAACTAGTTCCGGTCTACGCTATAGAATATTAACGCTCTTCTATGATCCAAAAGATCCTCGGCCCCAGATACGAAGCCTACCTGCACTTTATCCGGAAACAGATGATAAAGGACCAGATAGAGGCCCGCGGCGTTAAAGCCCCGCGGGTGCTGGCCGCCATGCAGAAAGTCTGCCGCCACTGCTTTGTGACCGAAGACCTGGTCAGCCGCGCGTACGAAGATTACCCTATGCCTTTGCCGCACGGGCAGGCCATTTCCCAGCCCTACATAGTGGCGCTCATGAGCGAACTGCTGGCGCTTAAAGGCGGGGAGCGCGTGCTGGAGATAGGCACCGGCTCCGGCTACCAGACCGCCGTGCTGGCGGAACTGGCCGCCGAGGTGTACACGGTGGAGCTCTTCCCGGACCTGGCGGAAACCGCGCGGGCGAAACTAGAAAAACTGGGCTATACGAATATAAATTTCAGAACAGGCGGCGGCGCCGGCGGCTGGCCGGAACACGCGCCTTATGACGCCATACTAGCTACCTGCGCCGCCGCCGCCGTGCCGCTGGCCTGGCCGGAACAGCTGAAGGAAGGCGGCCGCCTGGTAATACCTGTAGGCACGGAAAAGCAGGAGCTGCGCCTTATTGAAAAAACCCCGGCCGGCCTGGCTGAAACCACGGTCTGCGGCGTGCGTTTTGTACCGCTCCTGGAAAACGACGCGGGGGGATGACATGTATCCACTTTTACATAGCGGGGCGGGCGGGGATGTATTATAATATCATGGTCTTATTTTCGGGGAGGCATATGAAAAAATTGATATTGGCTTGTTCTACTTTAATGGTCTGCGCTTTTAGCGCCAACGCCGAACAATGGAAGACCCTGGGCACCCGGCCTATGGGTATGGGCGGCGCCTTTGTGGCCATAGCCCAGGGCCCCATAGCGCAGTACTGGAACCCCGGCGGGCTTGCCATGGCTTCCTCCAAAACCGTTTCCGGCCTTGAAATACCGGTAACCGCCGGCATAGAAATGACCGGCGGCATAATGAAGAACGCCAGCGCTATAGGCGATATGGCCGATAAAATTTCAGCCATAAAAGACGCCCAGTCTAATAGCAAGGCTATTACCCCCGGTCAGGCGGCGGCTTTCGTAAAAACCATGTCGCTTTTGAGCGCCATGAACGACAAAGGCAAAGGCGCCATGGTGGATGTAGCCGGAGGCGTTGACTTCAAATTCTCCAAGGTGGCGGTCTCGGTAAATAATTTTACAACCGTGGGATTAAACCCTTATATTGATCCCAACAATTTAAATTTTGGCACAAACAGTAATGGCATAAGTTTTGCCGGAGATAATACGAGCACTCTTGTTGATCCCGCTAACTACGGGAGTGCGAGAAACTCACTTGAAGCCGCTCTAGATAAAATTGGCCCCTCAAACGCAATAACACTTATTTGTGGTTCAGGGAACTGCAGCGATGGCATAACAAATAATTCGCAACTAGCTTATGCTTTAGCGAATTACGCCCAATCTAAAGGCATTTCACCTGCACAGTTGGAGCAGGCAGCTGCGACAATCTCACAATACGCCGCTGGTGCAAGCCAGATGATAAATGGGGCTGCTTCAGGCGGCAGCATTAATGGGAACCAATCCAACCTGACGATAGACGCGGCTTCTTTTACCGAGATAGCCTTCGGCTACGGCAAGTTCATGAAGTTCCTGGACGGGCTTTCAATAGGCGGCAATATCAAGATGATAAACGGCCGCATGGCTTCAACCACGTTCAATTTCATGAACAATTCAAAGACCGGCGACGCGTTCAAGAACATAATGGACGATTCCAAGTCCAGCTGGGCGCCCGCCCTGGACCTGGGCGCGCTCTGGGACGTGAACAAGAAATACCCCAGGGTTCCCCTTAACCCAAAAGTGGGCCTTGTGATAAGGAATATAAACAGCCCCAAGTTCGACGAACCGCTGTTAGTCGGTGGAAAATACACTCTGGACCGCCAGGCCCGCCTGGGCTTTGCCATACAGCCCGCCCATTTCTGGAACGTGGCCATGGACCTGGACGTGACCAAGAACAAAACGGCGGTGGATGGTTTCGACTCCCGCCAGCTGGCCCTGGGGACGGAAATAAACGTGGTAAATAAAAAATACTTCAATATCCCGCTCCGGGCCGGCCTGATGAAAAATGTAGCGGAAAAAGGGTCAAAAATGGCTTACACCTTGGGCACGGGCCTGAACCTGCTGTACATGCACTTTGACGTGGCCGGGGCCATAAGCTCCGACAAAACCACGCTTGATAACAAGAGCATTCCCACCAGGGCCACGGTCTCGGCCAGCTTCGGCCTGCTGTTTTAAAAGAGGCAAAGCGGCAAAGACGGCCCCCGCCAAAAACGGGGGCCGTTCTGTTAGTTGTATAATTACCTCTATATGAACAAAACCGCCCGCCTTTACACCGCAAAAATTGTCATTTTAACCCTGCTGCTCCTGGCGGCTCCCGCCGCTTACTGCGGTATAATAAACCCCGTAACCGGGGCCATAAGCGATATAGGCACCCTGGTAACCGCGCCGGCCAGGCTTGACCGCGCGGATATTTACCCGGTGGCCGGCATAGTGGGGGCCGGCCTTGTCGTCTATTCCCTGGACGGCGCGATAAGGAATTTAGCCTCCAAGAACCAGACCAAAAGCCTGAACGACATTTCCAAGCAGGCGCAAAAACTGGGCAACGGCGGCTACGACCTGGCCATAGCCGGCGCCGGCGCGCTGGCGGGGTACGCCTTCTCCGACCAGAAACTTGCCAATACCTCCATCCTGGCGGCGGAGTCCTTCCTTGCGGCCAACTCCATTGGAACGGCCGCCAAGTTTATTGCCGGCCGCTCCAGGCCCTATGCCGGCGACGGGAAAGGCACTTTTCACCTCTTAAGTCTTAAGACATCGCGCACTTCGTTCCCCTCCGGGCATACGGTCAGCGCTTTCTCCGTGGCCTCGGTGTACGCCTACAGCTACGACTCGTTTGCGGTTAAGGCCGCGGCTTACGGCCTGGCGGGCATGGTGGCCCTGCAGCGGGTTTACGCGGACAAGCACTGGGCTTCCGACGTGTTCTTCGGCGCGGTACTGGGCACGGCCACCGGCAGGCTGGTGGCGGCCAAAGCCCCGGGCGGGGAAAATAAACTTACGCTGCTGCCTGTTTACCAGCCCGGTTATGCCGGGGCCACGGCCATGCTTAAGTTCTAGCCGGAAACGGCGCCGCTCCGTATTTGATAAAATTCTCTTATGCCAGCCATTAAAACCACCGATCTGGTAAAAAGCTACGCCGAAGTGACCGCCGTAAACGGCGTGTCGCTGGAAATACCGGCTGGGGAAGTGTTTGGCCTGCTGGGCCCGAACGGCGCCGGCAAGACCACCATGATAAGCATGCTGGCGACTCTTGTGCGCCCCACCTCGGGCACCGCGCTGGTGGCCGGCCGCGACATCAACAAGGAACCGCTGGAAGTGCGCCGCAACATCGGCATAGTCTTCCAGGAGCCCAGCGTGGACGACCTGCTGACCGCGCGCGAGAACCTTTACCTGCACTCCATGCTGTACGGCATGCCCCGCCGCGAGATAGAGCCCAAGATAAAAGAGATGCTCCGTCTTGTTAATCTTTCCGACCGGGCGGACAGTTTCGTTAAGACCTTTTCCGGCGGCATGCGCCGCCGCCTGGAGATAGCCCGCGGCCTTATCCACGGGCCTAAGATCCTTTTCCTAGACGAGCCCACGCTGGGCCTGGACCCCGCCAGCCGCAAGGCCGTGTGGAGCCATATCCGCGCGCTTAAAGAAGAGCACAACACCACTATCATCCTTACCACCCATTACATGGAAGAGGCCGACAGCCTGGCCGACCGCATAGGCATTATCAACAAAGGCAAGATCATAGAGCTGGACACCCCCGAAGCCCTGAAGAAGAAAGTGGGCCAGGACCTTGTTTTCCTCAAAGGCGGGATCAACGAGGCCGCGCTGAAGGCGCTGCCTTTCGTGAACAGCGTGGAGCGGGAGAACGGCCACTGGAAGATAGGCATTACCAACTCCGGCGCCAACCTGCAGGCCCTGCTGAACGCGGGGGGGCGGATAGACGAGGTGGAAGTGCGCCGTGTTACGCTGGACGATGTGTTCCTTAAGTTCGCGGGCCAGCAGATCAGCGACGACGCCGAAGAGAAAGCCGAGGGAATTTTTGAAAGGATAGCGGTGAACACGACGACAAGAAAATAGCGGAGCAAAAACAGAGCAGGGTAAGCCCGCGGGCGGCAAGAACCCGGGAATTTTATGTTAAATTTAAACGCCATCTACGCCCTGCTGCTGCGCGAAGCGAAAGTTTTCTTCCGCGAAAAGGAACGCATTATTTCCGTGCTCATTTCCCCGCTGCTGTTCCTGTTCGTGCTGGGCGGGGGCATGACCTCCGGCCACAGCCCGGTAACGGGCTACACCTACCAGCAGTTCATCTTCCCGGGCATTATTGCCATGGTGATCTTGTTCACGTCCATCACCTACGGGCTTTATATAATCTGGGACAAGCGGCTGGATTTTTTAAAGGAAGTGCTGGCGGCGCCCATCTCGCGCGCCACGCTGTTCGTGGGCAAGGCGCTGGGGGGAATGCTGGGCGCGCTTATTGAAACCCTGCTGCTGCTGCTGATAGGCGCCGTTTTTATACTGCCGCTGAATTTTTTACAGGTGCTGCTTTGCCTGGCGGCGGCTTTCCCGGTGTCCTTTATGATCACCGACATCGGCCTCACCATAGGCGCCAGGATGAAATCCATGGAAGGCTTCGGGCTGGTGATGAGTTTTCTCACCTGGCCGCTTTTCTTTTTCAGCGGGGCACTGTTCGACCTGTCAACGTCGGCGCACTATATACAGGTTATAAGCCTGTTTAACCCGGTTACCTACTCGGTGGACCTGCTGCGCCGCATTATGCTGGGGCAGAGCGCCTTTTCCGTCTGGGCGGACCTGGCCGCCATAGGGGTATTCTGCCTGGCCGCCGCCGCGCTGGGCGTGGCTTCCTTCGGCCGGCTGCAGCAGGAAAAGTAATTTCCATCTAAAAGCGTCAGTTTATATTTATATAATTCACGTTGAGGGGACTTGCGGCTCCGCACATCATTAATAAGCGCCCCCGGGAGGATCGTCCATGAGTTCTGCCTGTCTTAGAGAAGCACGCCTGCGGCGGCGGCTGCTTCAGGTGCTCACCGACAGGGAGAAAGGCAGGCAGCTTAAGGAATTCAGCGGCGGTGCGGCTTTTTAGGGGCGAGCGGCTCGCCGAAATTATTAGCCATGAAGCGGGCGAAATCGTCCCAGACCCCGTCGCGCGGCCAGGCCAGGCCGTCGTAAAGCGGATCGTACGCATCCGGCACGTAGACTGAAAGCCCGTGGCTGACCGCGTCCTGGGCCCAGTTTTCTATTACCAGTTCTGTCTTCAGGAAGCGCATGACCTCGGCGCCCCGCGCTTTTAGCGCGGGATCCGCCGTAGCGGCGCCGACCAGCTCCACAAAATCATACAGGTCCTTGTACTCTGGGTCTTCCCCGAAGATCTTGGCGCTCTTCTTGGCGTATTTCAGCGCCTCAGGCTCCGCGCGCAGCGCGGCGGCGGCCCACGCGTCCAGTTTGGCCCTGAACAGCGTCATTTTAGACAGCCGCAGGGCGCACTGGGTTACCGGCGCGCCCTCGTTATCCCCTGAGTGGTCCACAAAGTAATCCCGGTAAGTCTTAACGGTGTTCGCGGCGAACTCCTCCCCGTCCATTGAAGGTTTAGCGTTCAGCAGGCCGAGGAACTGCGCGTAGCGCACGACCACCCCCGGTTCCGTTTCCTCGGACGCCGTCAGCACCCCGGCGTAGTCCTTCACCTCGTAGGCGACGGAGGCCATGGCCATGTTGCAGCCGTCCATCATAAGGAAATTAACTCCGCCGGCCGCCTTGAGCGCCAGCGCTATCTGCGGCGTGGAGATCTCGTTGCCGGTCTCCTCGTCCAGGGAGAACCCCTTCTCGTTGAAATGCGGGGCGTTGGCCGGGTCCACCGGCTTCCAGCCGTTGCCGTGGTCCCAGAGCACCAGCGCGTAGCGGCGGGCCGGGTAGCGCGTCTTGGCCCACCTTATAAAATCGGCCAGCTCGCGCCAGGAGCCCATATCGGCCCGGCCGCGGTCTTCGAGGACGGGGGATTTAATGCGGGTAAGATCCGCGTCCCTGGTTATCAGGTAGCGCCTGACCCCGGTCCAGTCGCCCTCGCCGTGGTCGTCGCCCTCGGGCTGGCCGTTCATGCGGCCCAGTTCCACCACGATATTTACGCGCGGCGTAGTGCCCGCCAGTTCCATCTGGTTCACGTCCATCAGCGTGGAGCTCTCCAGGTTGTTCTTGCCGTTCACGAAGAACAGCACGGTCCAGTCCTTTACCTCGCCGGCGGCGGAGAAGGCCGGCCGGGGCAGGTCTTTCAGGTCGAGGCTGAAGCCCGCTGAAAAGGAGGAAAGGGGGAAAGCGGCGCACAGGACGGCGCACAACGCGGCGAAGCGTGAGTTGTTTTTCATGCCTGTATATTATAAACCGGGGCGAAGCGGAAGGTAAGGGGCGAAAGGCCTACACGGCGGCGGGGCCTCTTGTCCCGGCGCGGTTCAGCAGGGAGTATAGGCCGGCTTTTTCGGCTTCGGTCAGCAGGCTCCAGGTAAAGGCCGGGTACAGCAGGAAAACGGCGGCCAGCCTTAACCCCAGCCAGAGCCCCGGGCTAAGCAGGCCGCTGAACAGCAGGCCGCAGGTCAGCAGGGCGCCCGCGCCCACGGCGGAAAACACCCGGCCCCATTCATAAGGCACAGGGTAGCAATTCCTCCCGGCCAGGTGCATGAACCACGCCATGCAGGCATAAGCGGCGAAAGTGGCCCAGGCCGCGCCCAGCATGCCGTAGCGCGGTATCAGCAGGAAATTGGCGCCCACGTTGACCGCCGCGCCCAGGAAGGTGGCGGCCATCATATAGCCGGTGCGCTTGGCGATTATGACCGGCGCCAGGAAGTTGATATACAGACCGTTGAACACGTAAGCCCAGAGCACCACGGGCACCAGGCCCAGGCCGCCCCAATAAGCCGGGTGGATAAGCGGCTTGCCGAAGACGGGGAATTTTACCAGGTCGGCGATGAAGAAGGAAAGGGCCAGCGTAAGCCAGGAGGCGCCGAAGGCGAAGAAGGTCAGCACCCGGGCGAAGAGCGGGGGGGAGTCCGGCTTGTCGGCCCGCTCGATGAAGAACGGGCGCCAGGCCTGGTCGAACATGCTTACCACCAGCATCATGAAGATGCCCAGGCGGTAATTGGCCTGGTAAATGCCCACGGTGGCCTGGTCCGCCAGGCGCAGCAGGATGGGGCGGTCTATCACCTGCACCGCCATGGACCCCAGCCCGGCCGGCACCAGCGGCAGCGCGAAGGCCAACATGGAGCGGTAGACGCGGCCGCTGAAGCGCGGCCTGGCCAGCAGGCCCGCGGCGGGGATCATCACCAGCGCCAGCGCTAGCACGGAGGAACAAATATTGGCCTCGAAGATGCCCTGCACGCCGCGGCCCAGGCCTATAATAAGGAAGATATTCATCCCGACGTTAAGCACTACCGTGAGCACGCGCAGCAGGGAATAGTGCAGCGCCTTGTGCGCCATGCGCAGGTCGGCGAACAGCGGCGCGCTCAGAGCGTCCGCGAAAAGGATTACCGCGGAATAGATTATCAGCCGGCTGTTGCCAGCGCCGAGGCCGGCGACGGCCGCAAGGCCCGAAGGGGCCAGGCACAACGCGGCGCCAAGGACCAGCGAGACCGCGCCCACGCCGTAAAAAGCCGAGGGCAGGGAGGTTTCGCGGTCGGAGTAGTGGCGCATGTAGGCCTGGTCCATGCCGTGCTGGAACAGGATATTGAAGAAGGCGATGTACGAGAACAGCGCTGCCGAAACGCCGTAGTCGGCGGGGGAAAGGTAGTGCGTATAAAAAGGCAGCAGCAGGAAACTGAGCAGGCGCGCCGCCACCGTGGAGAGGCCGTAGATCAGGGATTCTTTGCCGAGGGCTTTAAGGTCTTTTAACATGGTGCCGAAGCCGAGTCCAGCCAATAGTTTAGCAAATGGCGGCAGGGACGGAAATATTATATAATAGGGGCAGGTTCCAAGCCGGAACGGGGGAATATGAACAGATTCACTAAAGAAGAAGCTCCGGACTGCGGCGTGTGCCGCTTCAAGGCCGGCTGTTTTTACAGTAAACTGGACGCGGGAGCGCAGAAAGCCTGGAACACGCTTAAAACGGCGCGCAAATTCCGCAATGAAGAGAACATTTATACGGAAAGCCAGGCGCCGCTAGGCATCTACACCGTCTGTAAGGGCCGGGCAAAAGTTTTTTCCACCGACGCCAGGGGCCAGCAGATGATCACCTGGATCCGCCACCCGGGCGAGACTTTCGGGCATATAGCCCTTTTCTCCGGAAAAGAATACTTTTGCAACTCGCAGACCATGGGCGAAGCGGTGATTTCTTTTATAGATAAAAACACCCTTGATAACTTTTTGAGCGCCCACCCGGGCACTTACAAAGTTTTCCTGCGCAAGATAGCCACGGAAATGCGCCTGCTGCAGCTTAAATTGAAAGATACGGCCTACAAATCCGCGCACTCCAAAGTGGCCCGGGCGCTGCTTAACGCCATAACCTTCAAGAGCCGCGATACCGCCCACCCGGCCATCTACGGCCTTAAGCGGACGGAGATAGCGGAAATAACGGGCTTGGCGCTGGAGACGGTAGTGCGCACGCTGGCCGAACTTGAGAAGCGCAACGTCATTAAACGCGAGGTTAAGTCCATAAAAGTGCTGGACCGTGAAACTCTTATGTGCGTAGCCGACCCGCACGCGAAAAAGTAGGGCAGGTTTAAACTCAATGGTCTTAAATAAAAAAACCCGGGGAACCGGGTTTTTTTATTTCGTTTCAAGTATTTTCTCCGGCCCTAATTGGTGCCGAACATCCGGTCTCCGGCGTCGCCGAGGCCCGGCACTATGTAGCCGCGGGCGTTCAGCCTGGCGTCCACGGTCCCCACATAAATAGGCATTTCCGGGTGCGCCGCGGCCAGGCGCCTGAGGCCTTCCCTGGCGGCGATCATGCAGATGAAGCGGATGTTTTTGGCGCCCCGGCTTTTCAGTATCTCCACGGCCTCCACCGCGGAGCCGCCGGTAGCCAACATGGGGTCGGCTATCACCACCAGGCTGTCGGCCACATTTTTGGGCAGGCGCGCGTAGTATTTTACCGGCTTAAGGGTTTCCTCGTCCCGGTAAATGCCGATATGCGCGAGCTTCGCCTCGGGGCAAAGCTTTAGAAGCCCGTCCACCATACCCAGCCCCGCGCGCAGGATAGCCACAAAAACCAGGTCCTGCGCCAGCTTAAAGGAGGGCGCCACGCCTATCGGGGTGCGCACTTGAACGCGCTTAACGGAAGCCTGCAGTAGCGCGTCGTGGGCCAGCAGCATGGCCAGCTCTCCCATCAGGCGCCGAAAATCCGCCACGCCGGTCTTCTTGTCCCGCAGGCGGGCGATCTTATCCAGCACCAGCGGGTGCTTAGAGACGTGAACGTTCTTCATGTTTCGCTCTCCTCTGCCCTCTTATTTTATTATCTCGCGGATAAGAGGCTCTTTGCGCGGCGCTCCGGGGCCGTAAGCCAGCGCGGACTCGAACATCTTAACCCCGTCGGCGAGCTTGGCCGCGGAGGACGCGTAGGTCCTGGCTATAACGTCGCCGGGCTTTACGCGGTCGCCGGGCTTCTTCTCCAGCATGAAGCCGGCGCCGAAGTCCACGGCGTCCTCTGCCCTGGCGCGGCCCGCGCCCAAAGCCACGCTCGCGAAGCCCACCGTGCGGGCTTCCATGGCGGTAAGGAAGCCGGCCTTCCGGGCTTTTATTTCTCTGACGAGCTTCGCCTTGGGCATGAAGCGGTCGGGATCGGAGGCCACGCGGGGATCTCCGCCCTGCCATTTCACCATCAGGCGGAATTTCTCAAGGGCGCTGCCGTCGGCGATGGCCGCCCGGGCCTTCTCCTCGCCTTCTGCGGCGGAGCGGGCCTTCCCGCCCAAATAGATCATCTGCCCGGACAGAACTTCCAGCACGCGAATAAAATCCTCAGGGCCCTTTTGGCCGGCCAGGATCTTTACTGACTGGGACACTTCCAGCCCGTTACCGACGGCTAAACCCAGCGGCTCGTTCATGGCTGTCATCACCGCCACGCAGCGTATGCCGAGAAGTTTGGCGGTCTTCATAAGCGCCACGGCCAGTTCGCGGCTGCGCTTAAAGTCCTTAAGGAAAGCGCCGGAGCCGTATTTAACGTCCATCACCAGGCCGGTGATGTCTTCGGCGTATTTCTTGGAGAGGATGCTGGCCACTATGAGCGGCAGGGCCTCCACCGTGCAGCTGGCGTCGCGCAGGGCGTAAAGTTTCTTGTCGCTCGGGGCAAGCTGGGCGGTCTGGCCGAACATGGAAAGTCCCGTGGCCTTAAGCTGCCTTACGATATAGGCGGGCTCCAGGCGCACCTTAAAGCCTTTCATGGCCTCAAGTTTATCAAGCGTACCGCCGGTGTGGCCCAGGCCGCGCCCGCTCATCATGGGCACGACCACGCCGCAGGCGGCGGCGACCGGCGCCAGGGCGATAGAGACGCCGTCGCCCACGCCGCCGGTGGAATGCTTGTCCACCTTGGCGCCTTTCACTCCGGAGAGGTCCAGCTTCTTGCCGGAAAGGGCCATGGCGCGGGTCAGGCCCGCGGTCTCGGCGGGGGTAAGCCCGTTAAGGAAGGCGGCCATCAGCCAGGCCGAAAGTTGGTAGTCGGGGATGGTGCCGTCGGCGGCGCCCATGGAAATGAATTCCAGTTCGGCCGCGGTCATCTCCAGGCCGGAACGTTTTTTAAGAAGCAGGTCTAGCATTCTCATGATCTTATACCGCCTTTGATTTAATTAGGGCTTCAAGCAGCGCCCGCATTTTAACCGATACTTTCTCGCCCAGCTCCAGCACTTCGTCGTGGGTGAGCGTGGTCTTCGAGATACCGCTGGTAAAATTGGAGATCCAGCAGACGCCGGCCACGCGCAGGCCGAGCTGGCGGGCGGCTATGGTCTCCGGCACCACGGACATGCCGGCTATATCCCCGCCGAGCATCCGGTACATTCTGACTTCGGCCGGGGTTTCGTAAGAAGGGCCGGTAACGGCGGTGTAAACGCCTTCGGCGGCCCGTATTTTAAGCCTGCGGGCCAGCTTTATTATTTCGGCGCGCAGGGCCTTGTCGTACGGCTCGCTCATGTCGGGGAACATGGCGCCGAAAGCTTCGTGGTAGTTGCCCATAAGCGGGTTGGAGCCCATCAGGTTCAGATGGTCCTTTAGGATGAGCATATCGCCCGGCTTAATGGCCGGCTTGAGAGAGCCGACGGCGGCGGTCAGCACCAGGTTTTTAACGCCCAGGGCGGCGAGCACGCGCACCGGGAAAGCTATAAAGTTAAGCGGGCGGCCTTCGTAATAGTGGAAACGCCCCCTCATTATGACCACTTCCTTGCCGGCCAGGCGTCCGAAGACAAGCTCCCCGGCGTGGCCCTTCACTGTAGTGCAGGGGAAACCGGGGATGGTGCGGTAAGGGATAGTGATGCCCCCTTCAAGACGGGGAAGGGAGTTCCCGAGGCCGGAGCCGGCGATGATGGCGGTAGCGGGTCTTAAGCCGCGGGCCTTCTTTTTAAGCCAGCCGGCGGTCTTTTCAACTTCGGTGAGTATCTCTGAAGCGTCCATTAAAGTCTCCTTGCCGAATCCCGGCCGGCCTGTTTAGAAAAATCCGAAACCGTCCGCGGTGAAAGCGTCCTCTATATGCTCCGGACCGGAGCCGGGAGAAATGCCGATAAAATCGAACCTCAGGGTTTCCGCTTTCAGGCCCGAGGCTTTAAGGTAAGCCATAGCCGTCTTGATTATCCTGGCCTGCTTTGCGCGGTTCACGGTCTCGGCGGGCAGGCCGTAGGCCGGGTTGGAGCGCGCCCTGACTTCTACGAAGACGACCGTACCGCCCTTGCGGGCCACTATGTCCAATTCCCCCATGGGCGCGGCCCAGTTCCTGGCCAGAATTTCAAAACCTTTTCCCTTAAGGAAGAGGGCGGCCTGCTCTTCGTATTGTTCGCCTTTCTTATTCACGCGCGGCCCCGAAGCGCGGCCCTCACCGGGGAGAAGCTCACGCGGTGGGTGCGGCTGGGCCCGAGGCGCTTTAAAGCTTCCAGGTGCGCGGCGGTCCCGTAGCCTTTATGAACGGCCAGGCCGTAGCCCGGGTAACTAAGGTCCAGCACGCCAAGCCAGCGGTCGCGCAGCACTTTTGCGAAAATACTGGCCGCCGCTATAGAAAGAGATTTCGCGTCGCCGCCCGTTACGGGCTCCTGGGCGCAGAGCTCAAGGCGTTTTATGCGGTAAGGCCCGTCCACCAGCACCAGCGTTTTTTCCGGCACGGCGGAAGTATAAAAAATAAGCCGCCTGACGGCGGCCCCCATGGCGTTGAACGTAGCTTCAAGAATATTTACCCTGTCTATTTCGGCGGGCCCCGCGAAGCCGAAGCCGAACCTGACCCCGGAGGCGACCATCAATGAAAAAGCCTGCTCGCGGCGCCGGGGGGAAAGCTTTTTGCTGTCGTTGATGACGGGAGAAACAAGTGGGAGGGCCGCCCCGGGGATCCAGGCCGCGCAGGCGGTAACCGGCCCGGCTAAAGGGCCGCGCCCGGCTTCGTCAACGCCGAACAAAAAAGCCGGTTTCCTGCTTTCAAGGATTGTCTGGTCGAATTTGCGGAGCGGCACGGTATATTTTTATCCCGTAGAAGCCCCCTGCGGAAACCGCCGGGGGCTGGCGCGGTTATTTGCCGGCGGCGGGCTGCTCGGCGGCAGGCGCGGTTTTAGCAGGAACCGGGGCGGGGGCCGGGGCCGCCGGCGCTTCCGCCGTTACGACCTGCCCGGATTCATTAAGCCTGGCTGACTTGCCGGAAAGCCCGCGCAGATAATAGATCTTTGAGCGGCGGACCTTGCCCTTCTTGACCACTTCTATTTTATCTATGCGGGGGGAATGAAGGGGGAACACCCTTTCAACGCCTACGCCGTACGAGACCTTGCGCACGATAAAACTGGCGGAAATACCGGTTCCGCGGCGGGAAAGGACCACCCCGTCAAAGATCTGTACGCGCTCGCTGTCGCCTTCGACTACTTTAGTATAGACCTTAACGGTGTCGCCCGACTGGAAATCAAATTTATCGTTCTTGATGCCCAGGTATTTATCGATGTTTATCATACTGCCTCCTAGTTGATTGAAACAAAAAATTATTTAGCGCTCTTTCCCGCCGCCCGCGCGGGCTTCTTTTGCCCGGCCTTCGGCGCTCCCGGCAGGTCCGGCCTTGCCTTTCCGGTAAGTTCCTCGGCCTGCGCGCGCCGCCATGCGCCTATCAGCTTGTGGTTGCCGCTCAACAGGGCCTCCGGCACTTTCCTGCCGCGCCAGACACCGGGCCTGGTGTAATGGGGGGCTTCAAGCAGCCCGTCCGTAAAAGTCTCGTTCACGGTGGCGTCGTCTTTTTTCAGGACCCCGGGGATAAGCCGCGTCAGCGCGTCTATCACCGCCACCGCCGCGGGCTCGCCTCCGGTAAGAACGTAGTCGCCTATGGAAAGTTCCATATCCGCAAGCGGGGTCACGCGTTCGTCTATACCTTCGTAGTGGCCGCAGATAAAGATCAGGTGCTTTTTTTTGGCCAGCTCAAGCGCCGTCTTCTGGTCGAAACGCCGCCCTTTGGGAGTGAGGAGTATGACGAACGATCTTTTTCTCCTCACTTTCTTAAGAGCCCGGTAAATAGGCTCGGCCAGCATCACCATCCCGGTGCCGCCGCCATAGGGTTTGTCGTCAACGGTGCGGTGCCTGTCTTCCGTGAAATCCCGGGGGTTAACGAACCCGAGCTCAAGGAAGCCTTCGGCGCGGGCGCGGCCCACTATGCTTTCCGAAAGCGGCGCGTCCAGCATAGACGGGAAAAGAGTTATCGCGTCTACGCGCATATAAAGATCGGCTGCCCTTAGTCTATGTCCAGGTAAACTCTTTTATTGAGCCTGGCGGCGGCGGTCTGCATCACGGTGCGTATGGACTTTACCACGCGCCCTTCCTTGCCTATAACCTTGCCGCGGTCCGAAGAAGCCACTGTAAGCTTGAAGCGGACCACGTCCCCGTCCTCGGAAACGCCCAACTTGACTGCCTGGGGGTTCTCGACAAGAGAACCTATTATGTACATTAAAGCTTCTTTCATTAAAGCCGCCTCCGTTTATTTCTTCTCTATGACTTTCTTAACTGTATTTTCAACGGCCTTTTCAGCTTTAAGGGCGCGCTTTATCAGCGACGCAAGGGTTTCGGAAGGCTTGGCGCCGTTCTTCACCCAGGACTCAAGTCTTACGGAATTGATGGTAACTTTTTCTTTGTCTTTTTCCGCCTTGGGATTATAATGCCCGATAATTTCCAGCGGCTGCCCGTTGGAGCCGCTCGTTTTGTTAATGGCCACAATGCGGTAATGCGGCTGCGTGCGCTTTCCAATCCTCTGAAGCCTCAAAACAACTGCCATAGATATCCTCCTTGCTGTCATGTAAAACGATAACACAAGCCCGCCCGCCCAAAGCGGACTGGCGTGAATGTTTATTATATTATATTTGGCGGCCTTTGGGAACGGGGAAGGACCTTAACCTATCAGATGCTGTATATGGCCGAGCAGATGCTGCCACTCGTAGGGTTTGTTCACATAAAAATCCGCGCCCGCGGTAAAGGCGGATTCCATGTCGCCGACCAGTCTTTTCCCGGTCAGCATTATAATTTTGGTTTTCTTGGTAGCTTCCTCCGTTTTGATCAGCTCGCACAGGGTGTTGCCGTCCATCCTCGGCAGGCCGATGTCAAGTATCACCAGGTCGGGCTTTTCTTTTCTTACGGCGTCCAGCCCCTCTTCGCCGTCAAAGGCGGTCAAGACCTTATAGCCAAGGCCCGTAAGCCGTATAGAAAGAACTTTAGCTATAAGGTCCTCGTCTTCCACTATAAGAATTTTTTTTGACATACAACCTTTTATCCCGCCTCGCGAGGACCGCACGCTCCTAAAGTTTTGCTCTGAGCTCCCGCAGGAAAGAGGCCGGCTTTCCGGACGAAAAAAGCGCGCTCCCGATAACCAGCGAATCCGCCCCCGCGCCTGAAGCGAGCCTGGCGGTAGCGGCGTTTATGCCGCCGTCAACCTGCAGCCAGACAGGGCGGCGCGCCCTCTTAATAAGCTCCCGGGCCCCGGAGATCTTAGGCAGCATGCCGGGAATAAAGGCCTGCCCGCCAAACCCCGGCTCCACGGTCATTATAAGAACCAGGTCCAGGCTGCCCAGCAGCGGGCCTATTTTTTTAAGCGGGGTCCCCGGCCGCAGCGCCAGCCCGGCCTTTAAACCCAATTCCTTTATCCTCCGGACGCAGGCCGCGGCCCCGCGCGCCTCGCAGTGTACGGTGATCAAGCCCGCCCCGGCGGCGGCGAAAGCGTCTATGAATTTCCGCGGTTCCTCCACCATCAGGTGCGCGTCAACGCGCAGCCCCGAAGCGGCCGCCACGTACGGCACAATGCCCGGCCCGAAACTTAGATTAGGCACGAAGTGCCCGTCCATCACGTCCACCTGCACCCAATCGGCCAGTTTCCCGACCGGAGCCAGGCTGTCTTTGAGACAGGCGAAATCCGCCGCCAGCACGGACGGGACCAGCGCGGCACGCCCCGAGGGGACGGGGAAAGCGGGGAGGCGCGTCATTTTACGGGCCGCTCCTCCACCAGAATGCCGTTAACGAATATGCGAATTTTCTCGGCGCCGCCGGAAGGCACGGAGAGGTCTATTTTTGTGCCGGGGTCCCGGAGGCCGTTAAAGATCTCGCGGTCGCCGTTTTTACCCAGCGCAACTACGCGGATATGCCGCTGCGCGCCGCTCTGCGAAACCTCGTAGTGCACCCGGAATTCCTTTTCAGCGCCGGCGCCGCCCTTGCGCGAACTGACGGTAAGCGTGATCCTGGAGTCGGCGGTGACGACAGTATCCGACGCGGGCACCTGGTCTATTATCGTGCCGCCGGGGAAAAGGGAACCGGGGTCCTCGGTAATGGAAATAGAAACGCTGTTCTGGGACGCCCACTGCTGCGCCTCGTCGCTCTTTTTCTGGCGGAAATCCGGCATCATTATTATTCCCGCCGGCGGTAGCCCGGCGGAAACGACTACCTGCACCATGGTGTTCTTTGAAACGCTGATCTCCGGCTTGGGATCTTGGGAAAGCACCGTCCCTTTTTCCGCCTTAAGGGAATAGGACTCGCTCACCTCGCCCAGCGCCAGCTGGCGCTGGCGCAGAAGCAGCTCGGCGTTCCTGAGCGGCAGCCCTACCAGGGTGGGGGTAAAAACGGACTCTCCGCCCTGGCTGAAAACCACCCGCACTATCTTGCCTTCCCTGACGGAAGACCCGGCGTCGGGGATCTGGCGCAGGACGGTGCCGATTGGGACCTTCTCGTTGAAGTCATAGCCTTCTATCTTCAGGGCCAGGTTGCTCTCGGAAATGGCCTGCAGGGCGCTCACCGAGGATTTGCCCTCGATATTGGGAACTATCACCTCTTTGCGGTTGTGGATAACGGTCTCCATGGTCCAGGAAAAGAAAAAATAGGTAAGCAGGAACAGCGCCAGGCCCACCCCGCCCACGCGCAGCAAAAACCCGGCGCTGATTATTTTCTCTTCGGAAGAGGAAAAATGTTTCTGGTAAAATTCGTTAATTCCCACAAGTGTATCTCCTTGGCCGCCGCTTCACAACAGTGTGCTGCCGGGCTTAAGCCGGGCCCCGTTAAGGAAATCCGCGCCGCTGACGATTTTCTTTCCCTCCGCTCTCACAGTTTTTATCAGCAGCCCCCCGACGCCACATTTTACAATAAAGCCGGCGCGGCCCTCAACCGACAGCACCGTGCCGGGGGAACCGCCGCAGGGCTCCGCGGCAGGCAGCGAGGCTTCAAGCACCTGGACAATGGTCTTGCGCCCGGGCGCCCCCGTGAGAAACCGGGCCCTGGGGCCGCAAGCCAGCCCGCGGACCCTGCCCAGCAGGGAGGAGGCGGGAAGGGAAAAATCCAGAACCGCGTCCGCGGCGGTAAGCTTGGGCGCCAGGGACGGCTCGCCCCGCTGAGGCTCCCGCTTTATTTCACCGGCGGCGATCTTTTCCAGGCCTTCCCCCAGCAGGTCCGCGCCCGCGGCGGAAAGCCGCGCGAACAGCGAAGCCGCGTCGTCGGTTTCAAGCACGGGCTCCACACGCTGCAGGAAAACGGGACCGGTATCCATGCCCTTGTCCAGCCAGAAAAGCGTTACGCCGGTACTCTTTTCCGCGTTTATCAGCGCCCGCTGCACCGGCGCCGCACCTCTGTATTTAGGGAGCAGGGAAAAATGCACGTTCAAAAAACCTAAGCTGGCAAGCGCGAGGGTTTCTTCGGGGATCAGGCGGCCATAGGCCACCACCACGCAAAGGTCCGGCTTAAGCCCGGAAATAACGGAGTGAAGCTCGGGCCTGGAGGCAGGCTTGAAGGACCTGAGCTTAAGCCTGTCCGCGAACGCGTTTACCGGGGCGCAGCACATTTTAAGCCCGCGTCCCACTGGGCGGTCGGGCTGCGAGATAACCCCGGCTATCTCGTGCCCGGAAGCGGCTACGCGGCCGAGGAAGCCGCAGGCTATATCGGGCGTGCCCAGGAAAACTATTTTCAATTTGGCCATTGAACCTATACCGGCTTCATCTTACTTTCATCCAGTTTCTTCCATTGCGCCTTCAGCCGCATCAGCTCCGGCTTAAGCTTAAGGCGCGATATCAGCGGCAGGCGGCTTATAAAAACTATGCCGTCCAGGTGGTCCATCTCGTGCTGCAGCGCCTTGGCGAAAATGCCTTCGGCGTTGATCTCTATCGGGAGGCCTTTTTCGTTAAGGGCGCGCACCTTAACCTTGGCCGCCCGGCGTACCTTGGCGAACAGGCCGGGGAAAGAAAGGCAGCCCTCTTCCTCGTAAAGCGTCCCGGATTTCTCCGCCAGTTCCGGGTTTATAATGACTATGCTGAGCGGAGCTTCGTTCTCCCGCTGTATCTTTATAACCGCGAGGCGCAGGTTCAGGCCTATCTGACAAGCCGCCAGGCCCGCGCCGCCTACGGCATCCATGGTCTCGAACATGTCCGCGAGCAGCGCGGGCAGGTCTTTTTTCAGCTCGGGATAGTTAACCTTTTTAGTCTTCTTCTCAAGGATTTTCTCCCCGTATTTGCAGATCCTTCTTATTGTCATAGTAACCTCGTTCAAGTGCGCGCCGTAAACTAGCTCAACTGCGACGTCATCTGCCGGCCTTCCCAGATCACCCGGGCGAGCACCGGCTTAGAGGGCACGTCGTTTTTCCTGAGCATGCCCCAGGCCATGGCCAGGCGCTCAAGCTGCACCTCCGCCCCCGTGGAACCCGACACCCCCATAACCACCTCGTCGCAGCCAGCCGCCTGGGCCACCTGCGCCATGGAATAGAAGGGGTCGTTGGAAAAAACAAAAATGGGCTTTACGGTCTTGCCGTATTTTTCGGCCAGCAGCACCACCGCGCTGAAGATCTCCTTGTCCTCGTCGGACATCGTCTCGCCGCCGGACTGTATGCCTTTGGCTATCTTGGCGCTGAGCACTATGATATCGGTATCTTCGTCCGCCACGGTCTCCAGCACGCTTGCCAGGTGCACGAGGTTATTGGGGTTCCTGACGGGCACCAGTATCCGCCGGGCCCTGGTAAGCTCCGGGATAATGCTGGCGATATCGACTGCCCGCCTGAGGTTCATTTTTTCCTCGTTGTCGGTTCCCGGCGCGTAAAGGCGGGCCTTATCCTCGTTGAGTTTCTCCGAAATATAGAAGATGGTGTAGAACACAGCGGTGAAGATAAGGCCGCCGACCGTGGCCACCTTCTTGGTGAGGATATTCATTCCGGTAGCCGAAAGAAGAACCACCAGCACCGCCAGCAGCCCGGCGGGCACATACACATTGCCTACCCTGAAGTTAAAAGGGAACCTCCATTCCTGCTCTTCGCTGCGGCGCTTAAAACGCAGGATTATCAGGGAGGCGGTGGTAAAGGTCATACTGGCCAGCACGCCGAAGGCGTAGGCTTCGCCCAGCAGAAAAATGTTGCCGCCGGAGACCATGATGATGAGCATCTGTATCAGCGCGATCAGATTTACCAGCCTGTGCGTGGTCCCGTAGCGTTTATGAAGATGGCGGAACCAGTCGTGCAGTATGCCGTCCTCGGCGACGCGGTTAAGAACGCCGTTGGCGCCGACAAAAGAAGTGTTGACGGCGCCTACCAGCATCAGCACGCCCGAAATAACTACGGCGGCCTGCATTATAAGGCGCGCCGCGTAGGGTCCGCGCAACTGCAGCGCCAGGCCGCTGAGCAGGTTGTCCGCGTATTTCCCGGCTATCAGGTCGCCGGGGATTATGAGCGCGGCCATGAAGGTCAGCAGCCCCGTAAAGATCACGCTGAAAATAAAAATAAAGACCACCGATTTTTTAAGGTTTCCCACCTTAGGGTCCTCGATCTCCCTGTAAACCTGCGACAGCGTTTCAAGGCCGCTTAGCGCCAGTATGGAATGACCGAAAGCCATCACAAGGCCGACCAGGCCGGCGGTCTTAAGCCAGGGGAAGTTTACGGTCCAGCCAAGGGCCTGCGGCGTGAAGACCGGCGTAAACGGGGGAAGCACTATAGTTCTGCCGTAAAGCGTAAAAACCGACCAGCCTATAAGGACAACGGCTACGACCGTAACAACCCCGACTATCTTAAGGTTATTGTCGGCCGACTCCTCGATCCCCCGCAGATTCTCGCGCCAGAAATAAGCGGTTACCAGGAGGGCGAAGACCATGGCGAAAGCCCTGGCCGGCACGTTCCAGCCAATATGCAAAAGGGGCAGCATGTTGGCGAATAACCCGCCGAGGTAGAGCCCGGCGGTAACGGAACTTATGGGCCCGGTAAGCGCGTAATCAAAGATCAGGGCCGAAACGGAAAACTTGGCCATAACCTTGCCCATGGCCTCGCGCACTACCACGTAAACCCCGCCCCGTACGAACATGATGCAGGACTCGGTGTAAACAGCCAGCATAACCCCGGAGAACAGCATGACGCCAAGGATAAACCAGGGGAAAGCCGGGCCGAAAGCGTTCATGGCTATGCCGCCGGCGTAATAAGCGCTGGAGCCGAAGTCGCAAAGCACGATAGAGGCGGCTTTCCAAAAGGAAATAAAGCTGAGCATGGCGGTGCTGAGGATGAAGACCTGCTTTGAACGGGGGGGAACGACCATACGACAATTATATATATTTTAAAGGCGGGGAAATTCAGACGGCGGCCACAAGGGCGGCGGCCGCCGCCGGGTCTTTAAGCGCGCAAAGCTTTTCAATGAGCGCGG
This sequence comes from Elusimicrobiales bacterium, assembly GCA_036171915.1. Taxonomy (GTDB): domain Bacteria; phylum Elusimicrobiota; class Elusimicrobia; order Elusimicrobiales; family UBA9959; genus UBA9959. The sequence goes on along the minus strand of JAVHRY010000094.1, from coordinate 10,162 downwards.
GCTGGAAGGCCTGGCTTAACAGCGAAAGCATGTTCAGGTGGCGCTGAAAAAAAACGGGCTTGTGCGGGGACAGAAGCAGCAGCACGGCCCTGACGGTCAGGCCTGTGGACTGGTCGATAAAACCTTCCGGCAGGAGGCCCAGTACGGAGTAGAAAGCGTCCAGCTCGGGGAATTTGGCGTGGGGGATGTAAAAACCGCTTTCCAGCACCGGGTTGAGTTTTTCGACCTCGGCTACCCGGTCAAAAAGAACTCTGCGGCTTATGATGCCGCTTACCTGCGGCAGTATGCGCTCCGTGAGCCGGCGCACGACTTCCTCTCTGGAAAGAGCGCCTTCCAGGAAAATCACGTTTTCGGGCTTTATCAGGGTTGAGAGGCTTACGCCGTCTGACTGTCTTATCATAGGGAACTGCCGGCTGGTATGCATATATGTTATCATTTCATTATCCCCGTCGTCAATGGACGGGGAACGGACAGGCTATGACCGAGAAAAGCGTTATAAAGGCTATAGGCGTGGACAGGGGAGGGACCTGGACGAGGGTAGCCGCCCTGGACGCCCGCCGCCGCCTGGTCCGCAGCTCACGCTTTCGCACTACGCCCATACGCTCGCTTCCCGGCAAACTGGTACCTTTATTGCGGGGCTGGCCGCGGGGGACGGCAGTCCCGCTGGTAATAGCCACGCGCGGCGCTTTCAGCCGCAAATGGAAAAAACCCTTCCTCTTTAAAGCGCTTAAAGGCAAACTCGGTCTTGCGGGGGTAATATCCGACGCCGAAGCCGCGCACTACGCCGCTTTCAAAGGGAAATCCGGCCTGCTGCTTATTGCCGGCACCGGGTCGGTGGTTTTCAGCGGCAGGCCGGGCGCCTTTAAAAAAACCGGCGGCTTCAACCCCGCCTCGGGTGACCCGGGCTCGGGCCGCTGGCTGGGCCGCCAATACCTTGAAATGCGGGGCCGCCTGGGAGAAGCCGGGAAAATGGGGCACGGGCGCTCCGCCGCCTACGCTAAAAAACTGCTGCTGCTGGCCTTGACCGGCCACAGGCGCGCTAAAGCGCTTGCCGCCACCGCCCAGGCCGAACTTGCCGCCCTGCTTAAAGACGCCGCTCCGGAGGGTAAGGGGACGATAAAAGTAGCCATAGCCGGCGGGCTGATGGCCGACTGTCATTTCCGCGACGGTTTTGTTAAGGCGGCGCGGGCCGCCTTAAGGGGCCGCAGGCTGGTGTTTTTAGAGGCCTCCATACCGGCCGAAGAGGGGGCGGCCCGTATAGCCCTGGGCATAATTAAAAAAAATGAAAGAGCTTGAAATTTTAAAAAAAGCGGCTCTGGCCGGCGGCCGCATACTGGCCGCCAAGTTCGGCAAGGTAGGCTACCGCCTTAAAGGCCGCGCCAATTTGCTGACCGAGGCTGACCTGGCCTCGCAGAAAAAAGTGATAGGCATAATAAGAAAAGCCTTCCCGGCCGACGGTTTTATGGCGGAGGAAAGTCCGCTCGAGGAGACCCCGAACAGAAGGCTCTGGATAATAGACCCGCTGGACGGCACCACTAATTACGCCCACGGTTTCCCGGCCGCGGCCGTTTCCATCGGTTTCTCGGAGAAGGGGGTTATTAAGGCCGGCGGGGTTTACGACCCTTTCAGGAAAGAGCTGTTCCTGGCGGAGCGCGGCCGCGGCTCTTACGTTAACGGCAGGCGGCTGTCGGTCTCTAAAGCGCCGACTATATCGAAAGCCCTGCTGGTAACCGGCTTCGCCTACGACCGGGCGGAAAGGGCCGCGTTTTATTGCCGTTTTTTCGCCGAATTCATGAGGCTCTCCCACGACGTGCGCCGCATGGGAGCGGCCTCGCTCGACTTCTGCTGGCTGGCCGCGGGGCGCACCGACGGCTACTGGGAATTCGGCCTGAAGCCCTGGGACGTGGCCGCGGGGAAACTGGTAGTGGAAGAGGCGGGCGGCCGCGTTACCGACTTTTCCGGGGCCGGGTGGCGGGTGGACGGAAAGATGGGCAGCCAAACCCTGGCCACCAACGGGCGCGTCCACGCTGAGATGCTGGCCGTAATCAGAAGGCTCCTCCGCCATTGATGGGAATGTTCCGGGGAATATTTTACTGCGCGGGTTTCGCGCTGGTCTGCGCCTGGGCGGTGGTTTGGATACTGGAGCGGAAGGAAAAAAAATACGGGCAGGAGGCCGCCTCTTTTACCGACGCTTTCCCCGCCGGCGCCGCCGTCCTGGTTTTCGTTTTTCTCTCCGCCCTTTCCCTGCTGTTTAAAAATTTAAGGGCCGCCGCGCTTTACGGCCTGGCCCTCACGGCCGCCCTGCTGCTTTTTATCTGGCGCAAAGAAGCCGGCTACCGGGCCCGCGCAAAAAACAAAATAAAAAACCCGACACCCTGAACAGGCTAATTAACTAAGGACTGCCGCGGGTACCGGAACGCAAAACACGCTCGGCCACACCGTGGCCTCGCTCGGTATTCGCCCGCCGCGCTTATGCAAGCGGCGGGCTCAACGACGGTTTTGCTAACCCGGTACCCGCGGCAACCCTGCGCGGGCGAAGAACCGGAGCCAAAGTAATTAATTATTTAGAAAGCGCCGCGGCGAGCTGGCGCGCGGCGTCACGGAATAAATAGTCTTCGCCGGCAGGCGCGGTTTCAGACCTCAGTATCTCGCCGGAAACCACATCAACCAGCCGCGCGGTAATCAAGTAGCCTTTTTTATTTTTATCCACCGAGCCGAACACCGCCAGTTCAGCCCCGGAAACCCGGGCCAGTTCCACGGTTTCGCCCGCCTCCGAAAGCCCGGCGTAAGCCAGTTTTTGTTCGGCTAGTATAAAATCCAGTTTGGACCTTTCCACTATCCTGTAGCGCTTCGTCTTTATCAGTTCCGATTCCACAAGACCGCGCGCCACCTCCGCTTCCGCTTCCTGTACGCCGTCACCGGCGGAGAACGGGGCCACCGCCAGGGCCGCGCCGCGCGCGGCAGTTAAAGGTTTTTCTGGCCCGGGCGCCGCGGGCCAGCCCCAGCCCCAGCCGGCGGTCATGCGGTGCGCCGCCCCTAACTCGCCATAAGGCGCAAAGGCGTAATCCAGCAAAAAGCCGCCCAGCTTAAAACCGAAGCCCCCGGAAAAAGACCCCATAAACCCGTGGTCGGAATAATTTTTAAAATTAAGCCCGGCCCGCAGGAAAAGGCCGGACAGGCGTGCGTAGGGCAGGAACCACTCCCCGGCGAAAGCCAGGTAGGGAGCGTGATCGCTGGGCAGGCGGCCTTCCATGTAAATATTAAAATCAGGGGAGTATTTCCATTTAAGCCCGCAGCCCAGTTCCAGGGGCAGCGGCGCTTTTTCTGAGCCGAGCTTGAACGGGGGGCCTAAGTTGCGGGCCGCTACCGCGAACTCCGTGCCGGAGGCCCTGGCGTTTTTAAAAACCAGGCCCGCGTCCAGAGCCGCGCCCGAACCTTCCTCGTCGGCAAGGCGGGATTTTATATATTTAAGGTTAAAGCCGAAGTCGGCCCAGCTCAGGCGCCGCGCCCAGCCGGCCCCGAAAGCCGCGTCGTAGGCGGTAATGGAGCCTGAGCCGCCTCCGGCGCCGTCCAGTTTTTCAAGCCCCGGCGAGGCGTTGTTGTAAAGCAGCCCGGCCGAAAAAATACCGGCCGGCGTCCCCCTTGAGTAAGCCAGCCCGGTGCGGGAAGTTCCCTCGAGCAGGGACTCGTAAGAGGCGGACACGCCCCGCGCCCCGGGGCCGTTGGCGCAGGTTCCTGCGGGATTAAGGAAAAAAGAATCAGGGCCGCCCAAAGTCAACCCGGTTCCGCCCAGCGCGGAAAATCTGGCTGAAGGGGGAACCTTAAGGAATTGCGCCGCGCTCAGGCCCCTGGCGTCGTCAGTGAAAGAGTTGGGGGGCAAAAAGCCGCAATCAGCCGCGGAGGGGAAAAGCAAGGCTGCCAGGAAAAACAGGAAGAGCGCGGAGGCAGGTGAACCGGGACCGCGAACATGTCGGGACTTGCCGCACTGTAGCTTTGGCCGTATGATGGGCATAGCTCCTAATACGGCACCGGCTTAGCCCTGCCGCTTTGTGTTGATTTTACTTCTTCAGGTCGGAAACCAGGTACTCGAGCCTGGCTTTTAACTTTTCCTTATCAAGAGAATCAATGTCCTGGAGCATATCTTCAAGGAATTTAACCGTGAAATCGTTATTAACGCGGCTCTTTGAGAGAGAGGCTTCAATAGTCTTGAGCCTCGAGTCCAGGCCGGAGATGCCTTCGTAGATCCCGCGCACGAAAGTTTCGGCGCGGTTAGCTACGGGAGCCTCCCCGGCGGCTACGGGCTGGGGACGGGAAGGCGCCGGCGCGGCCTCCGGCAACTCCGGCTGCGCCATCGATTTAACGGGCGCAGTTTCTTCCCCCGGCAGTTGGGCGGCGGGGAGTTCAGGATCCTCCTCAAAAACTTCGGTGTTTTTCAGCTCCAGGTATCTGCGTATGGAGTAAACCAGCGCTAAAAGCGCGGCCGCGAACAGGGCCACACAGGCATAAAACACCGGGTCCATCCAGACTGAATAAAAGTTGAATTTAGGCATAAGTCGGTACGGCCTCCTGTTAAAGTTTAATTTCCTGGCCCTCTTTAACGGCAAAACATTTCATTTTTGAACCGGCTTTGCGCGCCAGGCGGGAGCACTCGGCCACGGTCCTATCTAAATCGGAGTCGGAACGGTCCTGGTTATGGTGGAACAGGCCGAAAGCCCGGACCTCGGCTTTAAGCGCCAGGGCGAGCGCCTGCTGCCAGGTGGAATGGCCCCAGGTTTTGCGCCGGGAGTATTCCGCGTCCGTATAGTCCGCGTCGTGCACCAGCAGGTCAGCCCCGTTGGAGAAAGCCAGGTAATCGCCGAAGGCCCGGCCGCCCGGATGGACGAAGCCCAGTTCATTGTCCGTAAGGAAAGTAAAGGTCTTGCCGCCCTCGCAGAACTTGTAGCCGAGCCCGTTGTTGGGGTGGCTGAGCTCTATAGGGAGCACCCGCATCCCGCCTATCTCGCAGCCTGCGGCGCAGACGGAAGCGAATTCAAACCTGGCCGAAATTTCCTCGAACTTAACCGGGAAGCCGGGGGGCTGCATGGTCTTGGCTATTATCTCCCTGACGGGATCCGAAGAGAAGGAGCAGCCCATTATTTTTATATGGGTCTTTTTGTTATAGATCGGGGCGAAGAACGGGAAGCCCAGCACGTGGTCCCAGTGGGAATGGGTGAACAGCATATTGAAATTATTGTGGGAATTTTTCACCAATTCCTTGCCGAGAAGCCTTATGCCGGAGCCGGCGTCGACTATTACCAGCTCGTCTTTTTTGGAGCGGACTTCTACGCAGGTAGTGCTGCCGCCGTACTTTATGTACTGCTTCCCGGACACGGGGATGGAACCGCGCGCACCCCAGAATTTTATTCGCATAATTGATTATATTAGCAAAAAGTCAGTGTCATTAGCCTCAAAATTCCAAAAGTTACAGCGCGCCGGCCGCTTGTCAATACAGCCCGCTTTTTTTAAGTTCCCCGGCTGTAAGAGGGGCCCTGAAAAGCCTGTAAATCCAGTACTGGTAGCCGATAATAACGGGCAGGAACACCGCTGCCACCCAGGCCATAAGTTTAAGCGTATAGGGGCTTGAAGAGGAGTTATAAACATTAAGGCCGAAGGCTGGGTCTATTCTTGAGGCCAGCAGGTCCGGGTAAAGCCCGGCGAAGCCGGTAAGACAGAAGAAGACTATGGCGGCAAAAGAAGCGAGGAAAGCTTTGCCCGACAGGCCGCGGGCGAGGAGGACTTTGGCGGCCGCCAGCCCGGCCAAAGAGAACAGCGGCAGGGACAGCAGGTATTTACGCGCCAGGAAGTTCGCCGAAAGGCCGGTAAAAAGCCAGCTTGCCGCCAGGAAGACAGCCAGCAGCACCGCGAGAGGGTACCACCCTTTCGAGGCCAGCGCCGAGGACCGAGCGGCCACAGGCGCCTGGGTTTTAAACGCGAGCCAGAGCTGCCCGTGGAAAAAGAAAAAAGCGCAGAACAGCGAACCGGTAAGCAGCGCGTACGGGTTCAGGAGCCCGAGGAAAGTTCCCAGGTAGCCGTCCGCGCCTATCTCGAGCCCGCGGAACAGGTTGCCGAAAGCCACGCCGAACAACAGGGCCGCGAGGAAACTGGAAACCGCGGCGGCCCGGGCCCAGAAGGACTTCCAGGAGGCCGCCTGAACCTTGCCGCGGAACTCCAGGGAAACCCCGCGGGCGACCAGGGAAAAAAGTATCAACAGCAGCGCCGGGTAAAGCCAGCTGAAAAGCCCGGCGTAAACCGCGGGGAAAGCCGCGAAAGTGGCGCCGCCCGCGGTTACCAGCCAGACCTCGTTGCCGTCCCAGAAAGGCCCGATAGAGGAGAACACGGCGGCGTTCTCTTCTTCGCCCGAAGCGGCGAGCCAGCCGGAGAAGCACACGCCGAGATCGAACCCGTCCAGCGCGAAATACCCCGTCCACAGCACCGCCCAGAACACGAACCACAATTTAGCGTAATCCATAGATTCCTCTTTATATTCCCCGTGGCGGCAGGCCATGGGGGCCGGAACGAAAAAACAGCGTC